>CAYZPX010000007.1:0-27527 GCA_964480105.1 uncultured Burkholderiaceae bacterium | reverse complement strand
TCATGTCCACCGGCTTCAAGGGCGCAGAAAACGCCAACATCCGCATCGGGGACACAGTCGTGGTATTTGCGCAGGGGCCGATTGGTTTGTGCGCCACCGCTGGTGCCCGGCTGCTGGGCGCGACGACCATCATTGCCGTCGATGGCAACGACCACCGCCTGGGCATTGCGCAAAAGATGGGCGCGGACATCACGCTGAACTTCAAGAACTGCGATGTGGTCAGCGAAATCCTGAAGCTGACCGGCGGCCGGGGCGCGGATTCCGCCATCGAGGCGCTGGGCACGCAGGCCACGTTTGAGTCCGCCCTGCGCGTGATCAAGCCGGGCGGCACGCTGTCCAGCCTGGGGGTGTATTCAGAGGATTTGAAGATCCCCCTGTCCGCCTTTGCCGCCGGCCTGGGCGATCACCAAATCCGCACCGCGCTGTGCCCCGGCGGCAAGGAACGCATGCGCCGCCTGATGAACGTGGTCGCGTCCAACCGGGTGGACCTGGGCGTGCTGGTCACCCACCACTACCCCCTGGATGACATCGTGGCGGCCTACGACCTGTTTGCACACCAGCGCGACGGCGTGCTCAAGGTGGCCATCAAGCCCTGAACAGGGTGCGCTTGAGCGCACTGAAACGACAAGGGCTGGAGGTCTTTTGGGCCTCCAGCCCTTTTTTTGTGTGCGGTACCAGCTATTTTTTCAATAGCACTTCAGAAGCCACGCATCGCTGCCCAGTCCGCAAACGGCGCACGGGATGAGCGCCACTGGTTGATGGGGGCCTCGGGGTCGGCGTAGCCCAGCGCGACGCCGCAGACCATGCGGTGCCCTTCGGGCCAGCCCAGGTGCGTAGCCACGGTCTTGCCGGAGTGGCGCCAGTAGCCCTGGGCGCAGGTCGCCAGGCCCTTGTCGGTGGCCAGCAGCATCAGCGACTGCAGGTAGATGCCAATGTCCAGCCACTGGACCTGGCCCATGCGCTCGTCGGCGTAGATGAATACCCCTACGGGCGCGCCAAAGAACTGGGCGTTTTTGGCCAATTGCTGCAGGCGGGCTGGCTTGTTGTCGCGGCCAATGCCCAGGCTGCGGTAGAGGTCCTCGCCGTTTTCAAAGCGGCGGCTGCGGTAAGGCTCCCACAGGTTGGGCGGGTAGGACGGGGTGCTGCCCTCTTCTTCGCGCTCGGCCTGGGCGACGACGTCCAAGAGCTCGGTCAGCGGGGCGCCAGTGACGGCCTCGACGCGCCAGGGCTGCAGGTTGCCCCCCGAGGCTGCCAGGGCTGCGCCCTCGATCACTTCACGCACCAGCGCAGCCGAGGGAGCTTGGGGCAAAAAGGCGCGCACCGACTGGCGCTGTTGCAAGGCCTGAACCACTTCCATTTGTTTCTCTCCGGGGTCGAACACACACCAGGGCAGCAGCAAGGAGCCACCCCACGCAATAGGACTTGCAGGCTAACAGCCCCCGCGCGCGCCAACGGTCACCGGTTTGACTGGGCGGGCCCCTTACTTGCCCATCAGGTCGCTGAACTTGCGCGCCTGGAACCGCTCCTTGAGCGCCGCATCGTCGGGCACGCAATCGGTGCCGGGCGGGCAATTGACCAGGGTTTCGATCGCCTTCCAGAGCAGCGCGATCTGATGCTCCTGCGACGCCGCGTTGTCGATCAGCCCGCGCATGGCCAGAGACACGGGGTCGTCGCTTTGCGTGACACCATAGGCCGAAAAGCCCATGCGCGACGCGGCTTCCTCGCGCTTGGCATCGGCGGCCGCTTCGATAATGCGGGCCGGGTTGCCCACCGCCGTCGCGCCGGGCGGGACGGGCTTGGTCACCACCGCATTGCTGCCCACCTTGGCGCCATCGCCCACGGTGAAGCCGCCCAGCACCTTGGCACCCGCGCCCACCACCACATCCTTGCCCAAGGTGGGGTGGCGCTTGGCGCCCTTGTACAGCGAGGTTCCCCCCAGCGTGACGCCGTGGTAGATCGTGCAGCCATCGCCCACTACCGCCGTCTCGCCAATCACGATGCCCATGCCGTGGTCGAAGAACACCCGCTCGCCAATCTGCGCGCCAGGGTGAATTTCTATGCCGGTGAGGCCCCGCGAGAGGTGGGAGATAAAGCGGCCCAGCCACTTGAAGCCGTGGTTCCAGCACCAGTGGGCCCGGCGGTGGAACACGACGGCGTGCAGCCCGGGGTAGCAGGTCAGCACCTCCCAGGCGCTGCGCGCGGCGGGATCGCGGTCAAGGATGCACTGGATGTCGGAGCGCAAACGGGCAAACATGGGCAAAGTTCCGCCAAAAGCAAAGGGCGGCAGTCTAGCGCTTTGGTTCCGCCGCCTTGAGCATGGCCTTGGCAACACCACGCAAGATGTGGACTTCCTCCATGCCCAGGCGGGCGCGGTTGAACAGCTGGTTGAGGCGGGGCATCAGCTTCTTGGGCGCGGCCGGGTCCAGGAAACCGATGGCCGTGAGCGCCTGCTCCCAGTGCGTGAGCATGCCGGCCACCTGCGCGGCATCGGCCTGGGGGCGCAAGGTGGGCTCAGGCGCCTCAAAGCCCCCCAAGGCCATGCGCCAGTCGTAGGCAATCACCTGGATGGCCGCCGCCAGGTTCAGCGAGCCAAACTGGGGATTGGTGGGAATCTGCAGCGCCACGTCGCAGCGATAGACGTCCTCGTTGGCCATGCCGTAGCGCTCGGGGCCGAAGAGGAAGGCCACGCCGACGGTGTCCTGGGCCTCGGTTGCTGCCCCTTCAAGGTCCGAGGTGTCATTTGAAGCCTTTCTGGCCTCTAGCCCAATAGATTCAAGCGGTTTGCGCTCTTTTTTCAGGAGCAAATCAAAGTGCTGGCGCGGGCTACGGGTGGGTGGGCCAAAGTCGCGTGGGGTCATGGCGGTGGCGCACAGGTGGGTGATGCCGTCGAGCGCCTCGTCCAGCGTGGCGACGATGCGGGCCTTGGCCAGCACATCGAGCGCGCCGCTGGCCCGCTGGATGGTTTCTTCACGGCGCAGCACATTGGCCCAGCGCGGTCGCACAAGGACCAGTTCGTCAAAGCCCATCACCTTCAAGGCGCGGGCGGCAGCGCCGACATTGCCGGCGTGGCTGGTTTCAATCAGGATGAATCGGGTGCGCATGTGGGCAAAAAAGAGGGGTGCAATCCCAAACGGGGCGCGGTAGAATCCGCCCCCTATTTTCGCCGCTGGCATCGCCCGGCCGCGCCAACTGCTCCTCCACAACGCCTGCCTTGCCCTTTTCCTTCGCCTTGCGCCCTGCCGGGCGGGGTGTGGTTGGCGCTACCGCTCACAATTTATGTCGACCAACCTGCACCCCATGCTCAACGTGGCCATCAAGGCCGCACGCGCCGCTGGCGCCATCATCAACCGCGCTGCCCTTGATGTGGAAGCCGTGCGCATCTCGCAAAAGCAGGTGAACGACTTTGTGAGCGAAGTGGACCACGCGGCCGAGCAAATCATCATCGACACGCTGCTGACGGCCTACCCTGGCCACGGCATCCTGGCCGAAGAAAGTGGCAGTGAGCATGGCGCCAAGGATTCCGACTACGTCTGGATCATCGATCCGCTGGATGGCACCACCAACTTTTTGCATGGCTTTCCGGTGTATGCCGTGAGCATCGCTTTGAGCGTCAAGGGCAAGATCGAGCAGGCGGTGGTCTATGACCCCAGCCGCAACGACCTGTTCACCGCCACGCGCGGCCGCGGCGCGTTCATGAACGAAAAGCGCATCCGCGTCAGCAAGCGCACCCAGTTGAAGGACAGCCTGGTCTCCACGGGCTTCCCTTTCCGCCCCGGCGACAACTTCAAGAGCTACCTGATGATGATGGCCGACGTGATGCCCCGCACCGCCGGCCTGCGCCGCCCAGGCGCCGCTGCGCTGGACCTGGCCTATGTGGCGGCGGGTTTCTGCGACGGCTTCTTCGAGACAGGCCTGAGCATCTGGGACGTGGCCGCCGGCAGCCTGCTGGTGACCGAAGCGGGTGGCCTGGTTGGGAACTTCACTGGCGAAGCCGACTACCTGGAACAGCGCGAGTGCCTGGCCGCCACCCCGCGCGTCTATGGCCAGCTGGTGTCCATTCTGGGCAAGTACAGCAAGTTTGCGGGTGCCGGCGACAAGGCGGCGATTCGCCAAGCGACCGTGCCCTGGAACGAAGGCGCGACAGAAGCGGCCCCGGAAGCGCAGCCCATCGCCGCACTGGAAGACACCACCACCCCGGACACTCTTGGCCAGAGCAACGAGGTCGTCCCATCCACCACTGCGCCCAAGGATGAGGCGCCCTTCTGATCTTTGAAGAGAGGCGCCCAGGCGCCCAATAGCAAACCGCCCACACCATTTCTGGTCTGGGCGGTTTTTGTTTGCGTGGACCGTTGCAGGCGCAATGAAAGCAGCGCCTGCAGGCCCTCCGTGCTTTAAGCGAAGTTGGCAGCCACGAGGTTGTCCACGTCGTTGCCAGCGCCCAGGTTGGCGGTGCCAACCAGGGTGACCTTGGCGTTGTTGGCGGCCGCCGCGTCGTATTCCACATAGAAGATGTGGACCGGTGCGCCGTTGGGCAGGGTCGCTGCGTTGGTCGCATCGGCTTCCACGCTGGCCAGGAGCACGTACTTTTCGCCCACTTCAGGCACTGCGAAGACGCCGGTGGTACCGCCAAACTGCGTGCCAATGAAGCCTTCGGTGACGGTGCTGCCGTCGGTGGTTTCTGTGGCCAGCACCTTCAAGGTGGCGATGGTTCCGTTGGCGAAGTTGGTGGCGGTCAGATCGGAGACCAGGACGTTCACGGTGTCGTTGAGTTGCTTCCCGGTGATAGGGCCGAGCAGACCAGTCACGCCACCACCCACTGTGCTGAGCAGGCCGCCCTGGCTCAGTGCGGCATCCATGTCGTCGTTGGGGGCGGTGTCGGAGTCGGTCAGTAGGGTGGTCAAGCTGCCCAGCAGGTTGCCAAGCAGACCGCCGCCGCCCTTGGTCACGGTGAGGATCGGCGCGTCGTATTTGACGGAAGGGGTGCCCAGGAATGCGGTGAAATTCATCACATCCCCCCCCACGCCGGCAGAGAAACCAGTAATGGTGTCGATGCCGTTGGCAGCAGCCGTGGCTGCAAAAACAAAGGTGTCAGAACCAGCGCCACCGTCCAGGGTGTCGTTTCCAGCACCACCGACCAAAGTGTCATCGCCAGCGCCACCAATCAGGTTGTCGCTACCGCGGCCGCCTTGAAGCAGGTCTGCGCCAGGAGTACCAACCTTCACAGAGGCCAAGATGGGATCGCCCACATTGGCAATCGTACTTTTGATGAACTGCAGTGCTTGTTCCGAGGTGACACCCGTGGCACTGGTGCTCAGAAATTCACGGGCTGCCTGCGCGTCGTTGTCGCCGCTGTAGGTAGCGTCAAACACTGACCCGCGACCGTACTGGGCGTTGGTCAAATTACGACCGTCCACAATGTTGCTGAAGGTCTGTGCGAGGGCCAATTTGTTGTTGATCAGCGCAACATCTTCGTTTTGCACGCCGTTGACCACGGCCAGAGCAATCGTCCCAGGCGTGAACGTGCCGTTGTTGAAGCCGTCGACATAGAACTGTTTCCCACCAGCGTCTGCAGGGCGGCCCAGCAGACTTTGGTAGATCTGCTCGATCACATTGCCGATGTTGCTGCTGTTGACCAGGTCATTCAGCGTGCTGCCGGCAGCGCTGCCAGGGAAATAACGCTGTGCGGCTTCGGTGGAATTGGCAAAACCGTTGATGATTTCGTCCAGCGAACCGTTGGCAGCGTCCAGGCGATCGGCCCAGAAAACTTGGCCGGCAGAGTCTGCGGGACGGTGGTAGAACGCAACGTAAATTTTTTGAACGTCATTGAGGCTTTTGAGGGTCGCCATGCAAGTACTCCTTCGGTATGAACGGACCAGCCCAGGATTTTAGGGGTGTGCCTGTGGAAAAAGCCGCAGAGACAAAGAAACAAGATGTATCTGGATGCGTCAGGCCCAAGGCAGACCGCGCCCAGGTGGGTGACCGACCAGCCGCAGTCTGGCAGGGGCAGGTCAGGCACCCCACTTTTGCAGCAGCTTGTCAATGCCACACGCGTCGTAGGCCTCAAAAGGCTGATGGATCCAGGGGTTACTGGGGAGCCGTTCGACCACGTAATCAGGCTGAAATCTTGAAATGGCCTTGGACCAAACCACAGCCGATCGCACCGCGGTGATGGCAGGGTAATGCGCTCTCAGGTGCTGCTGCACCTGCTGCAGTGTCACCCCAGAATCCACCAAGTCATCTACCAGCAAGACGGCACCTGCAATGACGGACGCGGGGTGCGTGACATGCTGGCCAATCTGGAGTACCCCTTGCACAGTGCCTGCGTTCTCCCGGTAAGAACGCACCGAGAGGATGGCCAAAGGCCTGTCAAAAATTCGGCTGAGCACATCGCCCGGACGAAGGCCACCCCGGGCTAGGCACAGCACAGTGTCGAAACGCCAGCCAGACGCATGGATCTGGACCGCCAAGCGCTCAATCAGGCCGTGGTATTCCTCATGACTGACGTAGAGGTGCTTTCCATCTTCAGTCAACATTGGCGCACCCCATTTCCAATAATCTATAAAGAAAAATCCCCAGGCTTTTCAGCCTGGGGATGGGAGGATCCGGTCCTGAGAAATTCAGGCTGCGTAAGGATTCTGCATCACGATGGTGTGGTCGCGGTCTGGACTGGTCGAGACAATGGCAATCGGCACGCCCGTCACTTCGGCAATGCGCTCCAGATAACGGCGGGCATTGGGTGGCAACTTTGCGTAGTCGGTGACACCGACGGTGGGCTCAGACCAGCCTGCCATGGTTTCATAAATGGGGATGCAGCGGGAAATCTCGTCGGCCCCCATGGGCAGTAGGTCAATGGTTTCACCGTCCAGCTGATAGCCGACACACAGTTGCAGGGACTCCAGGCCATCCAGCACGTCGAGTTTGGTGATGCAAAGGCCAGACAGGCCATTGACTTGGGCGCTGCGCTTGAGCAAAGCGGCATCAAACCAGCCACAACGGCGGCTGCGGCCGGTAGTCACGCCTTTTTCAGCGCCCACGGTGCTCATGTGGTAACCGGGGGTACCGGGCTTTTCCCATTCCAATTCCGTCGGGAACGGGCCACCACCCACGCGGGTGCAATAGGCTTTGGTGATGC
The DNA here is from genome assembly GCA_964480105.1 of uncultured Burkholderiaceae bacterium. GTDB lineage: Bacteria > Pseudomonadota > Gammaproteobacteria > Burkholderiales > Burkholderiaceae_C > CAYZPX01. Next base: position 20,395 of record CAYZPX010000007.1, on the reverse strand, counting down.
CCAGTACGTAGTGCAACAGACCAGGCCCCACGCCTGCACCGGCAGCGGCATTGCCGGCGACGCAATTGCTGGAAGTGACATAGGGGTAGGTGCCGTGGTCCACGTCCAGCAAAGTGCCCTGGGCACCTTCGAACAAGAGGCTGGCGCCGGCCTTGTGGGCTTCGTTCAGCTCGCGCGACACGTCGGCCATCATCGGCTTGAGCAATTCGGCGTGGCGCATCGCTTCCTGATAGACCGGCTCGAACTGGATCTGACCGTCTTTCAGGTACGGCTTCAGGGTCTCAGCAAAGGCCAGCTTTTCAGAGCCCAGAAAGGTGGACAGCACATGGTTGTGAAGCGTCAGCAGTTCGCGCAGCTTGGCGGCAAAGCGCTCGGGGTATTTCAGGTCCTGCACGCGCAGCGCACGGCGAGCGATCTTGTCTTCATAGGCAGGGCCGATGCCGCGGCCCGTAGTGCCGATTTTCTCAGTGCCGCCCTGCTCACGGGCCATTTCACGGGCCACATCCAGCGCCGCATGGAAGGGCAAAATCAGGGGGCAAGCCTCGCTGATGCGCAGGCGGGAGCGCACGTCCACCCCAGCTTTTTCCAGGCCTTCAATCTCTTCAAAGAGCTTGGCGGCAGACAGCACCACGCCGTTGCCGATGTAGCACTTGACGCCCGGGCGCATGATGCCACTGGGGATCAGGTGCAAGGCGGTTTTCACACCATTGATGACCAAGGTGTGGCCGGCGTTGTGGCCGCCTTGAAAGCGCACGACACCCTCGGCGCTCTCGGTGAGCCAGTCCACCAACTTGCCCTTGCCTTCGTCGCCCCACTGGGTTCCCACGACAACCACGTTGCGACCATTGCTAGCTTTCATCTCTCACCCAATTCCAAATCAATTGATCAAATTGCCCTGACGACCCATTCGCCAGACAGTTGTTCCACCAGTTCACGATCGCACTGGAACTCCTCGATCTCATGCCCATGGCCAGGCATGACGCACACGACGGTTTCTCCCTGGGAACGCAACGATGCAATCACTTTGTTCAGTGCATCTGAATCCTGCCAAGGTGCTCGGATCGCGGGGCGTACCAACGCTTCCGGCAAGAGGGGTACCAATTGCTTGATGTCCAGACTGAACCCTGCGGCGGGGCGGTTACGGCCAAACACGGCCCCCACCTCGTCGTATCGACCGCCCCGCACCAGGACATCGCTGGCACCCCGGGCGTAAATACCGAACCGGGTTCCGCTGTAGTAGGCATAGCCGGGCAGGTCTGCGAAGTCAAACGACACAGCAACGCCCTCACTGCTCAAGCGAGAAGCAAGCCAGTCGAGGTGCGCAATCACCTTTTCTGCATCGGGAACATGGCGAAGGGCTGTGCGTGCGGCGGCCAGCACGGTGCAATCGCCGTACAAATCCAAGAGGGCCAACAAGCCGTCCTGGGAGATCGCAGGCAGGCCTTTGGTCAAGCTGGAAAGTCCGGCCGCGTCTTTGGCAGCCAACGCCGCATGGATGTCCTGCCGCAATGGGCTCGCCTTAGGGAGGTCAGCCAGCAAGCGGTGTGCAATGCGCACGTCAGCAAGGTCAACATGGACACCATGAACCTGGACACGGCGCAGGCATGCCAAAGCCAGTTGCAAAGTTTCGAGGTCTGCTTCTGGGCCTGCATGCCCATAGATCTCGGCGCCGAACTGCAGGGGCTCACGGGTGGCATGGGGACGCTCAGGCTGCGTATGCAGCACTGGTCCACAGTAGCACAGGCGGGTGACACCGCGACGGTTCAAAAGGTGGGCATCAATGCGGGCGACCTGGGGGGTGGTGTCAGCACGCAGCCCCATGGTGCGACCGGAGAGTTGGTCCACCAGTTTGAAGGTCTGTAAACCCAGCTGCTCCCCTGTGCCGGTGAGCAGCGAGGTCAGGTACTCCAGCATCGGGGGAGAAACCAGCTCGTAGCCGTAGCTTCGTGCGGTGTCCAGGAGGATGCGACGCAGTTCTTCGATGTGGCGCGCTTCCGAGGGAAGCACATCGGCAATGTGATCCGGAAGGATCCAGGCGGACATGAAAGTATCGATTGGGATGAAACCTCAGATTTTAACGGTTCAAGCGCAAGCGGCTTTCAAGTCACGCCGGTTGAGAGGGATCATTTGCGTGGTCCAGCGACCGCCGCAGCCCCGGAAGGACCCCGGAAGGCTTTGAAGAACTCTGAACTACCAGGGTCAAGCACCATCACATCGCCCTTGGTGGCAAAACTGGCTTTGTAGGCCTCCAGACTGCGATAGAACTGTGCGAACTGGGGGTCCTTGCCGAAGGCCTCGGCATAGGTCCGGGCAGCTTCTGCATCGCCCTGCCCCTTGATTTTCTGGGCATCGCGGTAAGCATTGGCAATCGTGATTTCGCGCTGCCGATCTGCATCGGCACGGATCTTTTCGCCCTCTGCCGCACCAGTGGAGCGCAGTTCGTTGGCCACCCGCTTGCGCTCAGCCTCCATGCGGCGGTAAACCGACTCGGTGATGGCCTCCACATAGTCAACACGGGTGATGCGCACATCCACCACATCCACACCCCACGGACGGTCGCCCCGAACTTTCTCCAGCACTTCAGCCTTGACATCGGCCATCAATGCCTCGCGCTCTTGGGAGAGCAACTCTTTCACAGTGCGCTTGTTGATCTCTTCCTGGAAGGCATTTCGCACAACACGGTTCAATTGCAATGCACCCGCGCCTTCGTCAGAACCCACGTTGCGGATGTAGTCGGAGGGTTCGGAAATACGCCAACGCACATACCAATCGATCACGACACGCTGCTTTTCTGCCGTCAGCATGGGTTCGGTGTCCGTGCTGTCCAAGGTCAAAAGGCGCTTGTCGATGTAGGTGACGTTCTGGAAGGGAGGGGGTAGCTTGAAGTTCAGACCCGGCTCGGTGATCACTGCCTTGATCTGTCCGAGGGCATAAAGCACCCCGAACTGACGCTGGTCCACCACGTAGAGCATAGAGTTCATCAGGGCCACAGCCAACATGACCGCAGCAGCGAGGATTCCCAATCGATTCACGTTGCCATCTCCTTCAATCAACGCGACTCACGGTCGCGGGTGCGGCCCTGGTCACGGGTACGCGGGTCTGTCACGGGACCTGCTGCAGGGGACACAGGTGAAACCGGGAGGACTGGATTGGCACCCGAATCTCCGCCTCCCGCACCTTGGGATACATTCGCCGAGACGCCTTGCACAATCTTGTCCAGTGGCAAGTAGAGCAGGTTCGATCCTTGGCGAGACTCGACCAATACCTTGGTCACGTTACCGTAGATCTGTTGCATGGCCTCAAGGTACATGCGATCGCGTGTCACCTGCGGTGCCTTTTGGTATTCCGTCAGGATGGCCGCAAAACGCTGGGCATCGCCCTGGGCTTGCGCCGCAATACGGGCCTTGTAAGCAGCCGCCTCTTCCTGGAGCCTGGACGCCGTACCGATGGCGCGGGGAATGACATCGTTGGCATAAGCCTGGGCTTCGTTTTTGGCGCGTTCGCGCTCCTGGCCCGCCTTGAGTACATCGTCAAACGATGCCTGTACCTGCTCGGGGGGACGGACCCCTCCTTGCTGCAAGTTAATCCCAACCACTTCGACACCCACCTTGTAACGGTCCAGGATGGTTTGCATCAAGGTCCGCACGCGGGGAGCGATCTGGTCTCGTTCTTCGGCCAGGGCTGTGTCCATGCGCATCTTTCCAACGACCTCGCGGACTGCAGTTTCAGCCGCCTGAACCACGGCGTCGGTGGGATTCTTGCTCTCGAACAACCAAGCCCGCGCATCGTTGAGCCGGTACTGAACCGCAAACTTGATTTCGACAATGTTCTCGTCTTCGGTGAGCATGGCGGACTCACGCAGGCCTGTGCTCTTGATCACGACATCGCGGCCCACATCGACCGAACGAATCTGCGTCACGAACACCAATTCATGGCGTTCAAACGGATAGGGCAGACGCCAATTGAAACCTGCCCCTTGGGTGGACTGGTATTTCCCAAAGCGGGTAATCACCGCCTGCTGGCCTTCCTGGACGATAAAGACCCCGGTGCCCAACCAAATGAGCAAGGCCACCCCCAAAACAAGGCCGAGCCCCATTTTTCCAGCCTGTGGATCGGAGGGCGAGCCACCTGGCGCACCGCGTCGCCCACCATCCCCGCCCATGAGACGGCTGAGCTTTTGGTTGAGGTCACGCCAGAGTTCATCAAGGTCTGGGGGCTGACCTCCACTGCCGCGTCCGCGGTTGGAAGAGCCGAACGGTCCAGAGGGTGGCTTGCCTTCTTCAGAAGGGTCAGGCTTGCTTTCCTCTGAACTACCCCCCCTGCCCCAGCGGGGATCGTTCAAATTAAAAATATTTTGGATATTGCGCAACAGCATAGGTGCCAATCAATCAACGGTGGACATTCAACAGTCCGTGAAACCCGCCTCAACCTTCCCGGTCTGTCTCCGGCTGCAGACTGGCGGCAATGGCCTGCCGCAAGGCAGGCAACCCCTCTCCGGTTTGGGCACTCAGGAAGATACGGGAAACTTGATGACCCTGGACTTCATATGTGTCTTCAAGTTCCGCCGGGCGCTGGTGTGGAGCCAGCGCATCCAACTTGTTGAACACCAAGATCTGGGGAATGTCATCTGCCTGGATTTCGGCAAGTACGCTCTGTACACGCTGGATGTGTTCTGGATATTCAGGACTGGATGCATCAACCACATGCAGCAACAGGTCTGCATCAATCGTTTCCTGCAAAGTGGCACGAAAGGCATTCACCAGTCCGTGTGGCAGGTCCCGAATAAAACCGACAGTGTCTGACAGCGAGACGCTTTCCTGGGCCTCAACCAGGTAAAGCTGGCGGGTAGTCGTGTCGAGCGTGGCAAAGAGTTGGTCTGCGGCGTAGGCCCGGGCCTTGACCAGGGCATTGAACAAAGTGGACTTTCCTGCATTGGTGTATCCCACCAACGACACGCGGAACATGCCACGGCGTTCACGTTGCCGGCGCTGGGTGTTGCGCTGGCGCTCAACCTTGGACAAGCGCTCGCGGGTACGCTTGATGGCCTCGCCAATCATCCGGCGGTCCAACTCGATCTGGGTCTCGCCAGGCCCGCCCCGAGCACCAATGCCCCCTCGCTGGCGCTCCAGGTGAGACCATCGGCGTACGAGCCGGGTACTCAGGTACTGCAGTCGGGCAAGCTCGACCTGCAGTTTGCCTTCGTGGCTTCTCGCACGTTGGGCAAAAATCTCCAGAATCAGGAGCGTGCGGTCCGTCACCGGCAACTGCAAGTGGCGCTCCAGATTGCGCTGCTGCGCAGGACTGAGGGCTTGGTCAAAAAGCACTTCAACCGCTTGGTGCATGCGAGCCAATTCGGCCAGTTCATCGGCTTTTCCAGAGCCGATGAAAAGTGCAGGATCAGGTGCCTTGCGCTTGCACACCAAGCGAGCGACTGGTTGCAGACCGGCTGTTTGGGCCAGCAAACCGAGCTCACCCAGGGCAGCATCAAAATGCGGTAATCCGAAATCGACCCCAACCAGCAGCACGGGCGGCTTGATGGACGGATCGGTCAAACTTAAAGACAAATCAGAAGGTCCTGTCGTAGCCAGTGATCCGAAAAACAGAGATATCAGGGCGTCACTTGGCAGGAACAGCAGAACCTGTTTCAGCGGCGAGTTCGTTCACAAAATTGACAGCGCGGCCGGGCACGATGGTAGAAATGGCATGCTTGTAAACCATCTGGGTGACCGTATTGCGCAGCAGAACGACGTATTGATCGAAAGATTCAATCTGCCCCTGAAGCTTGATGCCGTTGACCAGGTAGATGGAAACCGGTACGTGCTCACGGCGCAGCGCATTCAGGAAGGGATCTTGGAGAAGTTGGCCTTTATTGCTCACGATATTGTCCGTGTTCGATGTAGTTGTAAACCGTCACCTTACCACAGCGAATCGGCATGAAAGACCTCATCCCCGCAAGGACCTACACGTTGCAAGTGCTTGCCCTCACGCCTCACCCTGTTCGGCGAAGGGATTCTGGGAAGTTTTCATCTCGATCCGCAGCGGAGTGCCAATCAAATTGAACTCCTTGCGAAACCGACCCTCCAGATAGCGCTTGTAAGCCTGGGTTACGTGGTCGAGAGAGTTGCCATGGATCACGATGACTGGGGGATTCATGCCTCCCTGGTGGGCATAGCGCATTTTTGGACGAAACATGCCCGAGCGCTTGGGCGCCTGGAACTGAACGGCCTCCTGAAGCAAGCGTGTCAACACAGGGGTTGGCATCTTACAGGTGGCGGCCTGATGGGCCTGCGCGATGGAGTTCCACAACGGGCCGAGCCCCTGACGCTTGATGGCAGAAATGTAATGAACTGCAGCGAACTTCAGAAATCCCAACCGGCTTTCGATGGAGCGCTCCAACAGTTGCCGCTGGTAGTCGTCAACGGCATCCCATTTGTTGATGGCAATGACCACTGCCCTGCCGCTTTCCAGGATGTAGCCCGCAATATGGGCATCCTGGTCCGTGACGCCCTGGGTCGCATCAATCAGGAGCAACACCACGTTCGCAGAATCGATCGCCTGCAAGGTCTTCACCACAGAGAACTTTTCGATGGCTTCAAACACCTTGCCTTTGCGCCGAAGACCCGCCGTGTCGATCAACTCAAAACGCTGGCCGTTGTGCTCAAACGGAACACTGATCGCATCCCGGGTGGTTCCTGGCATGTCGAATGCCACAAGCCGTTCCTCACCCAACCAGGTGTTGATCAAGGTTGACTTGCCCACGTTGGGACGTCCAGCCACTGCCAACTTGACCGTGGCATCCGCTGTGTCGGTGCTGCCCTCAAGGTCTTCGGGCAGGTGCAAGGGCTCCAGGGCCAGGTCGACCAGGCCGCGAATCCCTTGGCCATGCGCAGCGGAGATGGGGTACACCTCTCCCAAGCCAAGTTCATAGAACTCGGCCAATTGGTGCCCTTGCACCATCCCTTCAGCCTTGTTCGCAACCAACAGGCAAGGCTTCCCCAAGCGGCGCAGGTAGTTGGCAATGTCATGGTCCTGGGCAGACAGACCTGCACGGGCGTCGACAACGAACACGACCACATCGGACTCTGCGACCGCCTGCCGTGTCTGTTTGGCCATTTCCCGATAGATGCCCGATGAGGCATCCGGCTCAAAGCCCCCGGTATCGATCACGATGTAGTCGTGCTTGCCCGAGCGCCCTGCACCGTAATGCCGATCCCGGGTGAGACCAGCAAAGTCTGCAACGATGGCATCGCGGGACTTCGTGAGCCGGTTAAAAAGGGTGGACTTACCCACGTTGGGCCGGCCCACCAGGGCAATCACTGGTTTCATATCTCTCTCATGCCTCAATCTGGGCGGAAGGCGTGGATACCACCACTGCGGGTGACCACGACCAGGGTGTCTGCGACATTCACAGGCGCAAAAGCGATCCCGGAACTGTCCAGCACCAACTTGTTCAACAGTGAACCGTCTTCACGAGACACAAAATACACAGCGCCGGTCTGGTCGCCAAAAACCACAGAACGGCCCAGTACCAGGGGCGCTGTCAGCTTACGCAGCTTGAAACGGTCAGAGGTCCAACGCGGCTTCCCGTCCCGGCGGTTCCAAGCCAGCACCATGCCATTGCTCTCGGTCCCCACCAGGGTGTCGGCGTCCGCATGCAGTCCCTGAACACCGTTGGCAGCCTGGGTCCACAACAGTGTTCCACGGCGTGCATCCACGCAACCGATGGCTGTCTGGAAAGCGCGGGCACACAGTTGGGAGTCCACACGCGCAACACCCCCTACCAGATCCACAAGGCGCTCCACGTCGTTGGCACCGCGCGAGGCGGCCACGGGTGCATCCCAGAGGATCCGACCACTGTCAGGGTCAATGCCAACAAACCGGCCCGCCACGCCTGTGACCAGGGTGTCGCCCCAAGCCAACAACACACCTGCCTGCCGAAGGGCCAAAGGCTCGGCGGGCCGCACCAGATCCCACAGCTTGCGGCCATTGTCTGCGTCAAAGGCAAGAACTGTGCGCTCTGCAGTCAGGGCAAATACACGCCCGCCAGCCACCAAAGGTGGTGTGAACGACTGGGAGGGCAAGGTCGTGCGCCATTTCTCTTTTCCTGCCTCCATAACAACCAAAGTATTGGCGCGTGTCACCACGGCGGCCAAATGGCCGTCACCACCGACGCCCGCCGACAAGGGTTCCTTCAAATGGGCTCGCCACAAGGCCTGTCCCGTCTTGGCATCGAGCGAAACCAGCTGTCCCTGTGTGCCGGCCAAGGTAAGGGACTGGCGGGAAACCGATGGCACCAGCGGTCCGGACACCTCGCCTCCCAGTTTCTCCGTCCAGGCCTGCTGAACGCCCAACAAAGCCAGCTTGGCAGGCATCTCCACTGGTGCAGCCGACGGGGCTCGCGCCGGAAGGAGCGAGCACCCACTAAGCGACGCCACCAGGGTGATGGAGGACAGGAATACAAGGCGCAGACTGGCAAGGCGCTGCAATCTGCGTGCAGCTTGAAAAGATGGCAGGATGCTCATGGTGCACTCCAAAAACGGCGGCGACGGCTCAAGGGACTGCGCCCAGAGCTTCCGCCTTGACCTCCAACATACGACGGTACTCGATGCCCTTGTCCATGCTGGCCATGGCCTCCTGGTAGGCCGCTGCGGCTTCGCGGGACTTTCCTTGGAGTGCCAGCACATCACCCTTGCGCTCCTGTACCAGGGCAGCAAACGTGGCTGGAAAGGCCGTACCGAGAACCTTCAACGCCTCGTCATAGGCCTGGGCATCGAGGTGCATGGCAACAAGACGCAATTTGGCAACAGCCTGCGCGCCCTCGTCACCCGATTGGCCTGCAACCCAGGCCAAGGTCTCTTTTGCGGCAGCGGCATCGCCAGTCTCTGCGAAGAATTTGGCAGCCATCAGGTTCCCGTGAACTGCCTGCGCAGTGCCGGCGTATTTTCCGCGCAGGTCGCCGGCTGCTTGACGCACACGGGTCGCATCACCAGGGGCAAGGGCTGCATCGGTGACTGCATCCAACAAGGCAGCTGCCTGGCTGGCCTGGGTCCGTTTCCAGTACTGATACCCGTTCCAGGCACTGAATGCAACCAGCACCGTCAGCACCAAGGTGGAAATCAAGGACCCCCACCTTTTCCAAAAGTGTTTGAGCTGGTCGATTTGTTCCTGCTCTTCAAGATCGAGATGCGTTGCCATTGCGAAGACTCACTGAGAAAGTTGGTTGGCCAGGGCGGCAATGTCACGCACCGCGAACTCGGGCTGTGGCATGTCCTGCAAGCGCAGAGACTTGACCTTCACCACTCCGCGACTCATTTCATCAGAGCCAAAAATCAGCGCAAATGCTGCACCGCTGGCATCGGCTTTCTTGAACTGAGACTTCAAGCTTCCCATGCCAGCTCCTTCTGCAGCACTGGTGTGCATTTGCACTGCGATGCCCTGGGCGCGTAGGCCCTCGACCACCGCCACGGCCCTGGGCAGGTCCTTGGCTTCTTGCACCACGGCATACGCGTGCAGGGCTGGGGTGTACGGTGCCTTGTGCTGCTCCTTCAAAAGTTCTAGAACACGCTCGACACCCAGGGCCCACCCCACCGCAGGCGCAGGTTTGCCACCCACTTGCTCGATCAGATAGTCGTAGCGCCCACCACCGCAAATGGTTCCCTGAGAACCCAGTTGATCGGTCACAAACTCGAATACCGTGAGGTTGTAATAGTCCATGCCGCGAACCAACCGGGGATTGAAATGCCATGCAACCCCGTTGGCATCAAGGATGGCTTTCACCGCTTCAAAGTGGCGCAGCGATTCCTCTCCCAGATAATCCAGGAGCACAGGGGCCTTCGCGACCAGCTCCTGCAATTGCGGGTTCTTGGTATCAAGAATGCGCAGTGGGTTGGTGTAGAGGCGCCGGCGCGCGTCGTCGTCCAACAGGTCCGCGTGGTTCTCCAAGTAGGCGATCAAGGCAGCGCGGTGGGCCTTGCGTTCTGCAGGCTGGCCCAGGCTGTTGAGCTCCAACCGGACGTCCGCCAGGCCCAGTTCCCGCCACAAGGCCGACGCCAAAAGGATCAGTTCCGCATCCACCTCAGCCCCCTGAAAACCCAGGGCTTCTGCGCCAATTTGGTGAAACTGACGGTAACGGCCACGCTGGGGGCGCTCGTGGCGAAACATCGGGCCCATGTAGTAGAGGCGCTTGCCACCGTCATACAGCAGCGAATGCTCGACCACCGCACGCACCACACCTGCGGTCGCCTCAGGCCGCAGGGTGAGTTGCTCTCCATTGAGGCGATCCTCAAACGAGTACATCTCTTTTTCAACAATGTCTGTCACCTCGCCCAGGCTGCGCACAAAAAGCGGGGTATGTTCGAGGATGGGCGTACGGATGTTTCGGTAGGCGTACAGGGCCATCAGGGAGCGAACTTTGGACTCCAGCCATTCCCATTGCGCCGAGTGGGGTGGCAAGATGTCATTCATGCCCTTGACTGCAGACATCTTCTCGGTCTTGCGCGTGTTTTTTTCAACTTCCGTAGTCACTGGTTCACAACTCACTTCAAGGCTTCACAGGGAATGGGACGGACCGAAACGCCGGACCACATAGCTTTCAACGATCTTCTGGAATTCATCTGCGATGCCCTCTCCGCGCAAGGTCATTGCTTTCTCTCCGTCAATGAAGACAGGCGCTGCAGGCGTCTCGCCTGTGCCGGGAAGGCTGATGCCGATATCAGCATGCTTGCTCTCCCCAGGGCCATTGACAATGCACCCCATGACCGCCACTTTCAAGGACTCCACACCCGGGTACTGCGCACGCCACTCCACAATCTTGGCACGGAGAAAATCATCGATTTGCTTGGCCAGGGTTTGAAAGGTGGTGCTGGTGGTACGACCGCATCCGGGACAGGCAGTGACGCTGGGCACATAAGTGCGCATGCCCATGGCCTGCAGGATTTCCGCAGCGACCACCACTTCCTGGGTTCGCGCCTCTCCAGGCTGAGGGGTCAGGGAGACCCGAATGGTGTCGCCAATCCCCTCTTGCAGCAGCACCGACAGGGCAGCAGTGGAAGCGACGGCCCCCTTGGTGCCCATCCCTGCCTCCGTCAAACCCAGGTGCAAGGCGTAATCGCTGCGCCGGGCCAACTCGCGGTAAACCGCGATCAAATCCTGGACGGCGCTGACCTTGCAGGACAAAATGATCTGGTCCGCACGCATGCCCAGGGCTTGCGCCTGCTGGGCAGATCCCAGGGCCGACGTGACCAAGGCTTCGTACATGACCTGACGAACATCCCAAGGCTTTGCTCGGGCCATGTTCTGGTCCATCAGTTCGCCCAGCAACTCCTGGTCGAGGCTGCCCCAGTTCACGCCTATGCGCACCGGCTTGTTCCAGCGCATTGCGGCATCAATCATCTGCCCGAACTGCTTGTCCCGTTTTGCACCTTTCCCAACGTTGCCGGGATTGATGCGGTATTTGGACAAGGCCTGCGCGCACGCTGGATAGTCCGACAGAAGCTGATGGCCGTTGTAATGGAAATCACCGACCAGGGGCACATCAATGCCCATGCGGTCCAGTTGCTCGCGCACATGGGGTACCGCAGCTGCAGCCTCTGGCGTGTTGACCGTGATGCGTACCAGTTCGGAGCCCGCCAAGGCAAGCTCTTTGATTTGAATGGCAGTTTCAATCACGTTCACGGTATCCGTGTTGGTCATGGACTGAATCCGGACCGGGGCATCGCCACCAATCGTGACCACGCGCTCGCCCCAGGCTACAGGCACCTGCAAGGAGCGGCGCGGCAAGGGGGCAGGCATCGGAATGGGGGTGACGTCAGCGTCCGGCGCCGACCGTTCTTGTTTCATGGACATCTCGCCATCAATCGTGGATCTTGTCACGCTCGACCTCCAGCCATTCGCGCGACTCGGGATAGCGCTTCTTCAGCTGGCTGGACAGTTGCTGAACCGACAGGGCATTGCCCAGGGCGTTTTCAACCTTGATCCCGAGCAGCAGGGATTCGGCATTGGAGAACTCGCTGTTGTTCAGGCGTCGAATGTAAAACTGGGCACGCTTGTGGTCCCTCACCCGGTACAACACTGAGGCGAGGTGGTAAGAAATCACGGGGTTGGCCGTCTCAAACTCGTAGGCCTTGAGCAAGGCACGTTCCGCGTCAGCCAGTTTGCCCTCGTCTGCCCAACAGACACCCTGGGCCATCCAGGTTTTGGCCTTGGCACGGTAGGCCGGTTGGGCCAGGGCTTGCGCAAACTGGGCCTGCGCAGCAGCATAGCGCCGGTTCTGGCACAAGAACCAGGCATGGTTGTGGGCAATGTCTGCATCGCCGGGACGCAAGGCCTGTGCACGCAGAAAACTGGCCTCGGCCTCTGCTGTATTGCCAAGACGCATCTGCACCAGCGCACGGAGGTTGTGGGCATCGGCCGACTGGGGATCCAGGGCAATGGCCTGCTGAAGTTCCTCCAGGGCCACTCTGTCTTGGCCAGCGTCAAAGTAATTGGCCGCAAGCTCCAGGCGGATCTGGGCACGGCGACGCACTTCGGCGCGGTCCGGTGAATCCATGGCGGTACCGCCAAAACCCTCGTCCAGGCGCGCCACAGCCCCCCCCCCACCGCCCGCACATGCGGCCAGCGCAAGCACCGCGCACAGGGAGACTCCATAGACCAGCGAACGGGGAGCGCTCTGGTGCCAGAGCAGGGCCAGGACTTTCACAGCGCCCATGCTCACACAGCCCGAATCGGAATTTGCCGCTGACGCGCCATGCGCTCGACAGCCCGAGTGCGGTCCTTGACATCACCGGCCAACTGACCGCAAGCGGCATCGATGTCATCGCCTCGGGTTTTACGGACGGTGGTGACAACGCCAGCATCGCTCAGGACCTTGGCGAAAGCGGTCACCTGGGCGGGCTTGGACCGCAGCAAACCCGATTCCGGGAAAGGATTAAACGGAATCAGGTTCAGCTTGCTGCGCAATCCTTGGGGCTCCATGCTGCGGAGCAAAGAGAGCAACTGCTGTGCATGGTCTGGGGTGTCGTTGACACCATCGAGCATGCAGTATTCAAAGGTGATGAAGTCCCGAGGGGCATGGGCAAGGTAGCGCACACAAGCCGCCATCAACTCGTCCAGTGGGTACTTTCGATTCAAGGGAACCAGCGAATCTCGCAAAGCATCGTTGGGGGCGTGCAAGGAGACCGCCAAGGCCACTGGGCAATCGTCGGCCAAGCGGTCCATCATGGGAACCACCCCTGAGGTGGACACCGTGACACGGCGACGGGACAGGCCATAGCCATGGTCGTCCAGCATCGTACGCAAGGCGGGGACCACTGCCGTGTAGTTTTGCAGAGGCTCCCCCATGCCCATCATGACCACATTGGAAATGATGCGCTCCGAACTGCCAAAGCGCTTCCGCAGGGTGTGCTCAGCAAACCACAACTGGGCCAGGATTTCACCAGTGGTGAGGTTGCGGCTGAAGCCTTGGTGGCCCGTGGAGCAGAAACGGCATCCCACGGCACAGCCTGCCTGGGAAGAGATGCAGAGCGTGGCACGGTCCTGTTCTGGAATGAACACGGACTCCACGGCATTTCCACCGCCAACATCAAAAAGCCACTTGATGGTCCCATCGGCCGAGACATGCTCCGACAGTACGGACAACCCCTGGACGGTGGCACAGGACTTGAGCTTCTGGCGCAACACGATGGCAAGATCGCTCATCGCATCGAAGTCGCTGGCGCCGCGCTGGTGGATCCAGCGAAAGAGCTGCACTGCACGGAAACGCTTTTCCCCCAGCCGCTCACAAAAAGCGACCAGACCGTCGAGGTCCAGATCAAGAAGATTGGTCAGCATTGCGTGCGCCTGTGTGCTCCAGAAACCAAAACGGCCCGACGCTCGCGCTGGTGCAGCGAGTCCGGGCCGCAACGTTGCAATCAGCGGCTGTAAACGTTCATGCCGGGGAAGAAGAACGCCACTTCAACAGCGGCTGTCTCAGGGGCGTCCGAACCGTGCACAGCGTTGGCATCGATGCTGTCGGCAAAGTCGGCGCGAATCGTGCCTGCTTCGGCCTTCTTGGGGTCCGTGGCGCCCATCAGCTCACGGTTTTTCAGGATGGCGTTCTCACCTTCCAGGACCTGGATCATCACGGGGCCGGAGATCATGAAGTCCACCAAGTCCTTGAAGAAAGGACGGGCCTTGTGGACGGCGTAGAACTGCTCGGCTTCGCCACGGGACAGGTGGGCCATGCGGGCAGCGGCAATCTTCAGGCCAGCGCCTTCGAAGCGGGCGTAGATCTGGCCAATCACGTTCTTGGCCACGGCATCGGGTTTGATAATCGACAGGGTGCGTTCAATCGCCATTTTGGATTCCTGATAAAGGGAGGGAAGCTGTTTCTTTGCGAATTGCAAAGCGCCCGATTCTAACCATCCACTCCGGCCCGCTCACGGGCCTTGTGGCCCCTTCAGCGGGGACGGCGTTTGCCAGCGGCCTGGCGCTTTTGCTCTTTGTAGTGACGGCTCAAGCTGTCGCGCCCAATGTAGCCGACGGAAGTCTTCATTGGATCGGGTTGGGCCGCAGGCGCCTTGCGGGTCGTACTGCCTGTGGCTGAACGTCCGCGGTTTTCGGCGGAAGACACTGCTGCTGGGCGACCGCGGCCAGGCCGCCCCCCCGTGGCGGGACGTCCACGCCCTGCCACCGCACCGTGGGGCCGCGCCGCGGCAAGTGCACCGGCCGCATTGGCCAGGGCACGAATGTCCGCTTCACCGAGCTCCAGCCAAGCACCGCGCTTGAGGCCGCGGGGCAACACCATCGCACCGTAACGCACACGGATCAGGCGGCTGACGGCGTGCCCCACGGCCTCCATCATCCGGCGGACTTCGCGGTTGCGCCCCTCAGAGATCGTGACACGGTACCAGCAGTTGGCCCCCTCCCCCCCCCCATCCTCAATGGAACCAAAAGCGGCCATACCGTCGTCCAGTGTGACGCCATCGAGCAGGCGCTGCTTCTCTTCGTTACTCAAAGCGCCGAGCACGCGGACCGCGTATTCGCGCTCCAGACCAAACCGGGGATGCATCAGCTTGTTCGCCAATTCACCAGAACTGGTGAACAGCAAAAGCCCTTCGGTGTTCAGGTCCAAGCGGCCGACAGACTGCCACTTGCCATGGGCCAAACGGGGGAGCTTACGGAAAACGGTGGGCCGGTTTTGTGGATCGTCATGGCTCACCACCTCGCCCACGGGCTTGTGGTAGGCGATCACCCGGGGCGCAGGAGGGTCAATGCGGTAATGCACCGGCTTGCCATTGACACGAATCTGGTCGCCATACTGGATCCGCTGGCCAATGTGGGCGGGTTCGTTGTTGACAGAAATCCGGCCTTGGAGGATCAACTGCTCCATGTCGAGCCGGGAGCCCAACCCGGCCTGTGCCAGCACCTTGTGCAGCTTGGGGGTTTCCACCTGGGGGCTCAACACGCGTTTGGACGGCAGCGCTGCTGGCGGCTCGGCATCGTCTGCATCGAAACGGCCGCTGACAAAGTCTTCAAAAGCGTAGCCCTCCGTGGCCTTGCGGTTGCGGGAAGGCTGGGCCTTGGGTGCGCGGGGGCGCGGGGCCACAGATGCTGTGGCAGGGACATCACCGTCACCGCTCATCGACACAGGTTCATTCATCACACTCTCCATCGGCCCAGGGCCGGATTCATTCTTCGTCCTGGGTCACCCCAGGGGTTTGCGTCAGTGGCGACGCCAGGTCTGCAAGCGCTTCGGGGGCCAGCAACGCCTCCAAGGCGTCACCTCCACGGGTGGTTTCATGCAGTTCGGGAAGCCCTTCCAGCGAACGCAGTCCCAGATCGTCCAGAAAATGCCGGGTGGTGGCAAACAAGGCCGGACGGCCAACCGTTTCGCGGTAACCAATCACCTCGATCCAGCCCCGGTCTTCCAGTTGCTTGATGATCAGGCTGTTGACCGTCACACCCCGGATTTCCTCAATGTCGCCACGGGTCACGGGCTGGCGGTACGCAATGATGGCCAGGGTTTCCAACACGGCTCGGGAGTAGCGCGGCGGCTTTTCCGGATGGAGCCTGTCCAGAAACGGGCGCAGTTCAGGTCGGCTCTGAAAGCGCCATCCGGAAGCCACCTGCACCAGTTCCACACCACGCACGGACCATTCTTGCTGAAGGGCCTGTAACAGGCCCTTGAGCGTATCCGCCCCCAGGGCATCGTCAAACAGCAAGCGAAGGTCACGCAGGGAAACGGGTTGTGCCGCACACAGCAAGGCGGCTTCCAAGATCCGCTTGGCGTCCAGGGTGTTCATAGGTTCTGAGTGAGGCCGAACACGCAGCCAGCGCGGTTCATGCACGAGGGCGAATTTCAGGGGAATTTCGCCGGGCAGTTTCATCCCGAAACCGTGGCCCCACACAGGGGCTTATTCAAAGAGTTCGGGATTGTAGCCGAGGCCCCACTGGGCCAGCACCGCCTGCATGTCGAGGGGCAGTGGCGCCCGGAAATCCATGGCAGCCCCCGTCACGGGATGCGGAAACGCCAACCGGTAGGCATGCAGTGCCTGGCGCTGCATGCCAAAAGCAGGAGCACCGCCATACAGGGCATCGGCCAGCAAGGGGTGACCCAGGTGCGCCATGTGCACCCGAATCTGGTGGGTGCGGCCGGTGTGCAGGGTGCAACGGGTCCAGCAGCCCTGGGCGGTGCCGCCGAGGCACTCAATGTCCGTGCGCGCAGGCTTTCCAGCTTCCCGGGCCAGGTCCACCACTGCCATGCGCAAGCGGTTGCGAGGGTCACGGCCAATTGCAGCTTCCACGGTGCGGGTGCCGCCACGCCAGGCGCCGTGGGCCAAGGCCAGGTACTTTCGGCCGACGCTGCGGGCAGCGATCATGGCGACCAGGGCGTCCATGGTGCTGCGGGTGCGGGCCACCACCATCAGGCCACTGGTGTCCTTGTCCAGGCGGTGAACGATCCCGGCCCGTGGCACCAGCGCCGCCTTGGGGTCGCGGGCCAGCAGGGCATTGAGCAAGGTCCCCCCCCAATTGCCTGGTGCGGGGTGGACCACCATGCCAGGGGCCTTGTTCACGATGCACAGGTGCTCATCCTCGTAGACGATGGCGAGCGGCAACGGCTCTGGACGAAATGCCTGGCTCTGCAAAGTGGGCCGCATTTCGATCGACAGGCCCTCGCCCACCTTGACGCGCAGGGCGGGCTTGGTGGCAGGCCGATTTTGGACCCGCACCAGGCCCTGGGCGATCAGCTGTTGCAGGTAACTGCGCGAGAACTCGGGCACGGCCTCCACCAGGGCCTGGTCCAACCGGACACCGTGCTGCGCCGGGCCTACGGTGAACTGGCGCAGCTCTGGGCTTTCTTCTTGCAGCCAGTCCAGGGCATCTTCGGCCAGGACAGGCGCTGGATCCTCAGCGGGGGCGGTGGTCATGCGGGGAGCGCCTGGCAGGAGAGGACTTGCCGAGCGGTGCGTACACCGCCAGTCACGGCATGGACAGCCGACAGGACCATGCCAGCATGCAATCGCCGCATCTCAGCGTGCGGGCAGGTAACGGGAGGGATCGACCGGCTTGCCCTGGCGGCGGATCTCAAAATGCAGCTTGACACGGTCCGCGTCCGAACTGCCCATCTCGGCGATCTTCTGACCGCGCTTAACCGACTGGTCTTCCTTGACCAGCAAGGCCTGGTTGTGGGCGTAGGCCGTCAGGAAGGTGTTGTTGTGCTTGAGGATGATGAGGTTGCCGTAACCCCGCAGGCCCGAGCCCGCATACACCACACGGCCGTCGGCTGCCGCCAGGACCGGGTCACCCGCCTTGCCGGCAATGTCGTAGCCCTTGTTGCGGGCTTCGTCGAAACCGGCGATCAGGCTGCCATTGGCGGGCCAGGCGAAGGGGACGTCGTCTTCGCCGGCTGGGGCCGCTGAAGGCAGGCCCTTGGCGGGGGTGGCACTGGCCGAGGCAGGCGCAACGCCAGAAGGCACGATGGGCCGGGTGACCACACCGGTGTCGCTGGCAACGGCTGCTGCGGCGGCGGCACCGCTGACGGGCGGCACCACACGCACCACTTGGCCCACCTCGATCAGGTTCGGGTTTTCCAGGTTGCTCCAGCGGGCGATGTCTTTCCAGCTTTGTCCGTGTTCCAGGCCGATGCGGATCAGGGTGTCACCGGGCTTGACGGTGTAGTAGCCGGGCTTGCCGGCGTTTTCAGCACCAGGCAGCGGCTTGGCAGGCACCATGCCCACGACAGAGCCAGGTACCGCTGCACCGCGGTCTTCGACAGGCGCCCTGTTCGGACGGCTGCTGCACGCCGAGAGCAGCACACCGGCCAATGCCACTGAAACCCCGAGAACCAGACCGCGCCCCAACTTCATAGACATTCCCTTGCGTTAAGCGAGGCCGGATTTTAAGGGGACAAAATGCACGGGCTCCAGCAACTGCTGGCGAAGGCCCTCGCGCGTCTTGTCCACCACCAGCAAGACCTGCTGCCCCCCCGCTGCCATGGGCGCCACCAAGCGCCCTCCCAGCGCCAGCTGCTCGCACCAGGCCGAAGGCAGCATGTCCCCGCCTGCCGCCGCGATGATGGCGGCATACGGTGCACCCTTGGCGTAACCGACCATGCCATCGCCCAGGAGCAGATGAACGTTCGCCAAGCGAAAGGGCCGCAGGTTGTCACGCGCCTTGTCATGCAGGCCGCGCAGGCGTTCGACTGTATAGACCTCGCGGGCCAGGTGGCTCAGCACGGCGGCCTGGTAGCCGCAACCCGTGCCAATTTCCAGCACCCGTCCCAGGCGCTCCTGCCCGGGCGGCACGGCCTGCACCAGCAGTTCGGCCATGCGGGCCACCACGCTGGGCTTGGAAATGGTCTGGCCCAGGCCAATCGGCAAACTCGTGTCTTCGTAGGCTTGGTTGACCAATGCGCTGTCCACAAAACGGTGGCGCTCCACCGCGGCCATCGCGTGCAGGACCGGGGCCGCAGTGACGCCGCCTTGGGCGATGCGCTGCACCATGCGAGCGCGCACGGCCGCAGAATCCAGCCCCAGCCCGGACGGCGGTACGGCGGGGGCCACGCCCGCTGGCCGGGCGGGCTTGGGGGCAGAAGCGCCGCCGGTCGGCAGGTCCAGTCTGGCCGGGAAGCCTGGACGGCGCTGCATCAACGCGCCCCTGGCGCCCAGGCGCCCCGACCTGCCCAGTCGGTCCACGCGGGCAGGCCCGCATGCTCGGTCAGGTCCACATGCAGGGGCGTGATGGCCACATGGCCCTGGGCGGTGGCATGAAAGTCGGTGCCCTCGGCATCGTCCTTGACCGAGCCGGCGGCACCAATCCAGTACATGGTCTCGCCCCGGGGGCTTTCCTGGACGATGACGCGCTCGGCCGCATGGCGCCGGCCCAGGCGGCAGACCTTGGGCGGGCGCAAGGCCTCCAGCGGCAGATTGGGAATGTTGACGTTGAGCAACCACGGTGCATTCGGCACTGGCGGGCGCGCCATGCATTCCTGCACCAAGACGCGCGCCTGCTGCGCCGCAGCCTGCAACTCACCCCAGCCCTTGTCCACCTGCGAGAACGCGATGGCCGGGATGCCAAACAGGTAACCCTCCATCGCTGCGCCCACGGTGCCGGAATAAATCGTGTCGTCCCCCATGTTGGCACCGTTGTTGATGCCCGAAACCACCAGGTCCGGCTGGTAACCCAACAGCCCGGTCAGGGCAATGTGCACACAGTCGGCCGGGGTGCCATTGACGTAGCGAAAACCGTTGCTGGCGCGGTGTACGTACAGCGGCGAATGCAGGGTCAGCGCATTGGATTTGGCACTGTTGTTGTGCTCGGGCGCGACCACCTCGACCTCCGCGATCGTGGACAGCGCCTCGTACAAGGCGGCAATGCCGGGCGCCTGAAAACCGTCGTCGTTCGAAAGCAGAATCTTCATGGGTCAGAGGGGTCGGTGGAGGGTGCGCGGGATTGTAGGCAAGACCATCAGGACCTTAGCGCCCCTTCAAGCCCTGCAGCTTGGCAAAGGCCGAGGCCATGGCCGATGGCGCGGCCGGCTCGTCGCGACGGCGGGGGGCTTGTTGGCCACGGCCCGCGCCTTCAAAGCGGTTGTCACGCGGGCCCCGGTCGCCGCCCTGGCGGGGCGCAGCGTCCAGTTTCATGCTCAGGCCGATGCGCTTGCGGGCTGCGTCCACCTCCATCACCTTGACCTTGACGATGTCGCCGGTCTTGACGACCTCGCGGGCGTCGGTCACAAACTTGTGGCTGAGCTGGCTCACATGCACCAGCCCATCCTGGTGCACGCCCAGATCGACAAAAGCGCCAAACTGGGCCACGTTGCTCACCGTGCCCTCCAGCACCATGCCCTCGCGCAGGTCTTTGATGTCTTCCACGCCCTCGTTGAAGCGGGCCACCTTGAAGTCGGGGCGCGGGTCGC
>CAYZPX010000006.1:0-28383 GCA_964480105.1 uncultured Burkholderiaceae bacterium | reverse complement strand
GCTCGCCGGCCAGGTAGTCTTCAACGCTGATCGAATGGGTGGATGCGCTCAGGGCAGACATGGGGACCTCGTTGCGGTGGGGGAAGTCAGTGTAGCGGGCAGAAATTGGGTGGGGGCCGGCCCAGCCCCTTGACCGCGCTGGCCAAGGCCACAGTCACGGCTTACGGCCGCGCTGCCTGCCGTAACGCTTGCGCTGCCCATTGATTGAGGCTCATGCCCTGGGCAGCGGCGGCAATGGCAGCGGCCTCGTGCAGCGCAGGATCGACGCGCAGCGAAAACTTGCCGGAAAAATGCCTGTGCGGATCCACGCCGTCCTGCGCACAGGCCTCAAGGAATACCTGCAGCGAAATCTCGCCTTCACGGCGCAGGCCATCGACATCCTTGGCGTAGAAATCTGCCCCCCCGTTCAGCCCCACGAACTCCCCTCGGAACATCTGGATGTCCGGGTCGAATGCGATGACTGCTTGATAACCATTGATCGTCATGGTGTTCATGGCTTTATTCCGTGATCTTCAAACCATTTGCGGATCGACTCCAGCGCCCCCTTGTCCGTGGTGGGCTCGGGGTAAGGGCGATGGAACACCCGCCTCTCCCCAAACAAACGTACCAGCACCCGCGAGCCTTCTCGCTCGGACAACTGTCCCCCCAATTCGATGAGCAGCGCCTCGATGTCCGCCCACTGCACATTGGTCGAGACAGGCCGGGCAAAGATCAGTTCAAGGGTGCGTTGGCTCTTCCGCTTCATACTTTGATGGTAGCAAAAAGCGGTATCGCCATCTTCTCCCAAATCCGTAGCTACTACCGACTGATTTCATTGGTCTTGCGCCCGATTGAACCCCTCAACCGCGCAGACCCGTGCCACGGACACGCCCAGTTCGGCGCCCAGGGAGGGCTGGTTGCGGTGCTTATTGGTGCTTATTGGGTCATGCTGCGCATCCACACCCTGCACATCACCCCTGAAATCTTGGCGTTGATTGCCAAAATCGACGAGTTCAAAGGCGCATGGCGTGCCTTGGGAGTCCTGGCGCCTGAGCGTTTGTCTGCCTTGCGCCGCGTGGCGACCATTGAGAGCATTGGCTCCTCGACCCGCATCGAAGGCAGCAAGCTGACGGATCGCGAAGTCGGGCAACTGCTGGCCAATTTGGAAGTTCAGCGGTTCGACACCCGTGACGCGCAGGAAGTGGCGGGTTACGCCCAGGTGATGGACACCGTCTTTGCCCACTGGCAAGACATTCCATTCACCGAGAACTACGTCAAACAGTTGCACCAGATCCTGCTCCAACACAGCGAGAAAGGTGCCTGGCACCGCGGGCAGTACAAGACCAACACCAACACCAACACCAACACCAACAGCGTGGCCGCCTTCGACGAGCATGGTGCGCAAATCGGCATCGTGTTTGAGACCGCATCGCCTTTTGACACCCCCCGCTTGATGGGCGAATTGGTGCACTGGGTCAACGACCAGCGCCAGGCCAAGTTGCTGCATCCGCTCCTGATCGCGGCCATCTTTGTGGTTGTTTTTCTGGAAATCCATCCCTTCCAGGATGGCAATGGACGCATCAGCCGCGCCCTGACCACGCTCATGTTGCTGCAAGCGGGGTATGCCTATGTCCCCTGCAGCTCGCTGGAAAGCGTCATCGAACTCAACAAAGAGGCTTATTACCTGGCGCTACGCCAAACGCAGGGCACGATCCGCACCGACGCCCCCAACTGGCAACCCTGGCTGGTGTTTTTCTTGCGCTCGCTGGCCGAACAAGTGCGGCGACTAGAGAAGAAGGTCGAACGCGAACAACTGGTGTTGGCCCACCTGCCCGCGTTGTCGCTGCAGATCGTCGAGCTGGTTCGCGAGCGGGGACGCACCACGATGGGCGAGATCGTTCAGATCACGGGCGCCAACCGCAACACCGTCAAACACCACCTGCGCCATTTGGTGGAACGTGGGCACCTGCTCCAGCAGGGCAGCGGCCGTGGTGTCTGGTATGCGCTGCGCTAAGCGCCCTACACGCAAACCACTCCCAAATCCATCGCTGGCACCGCTGGATTCCATTGGCCTAGCGCCCGATTGGGCCCCGCAACCGTACCCCCCGCCCCCCCAGGATCAGGCATGCCACACCCACCAAGCTCAGTCACTTGAAATATCGTAGTTACAATTAAGCGCATGGACATCGAATTCGACCCAGACAAACGGGACAAGACCATGGCCGAACGGGGGATCGATTTCGCAAAGGCCGCAGAAGTCTTCGCCGGCCGACATTTCACGGCAGAAGACCTGCGCGACGACTACGCGGAACCGCGCTATATCACCGTGGGCACGCTCGATGAACGGATGGTCGTCATGGTCTGGACACCTCGCGGCGAGGCCCGCCGCATCATCAGCATGAGGAAAGCAAATGAACGCGAACAAGCCAGGTTCGGGCACCGCCTGGACTGATCCGGACGATGCGCCAGAACTGAGCGATGCCTTCTTTGAAGAAGCCGACGAGTACCTGGGCGACACCTTGGTACGCCGTGGCCGTCCCAAGGCCGCGAGCACCAAACAGGCCTTAACCGTCCGCTACGACGCCGAGGTGATCGAAGCCTTCCGCGCCACCGGCAAAGGCTGGCAAACCCGGATGAACGCCGCCTTGAAAGACTGGCTGAAGACCCACTCGCCGGCCTGAATTGCGGCACGATTGCACGTCATCACTCCCAAATCCATCGCTGGCACCGCTGGATTCCATTGGCCTGGAGGCCGATCCGCCGCCGAAAAACCATTACGCCGGTGAATGCGACTTGAGCCCATCCTTCAGGGCCGCATCGATGCGCGTCTGCCAGCCCACCCCGGCGCTTTCAACGTTGGGGACGACCAGAGGTCACGCCGCGCAAATACAAGGTATCGGGGGACAGGTCAATGTCATCGGACCACGCCACCGTTCCGTGCGCCACATGGGCGCGCATGAAAAAGCCGGGTTCTTTCAGGGCAGGGGAGCAAACGCGGGGTAATCCAGATACGGGCGCATGTCGAAGTAGCGCTATGGCCCTGCGGAAGATCGCGCTGAGCAAGGTCAGGTACCGGTTCACCGAGGCCGGGCTGTGCGTCTTCCTCAGATCAGTCAGGTAGCCTTCGACATTCCGGCGGCGCAGGTCCTTGAGCTTGAGATGACCGAAGGCTGAGGTCATGTCGTTCTCTCGTGATTGGATTGGCTCGGGGACGAACTAGAATTGAATTCCTTACTTCATTACTTTCGGAGACCGCCATGCTGGCCAAGCGCACGAGCAAGAACCAGGTCACCCTGCCCAAGGCCATCGTCCAGTCCGCCGGCGAGGCGGACTACTACGACGTCACCGTTCAGGACGGCAAGATCGTGCTGACGCCCGTTCGACTGCACCAGACAGATGCGGTACGCGCCAAGCTGGAAGCGTTGGGCATCACCGAAGCGGACGTCACGGACGCCATCGCCTGGGCGAGACAGCGCGCATGAGCGTTCCGCGCGTCGTTCTCGACACCAACTGCCTGGTCTCGGCCCTGATCTTTTCGCGGGGCAAATTCGCCTGGCTGCGAGAAGCCTGGCAGACCCAGCGCTTCGTTGCCTTGGCCAGTCGCGACACCGTCAGCGAGCTACTGCGAGTCCTCGCCTACCCCAAGTTCAAGCTGACCCGCGACGAGCAGGAAACCCTGCTGGCCGACTTCCTGCCCTATGTCGAAACGGTCAAGATCGACGCCACGCCGGATGGCTTGCCCGACATTCGCGATGCGGACGACATCATTTTTTTGGTGCTTGCCGCCATCGGTCGTGCCGATGCGCTGGTCAGTGGCGACGGTGACATTCAGGCCGTTCGGGAGGCGTTTCACGTTCCCATCCTGACCGTTGCCGAGTTTTCGGACTGGCTGCAGGCGCACTGAGGCCGCCTGATTCCACCGGCACGGGCGTTCAGCGCCACCGACATCCAACAGCTGCGCGAAGGATTGAACTTCAGCCAGCCGGTATTTGCACTGCACCTGCACACCACTGCCTCCACCGTGCGCAAGTGGGAGCAAGGCAACACGCATCCCACAGGACCGGCGCTCAAACTCCTGAACGTCATCGCGGACAAGGGGTTGCAAGCCATTCTTTGAGCGGCGGCCCCCTGTCAACCACTACCAAATCCATCGCTAGCACCGCTGGAATCCATTGGCCTGGCACCCGATTGGACCCATCAACCGCACCGCCGACCACCCCAGGATCAGGCACAGCACGCCGGCAAAGCCCAGACCAGCGCGGCCCAGATCCAAAAGAACCCCTGCCTCCTTGTGAGAGACAGGGGTTCGTGGATTGCTTCAGCTACCGGCCCGCTCGGGCGGAACGGGACCGTCAGGCTGCGTGGGAGAGAAGGCTCTCGTAAGGGATCTTCAGGCCATCGTGCAGGCGCTTCACCATGCGCAGGCTCAGGGCGCGTTTGCGGTTCAACACTTCGGAAACCCGACCACGCGGTCCAATAAACGGTTCGAGATCCTTGGGCGCCAGGCCCTGCTGCTCCATACGAAACTTGATCGCTTCAACGGGATCGGCCGGGCCGACCGGGTAATGCTTGTTTTCGTAGGACTCGACGAGCGCCACCAGCACTTCCATTTCGTCCGCCTCGGGCGAACCCTCGGGCGCCTGGAAAATGGCTTCCAAACGGACGAAGGCAGCCCGCAAATCGTCGTCGTTCCGGATCGGCTTAATATTCATTGACGGTCTCCACATCGATCATGTCGTAACGCGCATGCGTGCCGACGAACTTCACCCAGGCAATCCCCGCCCGATACTGCATTTCCACCACCAGCCGGTACTTGTTGCCAGCGATGTTGAACACGACCCGGTTGCTGCCGCAGAAGCTGGCACTCCGGTACTGCGCCTTGATGTCCTGCGGCGAAGTCCAATTCGCTGCTGTGGCCTCGTCGTACCAGCTCTCCAGCGGGCCTTGCGCGTCGGAGCATCCGGGACGCTCCCAGAACTTTCTCAAAGTGCTTTTGGCAATCACGCGCATGGTTAGATCATAGCTCCCATATTGGGAGCAAGGCAACACGCATCCCACGAGACCGGCGCTCAAACTCCTGAACGTCATCGCGGACAAGGGGTTGCAAGCCATTCTTTGAGCGGCGGCCCCGTGTCAACCACTCTCAAATCCATAGCTAGCACCGCTGGATTCCATTGGCATGGCGCCCAATGCGCCACCGAAAAACCATTACGCCGGTGAATGCGACTTGAGCCAATCCTTCAAGGCCGCATCGATGCGCGTCTGCCAGCCCACCCCGGTTGCGCGAAAAGAGTCCACCACTTCAGGCGAAAGCCGAATGGTGATCCGCTCCTTGGTGACCTCCGCCTTGGGGCGGCCGCGCTGTCTGGACTCCTGGTTCATCGCCAGCAGGCTTACATACAGATCTGGTGGCAAGGCCTCGGCGGCAGGACGAAACTCTCGCAGGTCTTGCGCTGTCAGTTCCCTGACCTCGCCATCGTCATCAATGAGGGGTTTAGGTGCTTTCATCACTGCGCTGCTCCCGTGGATTGGCCTTGCGTTCCGGGTAAGCCTTGCGAACATCCTCACGGATCTTCGCGGTCGCGAAATCGAAATCTGCCATCCTTACAAACGACAAACCGCGCCGGCGCAGACCAGGGCCACCGCCTCGCCCAGGTAAGCACTCAGATTGCTCCCACTCCATTCAGAAAGACTGCTGACGCTCACAGGCCGCACAGAAATTTACGTGCGAGCGCTGCGGCTTTTTCATAGCTGGGCTGATAGTCCAGTCGGTCGATGGCGTCGAACTGAACGCGCAGCACGGCCTGGCGTTGTTCCACTTGGGTCAGGAACGCTTCTCGGTGGCGCAGCAGGAACGCACCGGCACTGGCCAAGGCCTCTGGCTCCCGTTCAATCACCAAAGCCAGGTCGAACAAGTCACGCGCCGTGGCGCGATCTCCCCGGTGCCAAAGTTTCTTGGCCACGATCTCTGCGGACGTTTCCACCTGAACCGTCCTCCCCAACAGGTGCCAGGGCTCCGTGGGCTGCTGCGTCAAGTTTGGCGAAGCGACGAAATCGATTTCTCCCTCTGGCCGCAGCAGCTTGATATAGCCAGGGCCTTCCACATAGTCGTGAGAAATGGATTCCGCGACGTCACTCAGCCGTGGCGAGACGAAACCCAAGTACTGCGGATCAGGCACAAAAATGTCGATGTCTTTGCTCATGCGGTGCCGGTGGCGCAGCATCAGGACCGTGCCACCGCCAAACGTCCACGTCGGATGGTGGATACCGCCCTTGGCAGCGATTTCGTCCACCAGCTGAAATGCGTGGCTCAGCAGAACCTGCCACACACCGTCTGGCAACGCTTTGGGCGTTTGGCTCGCCATGTTCATGCCCACACCGGGCGGGGCGAATGCAGGTCATGCGCCCAGCGCAGGACATGCTTCCACAGGTTTTTAGCGGGCTGTCTGGCGGTGGCGGCCACTTCTTCGAGGGCGGCCACAATCAAGGGCAAGGGCGCCTCGTCCAGCATGGTGGCGACCTGCGGCGTGATGGCCTCTGGCAAATGGCCATCGACCAAAGCGGCAGCCAAGGCATTCGGGTCCAGTGCGGTCTGGTAGCTCACGCTGGCCGTTTGGCTCACCAAATGCAAGGCACTGCGCTGGCCCGTGCGCTCAGTGGCATCCAGTTGCAGGCCCAGCAGATTCAGCAGCGCGATGAGCTTGGCGGCACCCAAGTCCTTCAGGCTGCCCGATTCAAGCTGGTTGACGGTGGCGCGGGACAAGCCACTCAACTTGGCCAGCCGATCTTGCGACAAGCCGAGCAATTGACGCCGCTGGTGAACCAGGCGGCCGATGTCAGGCAAATTCATGTCACGATTGGAGCATTCCGCCCAAATAATGTCAAATATGTTTGACAATTTTGGAGAATGCAAGCCCATTCGCCCACTGAAAGTCTACACCGACCACAGACCAAACACTCCCAAATTCATAGCTAGCACCGCTGGATTCCATTGGCCTGACGCCCGATTTACGGCCTCAACCGCACCCCCGCCACCCCAGAACCAGGTACACCACGCCGGCCAAGCCCAGCCACTTGACCACTCTGGCCAGGGCGACTGCCACGCCCAGTTCGGCGCTCAAGAAGGACTGGTTCAGGTGGATGGTGGCCAGGGCGGCCCAGGTCAGCAGGTTTTCGGTGAGTGGCAGGGCCTGGTGGCGGAAAACTTTCCTTCGCTATCCAAGGGGCACTGAATCGTCGTACAGCGTTTCTGGCGCGATGTCGATGTCGCCTGGCCAGACCACAGTGCCGTAATCCACATGGGCTTTCTCAAACAAGGTGGGGCTGGCGATCCGATTCCAGGGTTTGATGGAAAGCAGCGGGCGCATGTCGAAACGACGCCGCTCGCCGTTGTGGAACTCCAAATCAAGCTGAAACCCCTCCAGGGGGCGTACTGCAATCACATCAAGCAACATGACAACCTCACTGCAAAGGGGCAATCCGAAAGGGCTCGTCACCATTGACAGCCAGTTCCCAATCCACCATCAAATCTTCCTTGTGGATCTCGACCCAGGCTTGCACCAACTTGAGCTGTTTAACAGGAAAGGCGCCATCCAGAACGCTTCCATCTTCAATCGACACCGCAGCCTCCTGGCCTTGATAACGAACGTGAATGTGCGGCAGGTGGTGGCGGCGGTTATCCCGAAAAAACATCAGCACCAAGATGCCGTAAAACATACTGATGGTGGGCATCGCTACGATCCTTTTGATTGTTCTGAACGGTACAGATTATTGGCCACCTGGCGGGCGAGCGGCAAAGGCTGGCAGACCCGAGCGGCGCAGGTGCTGGCGGATTGGATCAAAACGCAATCGCCCGCCTCGCTCCCAAATCCATCGCTAGCACCGCTGGATTCCATTGGCCTGGCGCCCGATTAGATCCCGCAACCGTACCCCCCGCCACTCCGGGATCAGGAACACCACGCTGGCCAAGCCCAGCCACTTCATGCTGCTATACGCCTAAGGCGTACAATTTTTCATGCGTTACGAATTCATCGAGTCCAGCTTGTTCACCAAGATGGTGTACGACTACCTCACGGAGGAAGACTACACCGCGTTTCAGCATTTCCTGCTTGAAAACCCTGAAGCGGGCGATGTGGTCAAGGGTTCTGGTGGCGTGCGCAAGGTGCGCTGGGCACGCCCAGGCGCAGGCAAGTCTGGCGGGGTGCGGGTGTGCTACTACGCGCGCACCACGGCCGGACAAATCCTGTTGCTGGTCATTTATGCAAAAGGCGTACGGGCCAGCATTCCGGGATCGATATTGAAGCAACTGAAAGAGGTATTGACGCCATGATGAGCGACGAACAACTGCGCGAGCGCGATGCCAAGCGCGACATTGGGGCAGAACTGCTGGCCGCCGTTCAAGAAATGGCGGCTGGTAAGGCCGCCCGAACGACCCGCTTTGAGCCCCTGCCCGATGGCAGCGTGCGGCGTACGGTCACGCTGGGCGACGGGACCCTTCAATCCCAGGAAGTGCTGACAGGCCCGAAGTGGCAATTGCTGGCAGCACGTTCATGTTCTGGCATGTCGCAAGCGGAGTTTGCCCGGGCCACAGGCGTCAGCGTGCGCACCTTGCAAGAATGGGAGCAGGGCCGCAAACAGCCCAGCGGCGCAGCGCAAAGCCTGCTGAAACTGGTCAGCCGACACCCGGAACTGCTGGCCGAACTGGCCGCCACCTGAATTGCGTACC
This sequence comes from uncultured Burkholderiaceae bacterium, assembly GCA_964480105.1. Classification (GTDB taxonomy): domain Bacteria; phylum Pseudomonadota; class Gammaproteobacteria; order Burkholderiales; family Burkholderiaceae_C; genus CAYZPX01. The sequence continues at coordinate 19,679 of CAYZPX010000006.1, read as the reverse complement.
AGCAGCGTTTCTCGTGCTGGAATACTCCCAAATCCATAGCTAACACCGCTGGATTCCATTGGCCTGGCGCCCGATTGGACCCCGCAACCGTACCCCCCGCCACCCCAGGGTCAGGCACAGCACGCCGGCCAAGCCCAGCCACTTGACGGCGCTGGCCAGGGCTACCGCGACGCCCAGTTCGGCGCTCAGGAAGGGTTGGTTCAGGTGGATGGTGACCAGGGCGGACCAGGTGAACAGGTTTTCGGTGAGGTCGGCGATGACCAGGCAGGGGAAGGCCTGGCCCAGCAGGTTCAACACCTGCGGGACGTGGGTGCCCGTGCGGAGCCAGCCGGTGGCGCTGGCAAAGCTGCGTGCATACAGCGGGGCCAGCAGCCGGGTGTAGGCGAGGATGAAGACGAAGTCCCAGAACACCGCCCAGGCGGGCTGGGAAAAGTCGCGGCCCTGTTGCATCCAGTCGCCCAGGGACGGCAAGGCCCACGGCGCCCATTGCCACTGCTGGAACGCCCAAACCGGCTGCACGACCGCGCACAGCCAAGGCCACAGCCCTGCCCAGGTGCAGTCCCAGGCCGTCATGGGCCGGCTTTGCAGCAACGCCCCCTGAAAGACCCAAAGGGCCAAGGTGCCAACCAGTGCCACCCACCACCAGCCTTTTCTGAGAACACTTTGCGCCCAGACGCTGGCCACCAGCGCTGTGTGCGATGGCCCTGCCGGGGGATGCTGATGCTCCTGCATGGCGATACGGTGCCAGCGCTGCGGGTGCTGCGGGTCTTTGAGCGTCACGAAGGTGTCGCGCACTCGCAAACCCGTGACCGCCCACCACGGCGTGCGGTGCAGCTCGGAATGGATGGTGTGCGGGCCATTCACCTCGGGCAGCAAGTCCCAGGCCTGGGCGCCATCCAGCGTGCGCCCGGCATGGTCTTGCAGCGCCAAGCCCTGCTCGATGGCCTCGTCCAGCAACCAGACAAAGGGCGCTTTGGACAGGGCCGATTCCTCCAGGGGGTGGCCGCCGCCCACATCGCAGTGGTTGCCGCGAAACCACAGCTGCACCAGCGTGCCCGTTTTTCCCTCCGCCAGGTCAATGTGGCCATTGGGTTCGACGTACACGCGGGGCGCGAACTGATAGCGCTGCTCGTCCAGCGCCAGGGCGTGGCGGACATGGACAAAGCGCTTTCGCGCCAGGCCCGCCGTGGCCGTGATCTTCATCGCAAACGGGCCATAGCCCACGGCAGCCACCGTGTCCCACACGCCCACAAAGTGGATGAAGGGCTTGGGCGGGGCCGGTGGCTGCTGGGTGAACAGGCATTCGATCTGCCTCGCAATCGGGGCTACCGCCGTTGGGTCCTCGGCAAAGTACACATGCAGCAGGGTGGGCACCAGGTTTTCCAGGTGCGGGGGCAAGATGCCAAAGCGGTTGACCAGCCCCGCAATGCTGCGCGCCGTGAAGGCCCCGCGCGAGAAGCCGAAGAACCAAAGCTGGTCGGCCCGCGTGGACGGCGTGGCCGCCCGGTAGTGGCGCATCAGGAAGAGGTAGCCCTCGGTGATGTTCTCGTAAATGCCGTGGCCAAAGGCCAGCCCGTCCAGGCGCATTTTTAGACGGTACAGCTTGTCCGTCAGGGAGGTGCCCGGCGTGTGCGCCGGGTTGCCCACGCCGGGGTCGTAGTACACCAGGCGCTCCGTCCCCTGCGGGGGGTGCGTGGCGCTCAGCACCTCGGCCAGGCGGACCACATGGGTGTCCGCCTTTTTGCCGGTCAGGTTGTTGTTAGTGCCGTCGCAGAGGAGGATGAGTTGGCGCATGGGTCACCGCGCATCAAGCCCCAGCCCCACATTGCTTGACCAAGGCCTTTTCATCTTCCGTCACTGCGGGTGTCGCCAAGGGTTTGTCCAGTTCGGGGGCCGCCGCTTGGGCGGCGGTCTTCTCCAGCGCAGCGCCCAAGGCATTCACCTTTTCCTGCAGGCGGGCCAGCAGCCACTCCACGCGGTCGGCGGCCAGCAGGGCCTCGGCGGCGGCCTTGTGGACCGCAGCATCCACCTCGGGGCGCTTGGGGTCGCTTGCAGGGGTCAGTGCTTGTTGGGACAAGGCCATTTGGTAGGTGCCGGACCGCTTGGGCAAATCGGCGGTGCATTTGTCCAGGCCTATGGCGGCGGGCAAGGGCAGCAGGGCCGCCTTCAGGCTTGTGACCAAGGCGGTGGCCAGCTTCTCGTAGTCCTTGTGCCGCTTGTCTTCAGCCCGTTCTTTTTGTTGCTTGAGGTAGTTGAACTGCAAGCCCTCTGCCGCCAGCACCACCGATTGCTGAAAACGCACACTGGCTTGCTGTGCAGCCTGCACACGGCTGACAGGGGTGGGTGGCCGCTGATCTGCTTTCACGGTCAGCGCAGCCACCACCAAGGGGGAGGACTTCACATTCGCCTGCTTGAGGAGTTGTTCCAGGCCACCACTCTTGACCAGGCCCGCAAAGTCCTTCTCGTTGGCAATCAGGTGCATGGCCCGGGTGGCCGCAATCACTTCGGCAGAACGTGCCAGGCCGGGGTTGCTGGTTTCCTTGATGGACTCGGCCGCTTCCAGCAAGCCAATCACCGTGGAACAGGTGCCGTCAAAGTAAATGGCATCCTTGATCGCGGCCTCCATGCCATAGGCCTCGATGGAGCGCTTTTGCCGCTCATCGATGATTTGGGTTTGCAGGCGGGCCTGGTGCTGCTCGATGCCCTGCACGATCACATGCGCGGCCAGGTTGCTGTAGTAGTTGCTGTTGAACTCGGCCTGCAAGCCCGAAAAAATACCCGCCGTGCCCGCCAGGTTGCGCGAGGCGTTCACCCCCGGAAGGATCGCTCCCAACACCCCCGCCACCGTCGTGGCCGCGCCCAGGTAGAAATTGGTGTCCGCTTGCTCGCGGCGCAAATGGGTCTTGAACACATTGCAGCGCGAAGTGGCCACGCCCATGATGCGGTCCTGCACCGCGTTGCGGTGTTCCACCTTGCTGTAGCCCGGCGTCTCGGGCCGCTCGCGAAAGGCGGCCAGGGCCAGGTCGTAGCGGATGCCGTAGGAACTGTCGCGCTCACTTGGCTGATCGCTGTGCTGGCGGCTCATGGCGATCTTGAAAGCCTTGGGGTACTTGATTTCGTACTCCCGAGCCGGGTCCACCAACTCGATGATGTTGACGCTTTCAAAAGCACTGCGCCGAATGGCGGGATAGCTGCTGTGCCGGTCTACCGCAGTGAACTGCTCGCTCGACTCCGAAAAATGCTCTGGTGACAGATTTGCCCGCATCCGGGCACAACCGGTCAACAAGCCCCCCATGGCGATGGCCGATAAGACCCATGCAGTGCGGCGGGCGGCCCCCATGCGGGTGGAGGCCGTAGGGGCAGTCCCCCCGCGTCAGAATAGTTGTCGCCTCCATAAAGCTGTAGAAACCAGGGGGTGAGGACGATGAGAGAACGACGTGGCCCGATACGGACAAGACTTCAAGAACAAGGCATTGGCAAAGCTGTTACCACCCGAAAGCGCCCCGCTGGACCAAGTGGCCGCCGAGGTCGGTGTGAGTGCCTGCACCCTGGAGCGTTGGCGCAGTGATGCTTTGAGCCAGCCGCGCAGTGACAGCAAGGTCTGGAGCGCTGCGGCCCGCTTTGATGCCCTGCTGACCACGGCAGCCATGGATGAGACGGCCAAAAGCGCCTGGTGCCGCGCCAATGGGGTGCTGCTGCACGATCTGCAACTGTGGCGGCAAACCGCGGCCCAGTCGCTGGCCGACCCTCAGGATCAACGGGCCAGCCCTTCACAAACCGCCCAGGACCGGCGCCGCATCAAAGAACTCGAGCGCGACCTGCGTCGCAAAGAGAAGGCCTTGGCTGAGACCGCCGCCTTGCTGGTGCTGTCAAAAAAGTTAGAGACGATCTTCCAAAAGGACAGAGACGAGGACGAATGACCTCGCTTGAAGATCGTCAACAGATGTCTGAACTTATCACCCAGGCCTGCAGCGCCGGGGCCCGACTGGCTGCGGCCTGCGAGCTGTGTGGCCTGAGCGAACGCACCCTGCAGCGCTGGCGAAGTCGGGCAACGGGTGGCGTGCTGGGGGGCGATCAACGCCCCCATGCCCATCGCCCAACCCCCTCACACGCCCTCAGTGCGGCCGAAAGGTCTGAGCTGCTGCGCGTTGCCAACGAGCCGCGCTTTGCCGATATGCCGCCCGCGCGCATCGTGCCCCTGCTGGCCGATGAAGGCCGTTACCTGGCCAGCGAATCGAGCTTTGCGCGGGTGCTGCGTCAGGCAGGGCAAAACACCCACCGCAGCCGATCCCGAGCCCCCAGAGCGCAACGGCCACCGACCACGCACATTGCCACAGCACCGGGCCAGGTGTGGTGCTGGGACATGACCTACCTGCCCGCCACGGTGGCGGGGCGTTGGTTTTACCTGTACCTGATCGTGGACCTGTACAGCCGCAAGGTGGTGGGCTGGGAGGTTCACGCCGAAGATGATTCGGGCCACGCGGCCCACCTGGTGCAGCGCACGGCCTTGGCCGAAGGGATTGCCACCCAAGAACGCAAACCCGTGCTGCACGGCGACAACGGCGCCACGCTAAAGGCCACGACGGTGCTGGCCATGCTGCACTGGCTGGGGGTCAAACCCTCTTACTCGCGGCCCCGGGTGAGCGACGACAACGCGTTTGTGGAGGCGTTGTTCCGAACGGCCAAATACCGCCCGGAATATCCCAGAAGCGGATTTACAGACCTGAGTGACGCTCGGGCCTGGGCTGCGAGATTCGTGCATTGGTACAACCTGGAGCACCGCCACAGCGGCATCCGATACGTGACGCCGGCACAGCGCCACAGTGGGCAGGACGTGGAGATATTGAAGCGCCGTGAGGAGCTGTACCAACAGGCCCGCCAATGCCATCCGGCCAGGTGGGCAAGGCACACCCGGAACTGGGATCACATCACGGCGGTCAAGCTCAATCCGGAGCGGGACTCAGAACCCATCAAGACGACGCCAACGGCACTGGATAAGGCGCCTGGGCGCGCATGAATCAGGCGACAACTATCTTGACACGCACCGCAGTGGAGGAGAGTGGTGTCAGATTACATGTCATGGCAGCTCCCATCGAATCTTGGTGAAACCGTAGAAAAACTCAGTGCTTCAGCCGTTGCGCCAGGTTGTAAAGCTGCGGATGGCTGGCCATCTCCATGGCCTTGGCGGTCAGGGCGAACAAATTGGTTTTGCTGGTGTCGTCCAGGTCGTCCAACCCCTTCTCCAACTCCACCTGAAAGCGGAAATGGTTCCCCGGGGTCAAGAAGCGGGAAGCGATGTAGTCCACCGCATCGGTGCTGCCATCAAACAGCACGTCAATGATGGGAATCGCCCACTCCAGCGCACCCCACTCGCGCGCATCTTCTGCGGAGATCGAGCGCGTCAACTGCCCCGTGCCAAACGAGGCCAGCAACAACTCGGTAGCGGCGATGGGTGCTTGCAGTTCGGCGTTCAGCCGAATGGCCTCGGCCACGGCGCAGGCCGCTGGATTGTTGGCGACCACGCCACCATCGATCAGCGCGCCCCGGTATGTTCCTTTTTTGGCATCGACCAGGTCCATCAAGTGGGCGGGGAAATAGGTGGGCGCAGAACAAGACGCCTTGCACACTTCCCACACCGGGTAATGGGCGTCCTCCTCTCGCCAGCTTTTGAAGATCACGGGGTTTCGGCTGACCGTGTCATAAGCCACCACCATGGTTTTTTGACGCAAGTCCCCAAAGCGCAAACCACCAAAAAACTCCCGCAACACCGACTGCAAACCCTTGTCGCTGTATTTGGGACTACTGGGGCCTTGCGTGAAGGTACGCCCCACTTTGCTCCAGAGCCATGAACCGGTGGACGGAAAAATATCCTTTCCGCGCTCGACGTACAAATTCTGAAGATCTGCAGCAGGCACCCCCATGCCCAAAGCACAGGCCAAAAGAGAACCGGTAGAAGTGCCAGCGAGCAAGTCAAAAGACTGGTCCAGGCGTTTATTACCCAGCTGGTTTTGCAAGGCATTGAGACAAATGGCGGGAATGATGCCGCGAATACCACCACCATCGAGAGCAAGAATTTTTTGAACAGATGAGAATTCCATTTTAAATTACTTCAATCCGTAGTAAAACTCATGCAGCAAGGGCCTGATGGTGCTGAAAGGCCTTCTCTAACTTTGTATGGTACGCATTTTTTGCGTACAGCGGTCCGTTATAGGCACTTGCAAATTCAGTCCAATTCTTTGCACGCAGATGGTCCAGAAGTGAATGTCCCTTGCTGGTGTTTTTTTGAATGAATCGACCAAAAGCATCCAGGTGATCCGCCTCGCGGCTTTGCATGGCGGCCACGAAGTTTTGCACATTACCGTAACCCAAATCCTTGGCGTGGTAACCCATGATCTGAAATAGGCCCCAAGAGGCTGAATTCAGGGCCGCATCTGTGTGGATTGCCTTCGCTCTTTCAAGGCGCGCATACTCGGTCACCCCACCTGAATAGCTCTTCTGATTATATTTCTCAAAGATAATGTCTTGATTCCCAGCAAGGTGACTGATGGGGTTGAGTCCCGATTTCTTGAGCTGGCTCCAAAATACATGTCCCTCGAAAAGTATCTTGGGCTCCATCCCCAAAAATCCCGATCCATTGGATTCCACGTCGTACACTGCACGGACCAGCGGAATTTCGATCTGGTATTTTTCAGAGAAATCGATCAGATCTTTCTGAGAAAGCCATTTGGCATTGATCTCCTGAAGCAGCTGGGGGTTCGTGGCAATCAGTTTGGACCATGTTTTCTCACCCACCACACCATCTACCACCAAATTGTTGGCCTCCTGGTATTGCTTGACCACCGCCCTGGTGCCAGGGCCAAAGTCACCATCCACGTTCACGGTGTAACCACAGGCCTTGAGGTAGGTTTGCAGCAGCGTGGTGTTCTGGGCCGAAGACTGGCCGCTGGAAATGGTAGGCAAAAAGAAAGCCATGGTGATCTCCTGGTGAATAAGGGTTTCAGTCAACGGTTTTGGCTTCAGGCCCATTACCTTGTGCCGGCTCGGCGGTTTTGGGCTTCAAGGTGCTGCGCAGGTTGGTCAGGTGGTTCAGTAAATCGAACCAGAACGGGGCACCAACGCACAGGGCCACTGCCGTCAGCAGCCAGCCGAGGATGCGCTGGAACCACGTCCCAAAGTTGCCCCCTGAAAAATCGATGTATTTCCAGCCAATCGGGATGCCCAGGGCCTCCGTCATGGCCAGGGCGGCCTGTACCTCTCGGCGTGGCACAGCAAAAGGGTCGGCGGCATTGGCGGGGGGTGTCGTCATGCCCTGGGGCACGGGGGTGTCGCTGGCAGCATTGGCCTTGTCGGCATCACGCGCCATCTTGTCGCTGAGGGCCTGGCGTTCGCTGTCACGCAAGTAATTCTCGACAACCTGGTTGCGCACTTCCTGGTTTTGCGAAAACGTTTGCAGCAGGTGCAGGCTGTCGATGTTCAATGCCAGCGCCAGACCCAAGCCAATGATGAAGAGCATCGCTTGCACATGGCGGCGGTACCAGCCGGCGATGCGATCGGTAACGCCGTCGTAAAACGCCGTCAAGGCCAGGTGGCTGGTGGCGGCATCGGGCACTGCGGTGGCGGCGCCTGGCAGCGCGGATGATGGCTGCACATCCAGGGCCGTGCTGCGCAGCTTCTCGAACAGGCGGCGCACTTCGGGATCGTCGCTGCTGGCAGCCAGGTGCTGGACTGCCGCCGCAAAATGCCCCGCCGGGATGTAAGACGGCAACTGGCCTTGCTGCACCGCCAGTTGCCCGTGGGCCAACTGCACCGCCTTGCCCTGGAACAAGGCGGCAATCGGGGGCGATGTGTAAAAGGCGTGCAGTGCCGCATTGACCGTTGCAACCTTGTGCGGCACCTGTTCCGCCTGGCTGAACAAAAGCTCTTGCACCCCCTTTTGCAACAACTGGCCGCGTCGGCGCAGTGCTTGTTCCAGGAACTCGGCCAGGGCCGACGCGACGGTGCTGAATATCAGGTACACCACGCTCATGCCCACCATGACATCGATGATTTGCAGCAGCATCACAGGCCTCCCGATTTTTAATTGATTGGTTTATCGGCTGGAAACCATAGCTCAAAATGGTAGGGACGCATTTTTCCGCGAACCCGACTAAAATCCGCCAAAACGAATTGATAGCTAACAGCTTTATTTTTTAACTGACCACAGGCCAGAGCTGAGTTGATTTGACCCAAGAGTTCCTTGGCAATATCTTCACCCTCAGCATCAAAATAACGCAATTGTGGCTTGCTGGGGGCACGGCTTTTATCGACTGTTTCAACACCCAAGGCTTTGTAACCGTAGATATTTTCAAGCGCTCGATTCAAATCACTTGCAATCGCCTGCTGCTCAATCGTACCAGAACTAATCTGAATGTAAATTCTAGGATTATATCTACGCAATTTGTTCGATGATCGCTGATCACTCTCCGGGCAAACTGAAGGTGAAGGCACCACGACTTTTTCAGTACCAGAAACTGGGGACGATTTCACCGCAGGGCAGTTCAAATTTTCTTTATTCAACCTTTCTTTCAAAAACCATAAATCTTGTGGCGCCACCCCCGCCTGCAATAAATTTGGCGTGGATTTTGACAACTTCTCCCTGAACTGGATGCGCTGGTCAGCGCATTCGCACCAGCGGATACGCTGCGTGTTGTTATCGGGCCCGGTAATCTCCGACTCCATGACACTCTGAAAAGTGCGCAAGGCATATGCCCCCAACAAGCCATTGGTGCTTGCCATGACCTGAGATTGCACATAACCACAAAATTCTCGGTTTTTTATTTCCCCATTACTATCCAGAAAACCCGTCAACAGCTGCTGCTGAATGGCCAGGGCCTGGGTTTTGTCCCGTTCGATTTGCGCAATGCTCTCTGTACGCTTGCGCAGAATTTCTTGCCGAACCTTTTCTTGGGTTTTTTGCTGCTCAGCGTAAATGAACGTGACGAATGAAATGACCACACTGGCCATGGCACCCAAGGTCAGCGGAGTTCTTGACCCATTCGGCAAGCGCATGGCATTTACTCCTGAACGTTTTATCCATCGTACAAAGAAGCCTCACAGAACCTATCGGTATTTACCCGTATTCTGCAAAAAATCAGCCCCACGAATGAACCGACCCCACTTCAGATTTCTCAGCACCGTTACAAAAAAGTGGGTTAACTGGTGGACCCTCTCAGCCAGACCCTTATGAAAATCAGAACCCGGCTTCTGTTAAAACAATACACCGCAGATTTGACAGAAAAATAAAAATCCCGACACACAAAACATGTCGGGATTTTGGTGGTTTCACTTGGGGGCTACCTCAACGAAATCAGGCAGCCCCGCGAAACAAGGGAGGCGTATCAGATGGTTGAATACACACCGAAGTCCGTCACGTCGATGTCGGCAATGCTGACACCGACCAGCGTGGCCACTTTAGTGCGATCAGCGGTGGTGTTCCAATCCGCATCAAAGTAAATCTCGGTATTAGAACCGTTGCCCACAACAATGTAAGCATTCACCAAACCAAGAGCAGTAAAGCTGTTCGCAATGATTGTTGCCTCATTGGTGGTGTTCACCACCAGCACCTTGTTCGATTGGTTGAGCAACGAACTGGTAGTGCTGTGTGTCGCAGCAAGATTCGTCACGGTCGAAAACTCTGCATAACTTGCACCGGCTGCCTCATCGGCAGCTGTAAACCGCGTGCCAAAAGGACCCGAGAGGAGGTCGGAGGCTGCAAAATTCACCGCGCCCGGGGTAACAATGTTGTTGTTATCCAGGAAAGCAATGAAGTCGTTGGTGGCTGCAGACCCACCGTTGAGCACCAGTCCATTCACGGTATCCGTGCCATCCAGGGAGCTGAAATGCACTTCATCGAGGGCAGCGCCTGCGTTGTCACCAATGGTGATCGTGTCGCTGCCCAGCGAGCCCTCGGCCACATCGGCGTCAGTGTCCGTACCGAAGTCGATGGTGTCATCGCCAGCGCCGCCGAGGATGACGTCGCTGCCAGTCCCACCATACAGGTAGTCGTTGAGCGCACCACCGGCCAATTCATCATTGCCAGCAAAACCGTACAGCAAGCCCACCTTGCCAGCCGCTGTGGTCTGGCTGTCATTGCCAGAGCTGCCTTCGGACAAAGTGATGAGCAGGCCAGAAGCACCGAAAGTGACATCTCGCGAATTGCCAGCAGCGTCGGTCGCCGCCAGGGTCACCGTCGCAAGGGTGCCTTCGGTAACTGCGACAGTGACATCGGGTGTCGCGGTGATGCTGCTTGCAGCGCGGTTGTTGACCTTGCCATCCTCGTCAGAGTCAACCGTGAAGCCGGTGGATGTGACGGTGGTGACAGTGGCAATGGGAGCGACGGTATCCACGGTGATGGACAAGGCGCTGGAGGCGCCGCTCACGTTGCCTGCCAGATCCGTGGCCTTTGCGGTGAAGCTGTAGTCAGCGTCTGCCAAGTCAGCAGAGGTGAACGTGAACGTGCCAGCGTTTTGCGTCGACTCAGTGGCAGTACCCACGGAAACGTTGCTATGGAACACCTCGACAGTGCTGCCAGCCTCGGCCGTGATCGTGAGGGTCGGCGACTTGTCGTTGGTGCGGCCATCGTTTTGAACACCGCTGTCGTCGCTGAAACCGGTGATGGAGGGTGCATTGGGCGCAGTGGTGTCGACCTTGTAGTCCCCATTGGCCGCCACCAAAGCGCTGGTCAGCACCGCATCATTGCCATTGGCGTCCTTGATGGTGCCGCTGTTGAGCGTCAAGGCATTGGCATCAATCGAGATGCCATCGGTGTCGGTCTGGTTCGCCAAGATGGTGTAGGTGAAGGTCAGGGCGTTGGTGCCCGTGCCGCCTGCATAGTTGGCCTGTACGGGGGTGCTGCCAATGTTCAACGCCAGCTGCGGTGTCCCAGTCACCGTCACGGCATCGTCAAACGTCACAGTCGCAGTGACGGTGTCGCCTTCGTTGAGCACGCTGTAGGTGGCTTCGCTGTCAGCCGTCAGGGCAATCGTGGTGATCGCTGGGTTCTTGGTGTCCACGGCTTGGTTGGCATCCACCGCATCGGCCAGCATCAAGTTGCCTGCGGCGTCGACCAGGTTGGTGTTCTTGACGGTGACGCTCAGGTTGGCGGTGCTGTTGTCGGTGGCCGTCACTTCCAGCGTGTAGGTGTCTGCGTCTGTGACTGTGAGGGTGCCTGCGGTGCCGCCCGTCACGAGGACGTCTGTACCGTCGAAGCCTGTGACACTCTCGCTGAACTGGAAGGTGTACAGCACGGTGTTGCCTGCATCGGTGGCCACGCCAGTCTTGTTGTCGCTGATCGTCACCGTGGGGCGCTTGGTGTCGATGGTGTAGTTGTTCGAGTCGGTCGTGCCCGTGCCCGCATTGCCAGCCACGTCCACCACGCCGGTGTTGGCGAGGGTGATGACGTTGGTGGCGTCTTCCAGATCGGCGGTGGGCGTGAACGTGGCAGTCCAGGTCACGCCGCTGTCTACGCTGCTCACGGCTGTCAAGCTGCCATTGGCGATGGTCAGGTCATCGTTCGTGAAGCCAGTGACGGCTTCGCTGAAAGTGATGGTCACTTCCGTGGTTTCGCCTGCCTTCAGGGCAGACGAAGCCAGCGCAACGGTGGCCGTTGGCGCCGCGGTGTCGACCTTGTAGTCCCCATTGGCCGCCACCAAAGCGCTGGTCAGCACCGCATCATTGCCATTGGCGTCCTTGATGGTGCCGCTGTTGAGCGTCAAGGCATTGGCATCAATCGAGATGCCATCGGTGTCGGTCTGGTTCGCCAAGATGGTGTAGGTGAAGGTCAGGGCGTTGGTGCCCGTGCCGCCTGCATAGTTGGCCTGTACGGGGGTGCTGCCAATGTTCAACGCCAGCTGCGGTGTCCCAGTCACCGTCACGGCATCGTCAAACGTCACAGTCGCAGTGACGGTGTCGCCTTCGTTGAGCACGCTGTAGGTGGCTTCGCTGTCAGCCGTCAGGGCAATCGTGGTGATCGCTGGGTTCTTGGTGTCCACGGCTTGGTTGGCATCCACCGCATCGGCCAGCATCAAGTTGCCTGCGGCGTCGACCAGGTTGGTGTTCTTGACGGTGACGCTCAGGTTGGCGGTGCTGTTGTCGGTGGCCGTCACTTCCAGCGTGTAGGTGTCTGCGTCTGTGACTGTGAGGGTGCCTGCGGTGCCGCCCGTCACGAGGACGTCTGTACCGTCGAAGCCTGTGACACTCTCGCTGAACTGGAAGGTGTACAGCACGGTGTTGCCTGCATCGGTGGCCACGCCAGTCTTGTTGTCGCTGATCGTCACCGTGGGGCGCTTGGTGTCGATGGTGTAGTTGTTCGAGTCGGTCGTGCCCGTGCCCGCATTGCCAGCCACGTCCACCACGCCGGTGTTGGCGAGGGTGATGACGTTGGTGGCGTCTTCCAGATCGGCGGTGGGCGTGAACGTGGCAGTCCAGGTCACGCCGCTGTCTACGCTGCTCACGGCTGTCAAGCTGCCATTGGCGATGGTCAGGTCATCGTTCGTGAAGCCAGTGACGGCTTCGCTGAAAGTGATGGTCACTTCCGTGGTTTCGCCTGCCTTCAGGGCAGACGAAGCCAGCGCAACGGTGGCCGTTGGCACCGTGGTATCAATCGTCACAGACTTTGCAGCAGACGCAACCCCCATGTTACCGGCCGCATCAATCGTCCGGGCGGTGTAGGCATAAGTGCCAGCAGACAGTGTTGTATCGGTAAAGGTGTAGGTGCCGGACGTGGCAGTTTCCATCGCTTCACCAACCTTGGTTCCGCCACGCAGCACTTCCACTGTGGAATTGGGCGCTGCGGTGATGGTCAGCGTGGGGGTGGTGTCGCTGGTGATGCCATCGGTAGCGCTGCTGCCCGTGTCCTCAGAAATGGCTGTGACCATGACCGTGCCAGAAGCATCTGGCGTGGTGTCGATCGTCACCGAGATGGGCGCGGTGTAGCTGGTGTTGCCGCCAGCCGTGACCTTGGCGCGGAAGAGGTAGGTGCCGTCCTGCAAACCAGTTTGCGTAGCCCCTGTCGAAGACCAAGTCAAACCACTATTCGTCGACACCTCAAAATCCACCACGTCGCCCATCGCATTCCCCCCCACGCGCTGCAGGCTGAAATTGTTGTCGCGGGTAACAGGGTTGCCAGGCTCGCTGGTGCCGGTGTCGGTCAGGTTGACAAAACGGATGTCGCCAGCGTTCACGGGGGTGTCGATGGTGACGGAGCTGCCGGAAGCAGCGCTCAGGTTGCCGGCGGCATCGACGGTGTACAGCTTGTAAGTGCCGTTGATCAGGCCGGTAGCGGCGAGGCTGGTGGGGCTGTTAACAGTAGTGACGGGTACGGAGTTCCACAGGTCGTCCGTGGCCGAGGTGATGCTGGCCAGCGAGGTCACGAGCACCTTCTCGTTCACCAGGTAGGCGGTGCCGGCTTCGGTGCTGGAAACTGTGGCGCTGCCTGCGCTGGTGATGGTGTTGGCAGTGAGTGTGGCTTCGGGGGCACCGGTGTCGATTGCCAACGACAAAGGTGCCGGAGAGGTTAGTGCCACCAAGCTGGCAGGAGCGTTGTTCGACAGGTCGATAATGCGGCCACCCATGCCCAGGGCCAAGGCGTTGTCCGCTGCCGTGATGCTGGCCCCAGAGTCACCGCTGGCCACGGTGTAGGTGAACACCAGGGTGTCGCTGCCAGCGCCGCTGGCGTAGGTGGCGAATTTGTTGCCGGTAATACCGCCGAGGGCAACAGTAGGCGTGCCTTCCACCCCCACAGCTTCGCTGAACTTGACCGTGGCGGTGATCACATCGCCAGCGTTCAATTTGTCGTTCTGTTGGCCCGTAGCCGACAAGGTGATCGACTGCACCGTGGGGGCGATGGTGTCAAGCGCGGCGAGTTTGGCTTCGATGGCAGCCAGACGGCCCATGATCGAGTTGGCATCGGGGGGTGTCATCCCACTGGTATAGCCGATGGCATCTGCAATGGCTTTGAGTGTGGCCAGGCCAGTGGTTGGGCTGAAGCCAGCGCCTTTGATCTCTGCTTCCAACGTCGAGACGGCGTTGGAGATCAGGGTCTCGATGGTGGCGAAGTAGCCGGTGGCATTAACTGCGCTGGCGCCGGAGCCAGAGGAGGGATTGCCGATCTTGCTGTCCAGCGCTGTGACAGCGGCGGTCTGTGCGGCGTTGTTGGTATCGATCAGGGCGTACAGGCCGGTGGCGTTAGATGGGCCACTTGTGGCGGTGTTGGCCACACCCACGACAGTCTCAAGCGACTTGAGTGCACTGCTGAGGTCAGCGATGGTTTTGTAGCTGGCGCTGGTCAAGGCGCTGCCGCCGGTGATCGCATCGAGCTGGGCCTTGACGTTGTCAGTGGCGGTTTTACCGATATCAAGCAGTTGGTTCTCAAGGTCGGTCAGTCGAGCGCCGACAGTGCTGGAAGCGCTGAATGCAGTGCCCAGTGCGGTCTTGATGGCAGTGACGCTGTTGGCCAAACCAGCCAAGGAGGCGTCTGTGGCGGGGGTATTGGCCGTGCTGTTGTCGATGATGGCGGCGATCTGACCAGCTTGCGTGCTGCTGGCGGTGCTCAGATTGCCAACAGTGGTCCCCAGGTTGGTGACCTGGATTTGCACTGCACCGACGGCGGTATTGATCAGGGTCTCGATGGCGGCGAAGTAGCCGGTTGCAGCAACTGCGCTGGTGCCGGAGCCAGAGGAGGGACTGCCGATCTTGCTGTCCAGCGCTGTGACAGCGGCGGTCTGTGCGGCGTTGTTGGTATCGATCAGGGCGTACAGGCCGGTGGCGTTAGATGGGCCACTTGTGGCGGTGTTGGCCACACCCACGACAGTCTCAAGCGACTTGAGTGCACTGCTGAGGTCAGCGATGGTTTTGTAGCTGGCGCTGGTCAAGGCGCTGCCGCCGGTGATCGCATCGAGCTGGGCCTTGACGTTGTCAGTGGCGGTTTTACCGATATCAAGCAGTTGGTTCTCAAGGTCGGTCAGTCGAGCGCCGACAGTGCTGGAAGCGCTGAATGCAGTGCCCAGTGCGGTCTTGATGGCAGTGACGCTGTTGGCCAAACCAGCCAAGGAGGCGTCTGTGGCGGGGGTATTGGCCGTGCTGTTGTCGATGATGGCGGCGATCTGACCAGCTTGCGTGCTGCTGGCGGTGCTCAGATTGCCAACAGTGGTCCCCAGGTTGGTGACCTGGGTTTGCACTGCACCGACGGCAGTATTGATCAGGCCCTCCAATTGCAGAAACAGGCCCGTGGCAGCCGTAGTGCCTGTGCTGGGCACGCCAATCGCAGTCTTGATGCTGTTGGCCACCGAGCCGGTGACGATGTCTGCGCCGTTGAGCTTTTCTAGCGCGTTGCTGATTTCGACCAGCGTGTCGTAGCTGGTAGCACTGATGGCGCCGCCCGTGATGTCGCTGCGCAGCGTCTCGATGTTGGCCTTGAGCGTGGGAATGCCTGGCAGTTTCACAGCGTCGAATGCAGCGAACAGGGCGGCCACGTCGGCGGGTTTATTGGTCGATGCCGCAGTGTAAGTAATGGTAGAGCCTTGAGGGCCTACGCGAACCTCAAGATCCATACCGATCAGAATTTTTCCAGCAAAAAAAGTCGTTGCATCAGTAGGCAAGACAGTCTCACCGAAGTTGATGCGGACAACATTGGTTTCAGCAAGGCTAACGAATTGTCCCGTGGCAGAAAACTGCGAATTGCTGATGGTGGTAATGGCTTTAGTCATGGTCTATCTCCGTGGTGAATTTAGTCAGGTAGGCAGGATCAAATCCCTGCGCCGCCGTCGTTCGTGGCGATCAATTCAGGCTGAGGAACTGGGCTGAAGTCGGCGTATGAAATATCCAATTCGGCTCCGCCTCGCTGTTGGTAGATTTCGTAACCGTTGATGGAACTACCAGTCTTAAATGCAAATACATCGGCCACATCACTGAAGGCAATGATCAATTCATCGTCTGCGCCATTGAGCATTGCAGTGCTGTTGAAGGACAGCAACTGGTTGTTGTCTGGATCGTTTGGCAACACCAACACGATGCGATCTGCGCCTGTGTTGAGATCACCGGTGAGGTTCAACTCGGTGTTCAGGTCGTCCACCTGGAAGCGCAGGGTGTCATTGCCAGCGGTGCCGGTGAGATTGAAGGTGGAAATACCGTTCGGCGCATCGATCACCTTGGCAGCAATGCTGGCAATCGCCATCGAGGCGGTAACTCCCTCGCGGGTGAAGGTGGCGCTGCCGTCCGCGTTGACCACGAGGCTGATCGCACCCGTGGCGGTGCCGCCGAAGGTGATCAGGCCGTTGCTTTCCGTGGCAGTGAAGGTGACCACCGGAGCGGCCACGGTGACGGTGGCGGTGCCTGTGGCCTCCCCAGCGGTGGGCGTGGCGCCGTCGCTCACCACGTAGGTGATCGTGGCGCTGCCGCTAAAGCCCGCTGCCGGAGTGAAGTCGATCTTGCCGTTGTTGATGACGGCCGTGCCTTGTGCAGCATCCACCATCAGGCTATTCGCCTTGATCGTCAGACCGGCGTTGCCGTTGTCAGCGTTGTCCACGTCAGTGTCGTTGACCAGCACGTCGATGCTGACCAGCTGACCAGCGATGGCATTGGCCGTGTCGGCCACTGCCACAGGCGCGTCGTTCACGGGCGTCACGTTAACCGTGACGGTGGTGGACTGGCTATCGCCGCCCTTGCCGTCAGTGACCACGTAGCTGAACGAGGCTGCACCGTTGAAGTTGGCCGCTGGCGTGAAGGTCACGCTGCCGTCCGCGTTCAGGGCGACGGTGCCGCCGGTGCCAGCGGTGACGCTCTTGATGGAGAGCGTGTCGCCGCTGTTGGCATCGGTGTCGTTGTCCAGCAGATCGGCTGCGGCGTAGGTCACGGCCGTGTCTTCGGTGGCGACCAGGGTGTCGACCACGGCCATGGGGGCTTGGTTGGGTGCTGGTGCTGGTGCCGGTGCCGGTGCCGGTGCCGGTGCCGGTGCCGGTGCCGGTGCTGGTGCTGGTGCTGGTGCTGGTGCTGGTGCCGGTGCCGGTGCTGGTGCTGGTGCTGGTGCTGGCGCCGGTGCGGGCGCTGGCGCAGGCGTGCTCTCCCCGATGGTTCCCGGCGTGGCGTTGATGACTTCCTTGTTCAGGCTCTCGCCAGTGAAGGTACCCGTGGCCTGCGTGGCATCGCCCGTCTGCACGGCGTTTTGCAGCGCAGTAGCGCCAGCGCCCTGCGCCACCACCTGGGCCTGGGCCATCTGGGCCAGGGCGGCGATGGGGTCGGCACCGGTGGTGTTGACGTTGACGACGGCCTTGTTGGTCTCAGACATCACCTGCACGACCTGGGTTTGCACCTGGCTCAGCTTGGCTTGCTCGGTGGTGCTCAGGTTTTGGCCGGCGGTGTTCAGCACGCTGTTGAGGGTGGCGGTGCTGGTCAGGTCCAGGGTCTGGCCTTCGGCGGTGCCATTGATCAGGTTCGCCAGGGTTTGTGCGGCCTGGGCGGCCACCTGGTTCTGGTTGACGGTGGGGGCGGCACCGGCCACGGCGCTGGCGGTCTGCACCAGGATGTTGGCCACGGTGGCGGCGGCCTTTTGCAGGACAAGGGCGGTTTGCTTTTCTTCAGCCGTGGCGGTGCTGCTGGTGGCCACGTTCAACGGGTCAAAAGTGTTCAGGTCCACATTGGCAGGCAGGCCCAGGGCCTGGGCCACTTTGGCCTGGGCATCGCCCACGTCCTGGCCGGTCAGCACCAGGTTGTTGATCAGGGTGGTCAGGGGGGTGACCAGGGTGGCGCCGGCCGGGGCCGTCAGCACGCCCTTGAAGGGCAGGTTGGTGGAGATGTCGGTACCGCCCACAGACACCAGATTGCCCACCGCGCCGGCAGGCATCGTGAAGTTGCCCTTGTCGTCGGTGACCACGCTGACTTCGCCGGGGTCCTGGATGCCGTCGCCGTCGGCATCGGCAAACACGGTGGCGCCCTTGACGTAGCCGTCCACCACCTTGCCGGTGGTGGGGGCGGTGGTGGGCGTCAGGGCCTTGAGGACTTCGTCCAGGTTGGCCACGCTCAGCGTGCTGCTGACGATGGCGGTGTTGGTGAACAGGCCGTTGGTGACAAAGCCGGCGAACTTGGCGGGCTCTTTGGAGGCCACGCCGATGGTGTTGAGCCAGGCGGCCAGCTGGCCGTTGGCGGTGGTGACGGTGGCGGCGTCGCCGGTCACGGTCTTGAGGAAGGTGCGGGCCATGGCGGCGGCCACATCGCCTTCGTAGCTTTGTGCGGCGGTGCTCACTTGCGAGGTGAAGGCATCGGCCACGGCCATGCGGTTCTCAGCCAGGGGCACATCGGTACCGCGCACGCCATCCAGGATGGCCAGGGCGGCGTTGCCCAGGGTGAGCTTGCCGCGGTTGACCTGGTCCACGTAAAAGTTCAGGCCGGGGGTGTCGGGATTGCGGCCCAGGATGTTCTGGTACAGGGTGGTGATGCGCTGGGCGTTGGTGGTTCCGGTGCCGTACAGGGCTTGGGCTTCGGCGGAATTGGCAAAGGCGTCAATGATGCCCACCAGGGAGCCATTGGCCGCGTCGAGCTTGTCGGCCCAGAAGACCTGGCCGGCAGCATCGGCGGCGCGCCCGTAGTAGGCGATGTAGAGCTTTTGGACAGTGGTGAGTGCAGATGCAGAGGCCATGGTGGCAATCTCCTGGTCAAGAAATCGGAACAGACCGAAAAAAACCGCCTGGTATGGGCCAGACGGGTTGTGAAAAAAACGGTCTTGATGCTAGGGGCCGCTGTGGGGGAGCGGCAATACCGCAAATGCGGTATTTCGGTGGGGGATAACCCTGTCAAAACAGCATTTGTTAATGACAAATCTGTTGCTTTTCTTGCGCAATGCCTTTGTGCAGGGCAAGGTTTTTCACGCTGCCAGCATGTTTCGCAACAGTTGGGCCAGTTCGGTTTGGCGGTTGACGCGGATTTTGCGCATCAGGTTTTTGATGTGCGTGCGGGCGGTGTGCCAGCTGATTTCTTCCTGCACCGCAAAGTCCTTGAGGGTGTGGCCCTGGGCCAGCAGCAGCGCCAGGCGTGTCTCGGTGGGGGTCAGCCCCAGGGTGGCGCCCAGGGTTTTGGCGTCCATGCGGGCTTCGCTGTCCTGGCCTTGGTTGTAGGCGATCAGCAGCATCGCGAGCCGGGGGCGGGGGGTGATGCCGTTGCCGCTGTCCTCGCGGGGTATGGGCAGCACGTTCACCACCGTGCGCTGCGCGGTCTCGGGGTGGTCGCTGCGCAGCCAAAAGCTCCCCACCCGGGCTTGCAGCGGAAGGACCACGCTGTCGTTGCAGGCGTTACCGACGAGGCGCTCCAGGCATTCCTGGGCGATGGGGTTGTCGCATTCCAGCCGGCCTTGGCAGGAGCGCAGCTGGCCGGTCTCTTCCAGCTTGGGCAAAAGCGCTTCGGCCGCTGGGTTGGCGAACTGCAGCCGGCGCTCGGCGTTCACCAGCATCACGGCATAGGGCAGGGCCTGCATGGCGGTCCAGGCGCGCTGAGGCGGGGCGTTGTCCTGGTTCAGCAGCGCCAGGCGCACCCGCAGCCGTGCCACGCGCTGCAGGTCGGGCAGCAGCTGCTGGATCAGGCTGACGTGGGCCAGTTCGTAGCATCCCATTACCCACATCTTTGCTTGAAGCGCATGCCCTGCACGCAGGCGGCTA
>CAYZPX010000005.1:0-30212 GCA_964480105.1 uncultured Burkholderiaceae bacterium | reverse complement strand
GCAAGGACAGCACGCCCTGGGGCAGCTGGTTGGCCTGGGCAATCATGGCCGTGCCTGCCTGCTGCAGGATCTGGGCGCGGGACAGGTTGGCCGTCTCCGAGGCGAAGTCCGCGTCCTGAATCCGGCTGCGAGAGGCCGTCAGGTTTTCCGAAGAAATCTGCAGGTTGTTCACCGTGGTCTCGAAGCGAGACTGCAAGGCGCCGTAGTTGGCGCGCTGGTTGTTGATCGAGGCCAAGGCAGAGTCCACGATGGCCAGGGTGCGGTTGGCACCATCCACCGAACCAACATCCATGTTCGCGGCAGTCTGCAGCTGAGCGCCACTGGTCGTTGCAGCCTTCAAAAAGCCGCCACTAGCCCCCCCTGCAGAATCGGTCACGCTGAACGACTTGGAAGAGTCAAAAATCAGCTGTCCGGTCACTTGTAGCTGTGTTGCAGCAAAAGTCGCAGTCCCAGCTGCAATAGCGCCATCTTGGGCGGCCACTGCACCGGTCCCACCCAATGCACCGCCGTATGCATCTGTGACAGTCACATCCTGGCCCGCAACCGAATCGTTCGCCAGTTTGATGTCATTGCCAGAGGTGTTTGTGAGAATCAAGCCATTACCGGTTTCGTTGAGCTTCGCGGTCACCCCGGTTTTAGAGGAGACGTCGTTGAAAGCCTTCACAGCACCGCTTAAGCCGTCGGCAGTCAGCGCACTGACAGAAAAAGCGATGGTCTGTGGATCCGCATTGTCTGAAGCGACCTGGAATGTGTAAGAGAGACCTGCAGCCAGTCCAGTGAGCCCCACTTGGGTGCGAGCAGTCGCAGAAACACCTGTCTGCTCGGACTGCGCATTGACCAGCGCGGCCACATCTTTGGCAGAAGCACCCGCTGCGTAAACCACATCTTTATTGCCAAATGCCCCGTTGACTTTCAACGTACCACCAGCAGTGATGGCGGAAGCCCCCACCGCACCCTGAGCCAGGACGGTAGCCTCCGCACTACCCAAAGTGAGATCGCCCGCACCACCTGTAGAAGTGGCTGCTTTCCCACCAATGCGGTAATTGCCATAAGAAGAAGTGCTGAAGTTCGACGAGGTCGCGGTGATGGTCTGGAAGGCATTCGCGCCCACCTGGAAGTCCGCGGCAGTGAACGAACCGTCCAGCAGTTTGCGACCGTTGAATTCGGTGGTCTTGGCAATGCGGTCCAGTTCAGACGTAAGTTGGTTCACTTCAGCGTTCAGCGCTTGGCGGTCCGAGGCTGAGTTGGTGGCGTTGGCCGATTGCACGGCCAGTTCACGAATCCGCTGCAGGATGTCGCCAGAGGACTTCAGAGCACCTTCTGCCGTCTGGGCCAACGAAATACCGTCATTGGCGTTGCGCACCGCCTGGTTCAGGCCGCGGATCTGGCTGGTAAAGCGCTCCGAAATGGCCAAACCTGCCGCATCGTCTTTGGCGCTGTTGATGCGCAGACCCGAGGACAAACGGTTGATGGCAGTATTCAGCGACGACTGCGAAGTCGTCAGGTTGCGTTGTGCGGTCAACGAAGCAACGTTGGTATTGATGATTGCAGCCATGGCAAAACTCCTGAAAAAACGAACCTGAACGCGGCCTCAAGGCCACTGCTTGCCAGCCAACCTGGCGGAACGGTTCACAGAGCGAGCAGCGCTTTCTGTAGAACGGCAGGGTGTCGGACCCTGATGTGTGGGTTTTCGGGTGTCCTTGCGAAAACTTGAGGGGCAAACCGGAAAGTTGTCGGGTTTTTTCCAGCCTTATCGCCAAAACGCATTGAAGGCGGGTGCCCACAATCGCTCCATCGTTCCAGACTTGTCTGCAGTAAGGCTCGAAAACCTCCTCCGTGCAGACCTGTGTTCACACCGCATTGAAGGAGATACCCCATGGCTGCCACGATCAACACCAACGTCAGTTCTCTGACGGCCCAGCGCAACCTCAGCACCACCCAGGCATCGCTGTCCACATCGATCCAGCGCCTGTCTTCGGGCCTGCGCATCAACAGCGCCAAAGACGATGCGGCAGGTCTGGCCATTTCGGAGCGCTTTACCAGCCAGATCCGTGGCCTGAACCAGGCAGCACGCAACGCCAACGACGGCATCTCGCTGGCCCAGGTCACCGAAGGCGCCATGGCCTCGATGGGCAACATCCTGCAACGGGTGCGCGAACTGGCCGTGCAATCGGCCAACGCCACCAACAGTGCCGGAGACCGTCTGGCGCTGCAGCAGGAGGTGGGTCAACTGGTGGCCGAACTGGACCGTGTGGCGTCCTCCACGGAGTTCAACGGTGCCAAATTGCTGGACGGCTCGTTTGGGACACAACAGTTTCAGGTCGGTGCGAATGCCAACCAGACCATCGTGGCGGCCACGGTGAATTTGCGAACCAGCGTTTATGGCAACAACCAGGTGCAAGCCTCGGGGCTCCCCACGGCAGCGCCCATTGGCGCCGCCGATCCGATGGTGAACGCTCCCAATGGCATCGCCCAGGGAAACCTGAAAGTCAAGGGCTTTGTGGGTACGGCGACCGTGCCGATTGACCAAGACATGTCGGCTGCCAAGGCTGTCGCCGCCATCAACCTGGTGCGAGACCAAACAGGAGTGGAAGCGACAGCGAGAACAGAAATGCAGCTGGACTTTGTCAATGCAAGCCCCCTGCCTACGCCAGCCAACCCCCTGAGCTACACGATTCAACTGAGCTCCGGCACGGCCGGACCCAAGTCGATTTCGTTCACAGTCACCGAACCCAGCGTGAATGGCCTGTCCGAAGCCATCTCCGCGCTGAACCAGCAAGCCCCGAAGACTGGGGTCACGGCCTCCCTGACGCCTGATGGACGACAGATCGTGTTGACCAACTCCGTGGGTGACGACATCAATCTGTCCCTGGAGGTCAATGGCACAGCAAATTCCTTTCCCGTGTCCAAGCGCAACCAGAACGGCAGTCTGGACACCCCGCAATCGCTGACACCGGCCACGCAGGTCGTCGTTGGTGGTTACGTTGTCCTGGACTCGCAAAAATCGTTCAGTGTTCAGGACACGTCTGGGTACCAAGCAACCCCAGGGGTCTTTTCAGTGAAAGACAAGGACGGAAATGTGATTGCTCCGGACGACGACACCCCCAGCTCACAGCTGCAAAAAGTCGAAAACCTGGACGTCACCAGTTTCCAGAGTGCCACTGAATCCCTGAAAGTCGTGGACTCAGCGCTCGCCTACATCAACGGTGAACGCGCTAAGCTGGGTGCTCTGCAATCGCGCTTTGAGACCAGCATTGCCGCACTGAACATCACTTCAGAAAATCTGTCCGCGTCGCGCAGCCGGATTCTGGACGCGGACTTTGCCCAGGAAACCGCCAACCTGTCCCGAGTTCAGATCCTGCAACAGGCAGGTACGGCCATGGTGGCCCAGGCCAACCAGATCCCTCAGGGGGTACTGGCCTTGCTGAACAATTGATTTGCTATAAATTTAATAGCTGATACCGGAGGCCCCACGGCCTCCGGTGCCGTTTTTGGCCTTTGATTGTGTTGCAGTGCGGAGTACATCCGACACCCGATCGTCAAGGGTGGCTGGAGAATCCCGATAATGTGCAGCCTAGGCAGGCATCGCCCACCTCCGGTGCCCCTTTGGTTTCAGATTACCCACCGCTTCCAAGACTTCCATCATGTTCGTCATCATTGGCTACGCCGTCAGCATGGTCTGCATCTTTGGGGTGTACATCGTCCACGGGGGCAACATCAGCGTGATCCTGAAGGCCTTGCCGTTCGAGATGATCACCATTGGGGGCAGTGCCATTGGCGCTTTTGTGGTGAACAACCAGCCCAAGGTGCTCAAGGCCACGTTGGGTGCCATTCCGGCGGCCTTCAAGGGCTCCAAGTACACCAAGGCCCGCTACATGGAACTGCTGGCCATGCTCTACGACATCCTGCAAAAAGCCCGCAAGGACGGGCTGATGGCCATCGAATCGGATGTGGAAGAGCCTGAAAAGTCTGAAATCTTCAAGAAATACCCCACCGTCGGCTCGGACCACCATGTGATCGAGTTCACCACCGACTACCTGCGAATGATGGTTTCTGGCAACCTCAATGCCCACGAAATCGAAGCGCTGATGGACAGCGAAATCGACACCCACCACCAGGAGGCCCATGCCCCGGTGGCAGCCATCGCCCGGCTGGCGGGCGCCCTCCCCGCCTTCGGGATCGTCGCGGCGGTGCTGGGGGTGGTGAACACCATGGGCTCGGTGGGGCAACCACCCTCGGTGCTAGGGGGCATGATCGCCTCGGCGCTGGTGGGAACCTTCCTGGGGATTTTGCTGGCCTATGGCTTTGTGGAGCCTCTGGGTGGCTTGCTGGAACAAAAGACCGAAGACGCAGCAAAAGAGTTTTTGTGCATCAAGTCCACCCTGTTGGCCAGCATGCAGGGCTACAACCCTTCCACGGCCATTGAATTCGGGCGCAAGGTCTTGTTTTCGACGGACCGTCCAAGCTTCTCGGAGCTTGAAAACCATGTGAAGGGCAAGAAGTAAGTCCTCCCTGGATGAATTCCCGCCACAGGCTGTCGCCGTGTCCGAAAAGAAACTTCAACCCATCATCATCAAGCGCATCAAGAAGGGGGGGCATGCCGCCCATGGAGGCGCCTGGAAAATTGCTTATGCCGACTTCGTGACGGCGATGATGGCGTTTTTCCTGCTGATGTGGCTGCTGGGCTCGACAGCGAAGGGAGAACTGCAAGGAATCTCGGACTATTTCAACTCCCCGCTGAAAGTGGCGATGTCGGGCGGTGAGGGCTCGGGGACCGCGACCAGCATCATTCCGGGTGGGGGCAACGACCTGTCCAAGGTGCATGGCCAAGTGAAACGCTCGGACGCAGAGAAAAGCAAGCGCTCCAGCGAGGCCTCTCGCGAAAAACGCGCCCAGCAGGATGCCGAGCGCATCAAGGCCCTGCAGGGGAAGATCGAAACCATGATCACGGACAGCCCTAGGCTGAACGAGTACCGCTCACAAATCCGGATGGATGTGACCCCGGACGGCTTGCAAATTCAGATTGTTGATGACCAGAATCGGCCCATGTTTGACAGCGGCAGTGCCTTGGTGAAACCCTACATGCGCGACATCCTTCGGGAAATTGGGAGTGCGTTGGGCGGTGTCGAAAACCGCATCAGTTTGGCGGGCCACACCGATGCTGTTCCCTATGGCAACAGCGAGCGGGGTTACAGCAACTGGGAGCTTTCTGCAGACCGCGCCAATGCCAGCCGCCGGGAACTGGTGGCGGCGGGCATGCCAGATGCCAAGCTGGGTCGGGTGGTCGGTCTGGCCTCCAGCGATCTGCTGGAACCCGAGAATCCCCGCGCGCCGGCCAATCGGCGTATTACCATCACGATATTGACGGGTGAAGCCGAAGAACGGCTGATGGCCAAGACAAGTCCACGCATCCCACCTGCCGAAGTGCCGGCAGACACACCAGCCAACTGATGGGATGCGTGCCTGGTATTGACAAACCCACCTTGCCATTGCGTTGACAAGGTTTTTCTGGTTTTTCCGACTGAAAGGGTCCCAAGTGACCAGTCCCCTGCGTTTTTTGATCGTTGATGACTTTTCCACCATGCGGCGCATCGTGCGCAACCTGCTGAAAGAGAGCGGGTACACCGATGCAGACGAGGCGGAGGACGGCCTGGCCGCGCTGAACAAGCTGCGCAATGGCAAGTTTGACTTTGTCGTCACAGACATCAACATGCCCAACATGAACGGTTTTCAGCTGCTGACCGAAATCAAGAAGGATGAAAAGCTCAAGCACCTTCCGGTCTTGATGGTGACCGCTGAAGCCCGCAAGGAGGACATCGTGGCGGCTGCGCAAGGTGGCGCATCGGGCTACATCGTGAAACCTTTCACCAAGGCAACCCTGGAAGAAAAAGTCACGCTGATCTTGAAAAAACTGGGGCTGTGACGCCATGCAAACACCGGACACCCCTGCCAGCGAAGCCGATGTCCACCACAAGCTGGGGCAGCTGACCCGCCAGCTGCACGACTCGCTCAACGAACTGGGGTTTGCAGAAATGCTGCGCAACTCCATGGGGGAGTTGCCGGACGCCCAGAGCCGCCTGTCCTACATTGCCCGACTGACTGGTGATGCAGCCGAAAAAGTCCTGAGCCGCGTGGAACAGGCCAAGGCGCAACATGACTTTCTGGCTGCGGAAACCCAACGGGTCAAGGCCTCGCTGGTGAGGGACCCTGTCGCAGCCGTCGCGAAGGGCGAAATCATGAATTACCTGGAGGATGTGGCACACATCACCCAGGAGGCCGATGTGCATCTGACAGAAATCATGATGGCCCAGGATTTTCACGATTTGACAGGCCAGGTGATCGCAAGGGTGGTCAACCTGGCAGCCACCATCGAAGACCAACTGTTGCAACTGTTGATCCAGACAGCCCCCGCATCCTCTCAGGCACAGGCCATTGCGGCGGAACCTGCCTCTCGGCCACATCTGGCAGGTCCGGTCGTGGATCCGGAAAACACGCCAGATGTTGTCACCAGCCAGTCCCAGGTCGATGACCTGCTTGCAAGCTTGGGGTTCTGACAGGCCCAAGCCTTCGAAAAGCCTGCTGCCAACCAAGCTTTTCAGGCTTTAGCCAGAAGGGTGGCTGACGACAATGGGACCACTTCGAAAGTCGTGGTGCCATGGAATCGAGCCAAGAAAAAAGTCTCCCTGCGTCGGAGCGCAAGCTTCAGAAAGCGCGTGAAGATGGGCAAGGCGCACGGTCCAGAGACCTTTCGCACCTGGCAATCCTGGGAGTTGGTGCAGCCAGCGTTTGGGCCTTGGCCCCCTTGTTGCTCAGCCACTTGCAACAGACCCTGGGACAACAGCTGTCCTTTAGCTCCGGCGATGTCATGGCCCCTGCCCAGATGCTGGAACGGCTGCAATCGATGGTCCTGGCGGGACTGCTGGCCAGCGGCATCTTTGCACTGATCACCAGCTCAGCAGCAATCCTGAGTGCCATCGGGGCTGGCGGCTGGATTTACAGCTTCAAGCCCATTACCCCGCAGTTCAACCGGCTGAACCCTCTGGCAGGCTTTGGCAACCTGTTCACCAAACAACAATTGGTGAATGTGGCCAAGATGGTGCTGCTGACAGCCATCCTGTCATGGGTTGCCTGGAAATACCTGGGCAGCAGCCTGCAGGAGATGGCCATGCTGATGCACCAGCCGTCCCCGATGGCCTTGCGCCATGTGGGCGAATGGATGGCCAAGGGTGTGGGCCTGTTGTTGCTCGTCGTGTTCATTGCAGCAGCCATCGATGTGCCAGTGCAAGCCTTCTTCTTCAAGTCGCGGCTCAAGATGTCGCATGAGGAGGTGAAACAGGAACACAAAGAAGCCGAAGGTAACCCGCATACCAAGGGCCGCATTCGCCAGCGCCAGCGCGAGATGGCCGACGGAGCGAGCGTGGGTGCCGTACCCAAGGCTGATTTCGTCGTCATGAATCCAACGCACTATGCGGTGGCCCTCAAATACGATGACACGACCATGAGCGCCCCCCAAGTGATTGCCCGGGGCACTGACCTGATCGCGTTCAAGATCCGCGATCTGGCCAACCAACACGAAGTGCCTGTGCTGCAGGCCCCGATGCTCGCGCGGGCCTTGTATGCCCATGCAGAATTGGACCAACCCATTCCCGCCCCCCTGTACAGCGCAGTCGCACAGGTGCTGGCCTATGTGTACCGGTTGAAAGCAGCCCTTCGCGGTGAGGGCAAGATGCCAGATGCCCTGGCAGAACCCTCGGTTCCAGCGGAACTCGACCCGCTTCAACGTAGAAATCGGTCCACAGGAGGGATGTGATGAACCGTCTCCTGGGCATCGTTCGCCAATGGCTGGGCAGCAACGCCTCGGTGCTGCAAGGCATGTCCGCGCCCTTGCTGGTGGTGGTCATCCTGTCTCTGATGGTCCTGCCCATTCCAGCATGGCTGCTTGATACGTTTTTCACCCTGAACATCGCCATCGCACTGATGGTGATGATGGTAGCGGCTTACATGGTGCGCCCGCTGGACTTCGCTGCCTTTCCCTCGGTGCTGCTCCTGACGACCTTGTTGCGGCTGTCCTTGAACGTGGCTTCCACCCGGGTGGTTCTGCTGGAAGGGCACCAGGGACCAGGGGCTGCAGGGGCCGTGATCGAGGCCTTCGGACACTTTCTGATTGGCGGTAATTTCGCAGTGGGCCTGATCGTGTTTGCGATCCTGGTGGTCATCAACTTCGTGGTGGTGACCAAGGGGGCTGAACGGATTGCCGAAGTGTCGGCACGCTTTACGCTGGATGCCATGCCCGGCAAGCAGATGGCGGTAGACGCCGACTTGAACGCAGGCCTGATCGATGAAAAGGAAGCCAAGCGCCGCCGGGCGGAGGTGGCGGAGGAAGCCAATTTCTTTGGCTCAATGGACGGTGCCTCCAAATTCGTCCGCGGAGATGCGGTGGCGGGCATCCTGATCCTGCTGATCAACATCGTCGGTGGGTTCACGATTGGCATGGTGCAACACGGCCTGTCGGCAGGTCAGGCCGCTGACAGCTACATCTTGCTGGCCATCGGTGATGCCTTGGTGGCGCAGATTCCGGGCCTGCTGATCTCGGTGGCAGCGGCCATGGTGATCTCGCGGGTGGGCAAAGAAGAAGACATGGGCCAGCAGATCGTGCAGCAACTGTTCATGTCCCCGCGGGTGCTGGGCGTGACAGCAGCCATTTTGTTGCTGCTGGGCCTGATCCCGGGAATGCCCCATGTGGTCTTCCTGAGCATGGGCACGCTGCTGGGCTATGGCGCCTGGGTGCTGCAACAAAAGCAGAACCAACCGCCCCCTGTGGAAGCAGCCCCCCCTGCACCCACCACCGATGGCGAAGCCAGCTGGGATGATCTGCAACCTGTGGACCTGCTGGGCCTGGAACTGGGTTACCGCCTGATCGCGTTGGTGGACAAGAACCGGCAAGGCGATTTGCTGACCCGCATCAAGGGGGTGCGCCGCAAGTTTGCACAGGAAGTCGGCTTCCTTCCCCCGGCCGTGCATGTCCGCGACAACCTTGAACTCAAGCCCAGCGCATACCGCATCACGCTGCGTGGCGTGGTGGTTGGCGAGGGTGAGGCCTTCCCTGGCATGTTCCTGGCGATTAACCCTGGGGGCATTACCACCCCGCTGATCGGCACCCCGACGACCGATCCTGCCTTTGGACTTCCTGCCCACTGGATTGACGAGCGACAAAAGGAAGCCGCACAAATGGCGGGTTTTACCGTCGTTGATTCAGAAACCGTGATGGCGACACATTTGTCACACTTGATGCAAGTGCAAGCGGCCAAGCTCCTGAGCCGGACAGAAACCCAACAGCTCGTGGAGCATGTGGCCAAGCTGGCACCCAAACTGATCGAAGAAGTGGTGCCCAAAATGGTTTCTATCGCGACATTCCAGAAGGTTCTTCAGCTCTTGCTGGAAGAATCTGTGCACATTCGCGACATTCGGACCATCATTGAAACGCTGGCGGAATTTGCTGGCAACATTGCTGACCCTGTGGAATTGGCGCGTCGTGTACGGATTGCTTTGTCGCCAGCCATCGTCCAGCAAATCTACGGCCCCACGCGCGAACTGAATGTCATTGCCATTGAGCCAGGTCTGGAGCGGCTCTTGGTGCAAGCCTTGGGCAATGCCGCAGGTCCCGCCCTCGACCCCGGTGTGGCCGACCTGCTGACGCAAAAGGCCGCAGAAGTGGCACTCAAGCAAGAAGAACTGGGACTGCCCGCCTGCCTGTTGGTGCCCGACGTAATCCGCAGCTCGGTCTCCAGGCTGGTTCGGCGCGTGGCGCCACGTTTGCAAGTGCTGGCACACAGCGAAATTCCTGAGACCCACACGATCCGGATCGGTCCGATCCTGAAAGGGGCTGCGGCATGAACATCCGACGCTTTCACGCACCCACCGCCCGGGAAGCCCTTGCACAAGCGCGCATGGCTTTCGGCGAAGGAACTTTGATCCTCTCCAATCGGCCGGTCGCCAACGGGGTGGAAGTGGTGGCCACAGGCGAAGAAACACTGTCTTCACTGGACCAGGCCATGGGGAGCAACAGCCGAACTGCGACGGCTTTGGCCCAATCGACCATGCCGCATGGATCTGGGACCTCTCTTGGGACCCGCGCGCCTCTGCGCAACGCTGCACCAACACCCCGCAATCCCGCCCCCCCGGTCAACGTGCAGGCCAGCGTCGAAGAAGACACCGAGCAGTTGGCCATGAGCACGCTGTCGTTTCAGGACTACGTGCGAGAGCGCATGCTGCGTCGCCGGGCAGAAGCACAAGGGGCCAGTGCCACTCCCACCTTGAGCCAGCTCAGCCGTGATCGGGCGATGGAACTGGAGCGCGAACGCCTGCGCGAGCGCCCTGCCCACATGCCACAGACCACGCAGCCTGTCAGCAAACCACCGCTGCGCATGGAAATCCCTCCAGAACCGGCGGTGCCGCGCAAGTCCCTGGAGCCAGCGGTGCCCGCGCACCGCCAATCCAGCGCCACGCAGAGCCTGATGGGGGAGCTGCAATCGGTCAAGGAACTGATCGAAGAACGCTTTCACACGCTGACCTGGCTGGGACAGGCACGACAAAACCCTGTCCATTCCAACCTGATGATCAAGCTGCTGCGTGCCGGCTACTCGCCAGCGCTGGCACGGGCGATTCTGGAAAGGATGCCAGAAGACATCTCTGCGCCTGACGCCGTACGCTGGCTGATGGATGTGCTGCAGCGCAACCTGAAAACCGACGCCCACCGGCCTGCACTTTATGAAGAAGGTGGGATCTTTGCTTTGGTGGGCTCCACAGGGGTAGGGAAAACGACCACGACCGCAAAACTCGCTGCCCTGTGCGCACGTGCTTATGGACCCAGCAGCGTGGGCCTGATCACGCTGGACACCTACCGGATTGGTGCGCATGAGCAGCTGCGCAGCTACGGGCGCATGCTGGGCATCGTGGCGCACCTGGCACACGACCGCGCTGCCCTGGAAGACTTGCTGGGACTGCTGAGCAACAAGAAGATGGTGTTGATCGACACCACCGGCGTCGCGCCGCGGGACCCTCGCAAACGCGACATGCTCGATGTCCTGGACCTTCCCGAAATCCAACGTCTGCTTGTGCTGAATGCTGGTTGCCACGGCGACACCCTGGACGATGTCCTGACCTCGTTTCGAACCACGGGCGCACAGCATGCGATCCTGTCCAAGGTCGATGAAGCCGTCAAACTGGGGCCCGCGATCGATGCCCTGGTGCGGCACCAGATGGTTCTGCGGGGCATGACCAACGGACAACGGGTACCAGAGGACTGGGCCAAGGCTGATGCCCACCAGCTTGTGAGCATGTCCTTGCAGACGCCTGTGAAATCGGCCTTTGATCCCAAGGTCTCTGACCTGAACTTCTTCTTTACCCCTGCCTCCGAGTCCCTGCATGCTTGACATTGGCCAACACCAAGGCGCCAGCCTGTTGGGCTATACGCCGCAATCGGCTTTGCGCGTGCTGGCAGCAGTTTCAGAACCGCGCGCGCCACGCACGGTTGAAACCTTGTGGCAAGTCTGTGCAAGCCTTCAATCCATGGGCTATCCAGTGGTGGTACTGGATGGCTCCACTGCGGAAACCAAAGCAAACCCTGGCCTCGCACAGCTATTGCACCAGGCCCCGTGGCAAGACAGCCACGGGCTACCGCTGGGAGAAATGGCATCGTCGCTGACAGTGCTCCCGGCAGCCGACGGGCTGCAGGAACTCAGCCAGCTGCCACCACAGGAGGGGGACCGCAACCCCTTGCGCTCCCTGCTTCCTTACTTCCGCACATACGGTCTGATGGTCTTGCATGCGCCGGTAGACCTGCTCACCCACTTGGTTGGGAATACCCAGACCTCCCCCCTGGTGTTCATGCGAGAAGGCGCATCGCACATGTTGGCCAGTTACCAGCACTGCAAGAAATTGGCACTCATGAGCGGCCTGGCGTGCACAGTGGCCGCCCTGGTGCCCGAGCACAGCCGCCATGCACGGCGACGGGCCTTTGAAGCCTTGCGGACACTGCAAGGCTGTGCAGACCGGCACCTGGGAGGGCAACTGCACACCACGACAGTCCAGGCGGGCAACAGCGCCGACATTCAGCGGCTGGCCCTGCAACTGTTGGAGAATGCAGGGACGCTGGAATCAGGCTTTCACAGCCTGCCGACTTATCAATGGATGGGATTCCCTGCGCACTGTGTCCGGAGCCACTGACTTGACCTACACCGCCAAAGGCCAGCTTGATCGGAATGCACTGATCAGCCAGCATGCGCCGCTGGTTCGACGGATCGCGCACCAAATGATGGTCAAGGTCCCGCCCAACATCGAACTCGACGACCTGATCCAGGTCGGCATGATCGGATTGGCCGAGGCCTTGTCTCGCTACGAACCCAGCCAGGGCGTGCAGTTTGAAACCTTTGCCACCCAACGCATCCGGGGGGCCATGATCGATGAACTTCGGGAGAGCGACTGGCTGTCTCGCAGCGCCCGGAAAAGCCAGAAAGACATCGAAGCCACCTTGCACAGGCTCGAGCAGAAACTGGGCCGTACGCCCCTGGAGTCAGAGATTGCCCAGGCAATGGGCATGTCTCTGGAGGACTACCAGCACCTTCTTGGCAAAGTGCGGGGTACACAACTGGTGTACCTGGAAGACCTGGGCCGGCACGGAGAAGACGACGAGGACGGTTTTCTGGACCGGCACGTCGCAGATCCAGATGCAGATCCGCTGGAGCGGCTGCGCGACCAACGCCTGCGCACGGCCCTGGTGGCAGCCATCCAGGGACTTCCCGAACGGGAGCAGTACATCATGAGCATGTACTACGAACATGACATGAACCTCAAGGAAATTGCCGCCGTGCTGGGAGTCACCGAATCCCGGGTATGCCAGCTGCACAGCCAATCGGTGGCACGGCTGCGTGCCAAGCTGCGCCAGCATTGAGACGCAGACCCGCCAAGCTACGGCAAGAGGTCAGCCCAGAGCGTTGTAGATACGGGCGCCCGCTGCGAGGGGCTGGCCATAAGTTCCCCCATCGCCAACCGAGGGAAAAAACACCTGGAGCTGGCGGTCATTGAAGGCGGACAAGCGGGCCAAGTGGTCACGGTGCAAATTCAGGAAGCTGGCCACGGCCTTGAGGCGGGGCTGCAGGGGTAAAGTGGCCAGGGCCTCGCGCAAGGCCGGTTGCTGTGCCAAGGCCGCAAAGGACAGGGCAGCATCACGCAACTGGGTACTGGCATGGAGCAGTACGGTGGTGTCGGTTTGGGCAAATGCTGCCGCCAAGATTTGCACCCGCTGCTCAAGGCCCGCCAAGGCGGCTTCGATCGCTGGGACGTCAGGGTCCGGAGGGTTCATGGCGCGGCATGGGCCTCAGATCAAGCCAGCGCCGCTTCAGACGCCACCGGGGACCAGCATCTCACGGGCACCCGCAAGCATTTTGTCGGCAATGGCCTCGGCATTGATGGAAAACGTGCCGTTTTCGATGGCGGTACGGATGGCTTTGACCTTGTCCGCATTGAAATCACTGGTGTTGCGAGAAGCCCGGTCCAGCGCGCGCGCTGAACTGGACATGGAGACGGGCACCCCGGCATTCGCCTGGGCAGGTGCTGCATTCTTGGCCAATTCTTCCGAAGCGGCCGTGGCGGTTTTAGCCTGCGCCTTGGCTTGCGCTTGCTGAGTGACCGGACTCGGGAGTTCTGGTTTTTGACCAATTTTCATTGTTCTCTCCACCACTCCACGGGGTTGTGAAGCGACATTGCCTTGGTTTTCGGCCTGCGGGACCCAGACTTTAGCCATTTTTCATGGCAGGTCCGTCTCACAAGGCCAGCTCAACCACCCCGGATTCGCGGACCACGCCCTGCACCAGGCGGCCGTTGTCCATTCGGACACGGACTGTTTGCCCAACGCCCGCCGCATTCAAGGCCTGGCCTGCCGCCATCACGGCGTACCCCTGCCCCTGGGCCACCACGCGCACCTGGGCGCCCGCCGCAAACAGGGGGGCAGGCCGCACCATGGCCTGGCGCAAGGCCTGGCCCGCCATGAGCTGCCGGCTGGCCTGCTGCCCGATCCATTGCTCGGGCTTGGCCAGCACGCTGGCGGGGTCAGCCGCCCAATCCACCTCGCCCTCGACCGCATCGGCAGCCGTCAGCGTGGTACCTGGAGGGACGTTGGCATTCAGGACCCAGGCGGGGCCATGGGCGCGAATGGTCACCGGCAAGAAAACGTTCCAACTGGCTGCGCCGTCCATGCAACGCAGCCCTATCCGGGCTCGGCCCCAAAGGCGCACGCCGGCGGGCAGGTAGGGCTCGACGCGAGCACAGGGGGCCAGGCGCAAACGGGGATCCAGCTGGCCGACCTGGACTTCCATGCGCAAGGGCAGCCCAGCAGGCACGGTGCGTGCCAAGGCATCGT
The DNA here is from genome assembly GCA_964480105.1 of uncultured Burkholderiaceae bacterium. GTDB lineage: Bacteria > Pseudomonadota > Gammaproteobacteria > Burkholderiales > Burkholderiaceae_C > CAYZPX01. The sequence continues at coordinate 15,796 of CAYZPX010000005.1, read as the reverse complement.
CCAGCCACTGCTGGGTCAACACGGCGAGGTCTGGGGTGACCGGGGTTTGCGCCTGTGTCTGGGCCTGGAGGGGCAGACAAGCCGTCACCACCAGTGCCAGCAGGCAGCCAAGCACTTTGGCCACCCCGCCACCCTGCCTCGCGCTGCGCGCCTTGGCACAAACAAACGACCGCAAGGCAGACAGCGGGACACGCCAGGACGGCAATGGCATACAAAACTCCAACGCCGGCTGGGGGATCGCAATCGCGTCAGTGCAATGGCCCGACCGGCACGGGCATTTTCACAGCAACTACTTTAAAGACGTCTGCCGGTAACAAAGCGGCGAAATGCCCACCAAAGACCCAGTTCTTCAGACTTTAGAAAAACAGCCTACTGCCCATAATTTCAGCACGTCGCCAGGCTGCAAGCCGGACGAATGGACAACCCCAAGGGTGAGGCGCACATGCTACAAAAGATGGTCGAACGGCTGGACTTCCACGGCGATGCCCTGGTGCTGCGCGCGGACCGTCAGCGCGTGCTGGCCAGCAACATGGCCAATGCCGACACACCCGGCTATGTCGCCCGCGACTACCCCTTTGCAGACGCCCTGCGTGAAGCCCGGGGCATGCTTGACAGCAAAACGCCACGCACCCCCCCTGTCGCGGGTACAAGCGGCCAGCAAGCCCTGACCGATCCGCGCCACATCCCCCTGTCGCCTACCACGGTGGACAGCCGCCAAGGTGCTGGCAAGCTGGGCTACGCCGTGCAATCCCAACCCAGTCTGGACGGCAACACCGTCGATCTGGACCGCGAACGGGCCAACTTTGTGGACAACGCCGTACGCTACGAAGCCACGCTGCGCTTCATCAACGGCAGCGCAAAGACCATGCTCAGCGCCATCCAGGGCCAGTGAGCCCTGAGCGCCGCCGAATAAAGGACCTCACGCCATGTCCATGTTCTCGATCTTCAATGTGTCGGGCAGCGCCATCAGTGCGCAATCCCAACGGTTGAACGTTGTCGCCAGCAACCTGGCCAACGTGGATGCCGTCGCGGGCCCCGACGGCCAAGCTTACAAAGCCCGCCAGGTCGTCTTCCAGACCTTGCCCGTGGGACAGGACGGCACCAGTGCTGGCGTCAAGGTCAGCGCCATCAACGAAAACCAGAACCCTGGCCGACGCGTGCACGACCCCAACCATCCGCTGGCCGATGCCCAGGGCTATGTCGTGCACTCCAACGTGAACGCGGTGGAGGAAATGGTCAACATGATTTCCGCCTCGCGCTCTTACCAGAACAACGTTGAGGTCATGAACACCGCCAAGTCCCTGCTGCTCAAAACGCTGCAGATCGGCCAGTAACCCTCGAAAGGCGCCTCCATGGCCACCACTTCCGGCATCTCTGCCATCACAGGCAACACGGCAGCCACCACAGCGACGCCAAGCACGAGCAAAACGGACGTCAACACCGACCCTGCAGCCGCGCAAGACCGGTTCCTGAAACTGCTGGTCGCCCAGCTGAACAACCAGGATCCGATGAACCCGCTGGACAACGCGCAGATGACCTCGCAAATCGCGCAGATCAACACGGTGACAGGCATCCAGCAGCTCAACGATACTGTCAAGGGCCTGGTCAGCCAGTTTGCCAGTCAGCAGCTGATGGCGGGCAGCACCATGGTGGGCCGCCAGGTCCTGGTCGAGGGGAACACCCTGGCGATTGACCGGGAGACCGGCATGGGCTATGCCGCCTTTGACCTGGATGGCGCTGCTGCCAGCGTCAGTGTGCAGGTGCTCAACGCCCAGGGCAAGGAAGTGGGCACCCTGGACATGGGGGCCCTGAAAGCCGGCCGGCACAACATCGAATGGGATGCCTCGGCGTTCAAGGATGCCGATGGTCCCTTGCGTTTCAAGGTGGCTGCTGCAAACGGCCAGACTGCCGTCAAGAGCACCAGCCTGGCCATTGACCAGGTCACGTCCGTGAACATGGACGGCGCCAACCTGGCGATGCAGCTGGCCAGCGGCAGCAAGACCCCCTTCAGCGCGGTCAAGGCCGTGATGTAAGCGTGCCCCAGGCACCTTTCGACCTTTCGTATTTTGTTTTTCGTTTCCCGTAGGAGCACACCATGGCATTCCAACAAGGGCTCTCCGGCCTCAACGCCGCCAGCAAGAACCTGGACGTCATCGGCCACAACATTGCCAACAGCAACACCACGGGCTTCAAGGCCTCGCGCACCGAGTTTGCGGACATCGTCGCGTCCACGATGGGCCTGTCCAGCGGGAATGACGCCGGCTATGGCGTTCAGGTGGCTGCGGTGGCTCAGCAGTTCAGCCAGGGCAGCTTCACCATCACCGGCAACAACCTGGACCTGGCCATCAATGGCAACGGTTTCTTCCAGGTCCAGCAACCCAACGGCTCCATGGCCTACACCCGCGCCGGGGACTTCAAGCTCGACCAGTTTGGCAACATGAAGACCAACGGCGGCGCGAGCGTGATGGGCTACAAGGTGGACCCCGCCACAGGCGTCGCCACCTCCTCGGCGACGCCGATCAGCTTCCCATCGGGGGCACCGATCAATGCCCAAAAGACCAGCTCCATCAAAGCAGTGATGAACCTGGACGCACGGGCCAAGGATGCCGTGGGCGTAGCCGCCGTAGCGGCAGACCCTACAGCCACACCGCCTGTGGCAGCGAAGCCAGCAGTCCCAGTGACCCCTGCTTCCACCTATGGAACCTCCATCAACGTCTACGACAGCCAAGGCGTAGCCACTTCGGTCAATCTGTACTTTCTGAAGAATGGCCCAAACACCTGGGAGGTTTACACCGACCTCGCTGCAGCCGAGGCTGACTTGGCGACCTCTGCGGCTGCGGGTGCTGGAACACCGCTGGCCCCAACCGCCTCTCTGGGTCAAATCGCCTTTGACGAAAACGGGGCATTCCTCAGCACCACATTGACGACATTGACGGTCCCCCCAGCAGCCAACCCCAATGCCGGCAGCCCAGCCCCGTTGGTGGAAGACATGCAAATTGCACTTGACTTGAGCGAAGTCACTCAGTTCGGCAGCAAGTTCGCCGTCTCCGACCTGACCCAAGATGGTTACACCTCCGGCGAATTGACCGGCATCACCATTGGCGAAGACGGCATGGTCATGGCCAGCTACTCGAACGGCCTGACACGGGCCGAGGCCCAAGTGGCGCTGGCCACCTTCCGCAACCCGCAAGGCCTGATCGAGATTGGTGGCAACAACTGGATCGAATCCTCGTCGTCGGGCCCGTCGGTGATGGGCAAGCCCTTGAGCGGCCAATTTGGCGGATTGCGCGCTGGCGCCCTGGAAGACTCCAACGTGGACCTGACGGCCGAACTGGTCAACATGATCACCGCGCAGCGCGCCTACCAGGCCAATGCGCAGACGATCAAGACCCAGGACCAGGTCCTGTCCACCATCGTCAACCTGCGCTGATGCACGGGTTTGCCAGCGCGCACTGAGCAGGATTTCACGCCATGGACCGCATCATCTACACCTCCATGTCCGGGGCGACAGCAGCGGCGCACCGCCAGTCGGTGCTCTCGCACAACCTGGCCAATGCCTCCACCCAAGGCTTCCGGGCAGAGCTGGCCACGTTCCGCTCGGTGCCGATCCAGGGCGATGGCGCCACCACCCGGGTGTTTGCGCTGGAGGCCACTTCGGGCCACCTGAACACGCCCGGCCCCGTGCAGCGCACCGAGCGCGAACTGGACGCGGTGGCGGTGGGCAATGCCTGGTTTGCCGTGCAAGGACTGGATGGCACCGAGGCCTACACCCGCGCCGGCAGCTTTGAAGTCTCGCCCAACGGCCAACTGATGACCACGACCGGACTGCCGGTGCTCTCGGATGGCGGCGCGCCCATCGAGGTGCCCCCGGGCGCTGCCGTGTCGCTGGGGGCCGATGGCACCATCACCGCCAAGGTTGGCACCCAGCCCCCTGCGCAGCTGGGGCGGCTGAAGCTGGCCACCCCCGCGGCCGAAGACCCGCTGGAGCGCGGCGACGACGGGCTGTTCCGCGCGCGCTCAGGCAACCCGGTGGCAAACGACCCGAACGCCCGCTTGCTCAGCGGCGCCATCGAGGGCTCCAACGTCAACGCAGTGGAAAGCATGGTCGGCATGATCGCCGCCGCCCGCCAGTTCGAGGCGCAAATGCGGCTGCTGCAGACCGCTGAAAACAACGACAAGCAGGCCAGCCAGCTGCTGAGCATGAACTGATGCCTGAACAGAACAGGCCCACCTTTTTGAGAACCGAGAACAGGACCCCGCCATGATGAATTCGCTGTGGATTGCCAAGACTGGCATGTCGGCCCAGCAGACCAACCTGGATGTGATCTCGCACAACCTGGCCAACGTCTCGACCAATGGCTACAAGCGGGCCAACGCGGTGTTTGAAGACCTGATCTACCAGAACCTGCGCCAGGTGGGCGCCAACGCCACCGAGCAGAACCAGCTGCCCACCGGCCTGCACCTGGGCCTGGGCGTGCGCACCGTGGCGACCACGCGCAACTTCACGCAAGGTGGGCTGCAGGAGTCCAAGAACGCCCTGGACGTGGCCATCAATGGCAACGGCTTTTTCCAGGTGACCATGCCCGACGGCACCCTGTCCTACACCCGAGATGGCGCTTTTGAGATCGATGCCCAAGGCCGGCTGGTCACATCCAGTGGCCTGCCCGTGGCCAACGGCATCACGATTCCGCAGGGCGCCACCAGCGTCACCATCAGCACCGACGGCACCGTATCGGCGGTGATTCCACCCAATGCGGCACCCCAACAGCTGGGCAACCTGGCCATGGCCAGCTTCATCAACCCCGCTGGTCTGGAACCGATTGGCGGCAACCTGTTCCGGGAATCGGCCGCCTCGGGCCAGCCCCAACAGGGCGTCCCAGGCACCAACGGCCTGGGACTGATCAAGCAGGGCTTTCTGGAGAACTCCAACGTCAACGTGGTGGAGGAGCTGGTCAGCATGATCCAGACCCAGCGCGCCTACGAGATGAACTCCAAGGCCATCACCACCTCCGACCAGATGCTGGCCAAGCTGACCCAGCTGTGAAGCGTGCCTTTCCGGGAATGACCATGACCGCCCTGCCCCCCCGCACCCATCCCGTGCGCCGCCCGGCCCTGGGCGGCTGCCTCGGCGCTGCCCTGTTGGTGCTGGGCGGCTGCGCCACCCTGTCACCCCCGCCGCCGGTGGACATCCTGCCCACCACTCCACCGCCGCTGGCGATGGCCCCGCGGGCAGCCCTGCCCGTGACCGGGGGGCTTTTTCAGGCCGCCACGTTCCGCCCCCCCTACGAGGACCGCCGCGCGCGGCTGGTGGGCGACATGGTGACAGTGCAGATCGTCGAGAACATCACCGCAAGCCAGAAATCCTCGTCCACGGTGGACCGCACCTCGGACATCACTGGCGGCATCACCGCCCTGCCCTTCATGAGCGCCCGCACGGCCGGGCGCACCCGGATCGGCGCGGGGTCCGAAAACACCTTTGAAGGCAAAGGCGGAACCGAAAGCGCCAACACCTTCCAGGGCTCGATCACCACGACCGTGGTCGAAGTGCTGCCCAATGGCCACCTGGTGGTGGTCGGAGAGAAACAGATCGGCGTCAACCAGAACGTGGACGTGCTGCGCTTTTCCGGTACGGTGGACCCGCGCTCGCTCCAGCCAGGCAGCATCGTCAACTCCACCCAGGTGGCGAACGTGCGGGTCGAGTCGCGCGGCCGTGGCCAGCAAAGCGAGGCCCAGGCCATGGGCTGGCTGGGGCGGTTTTTCAACACCGTCACTCCGTTCTGAGACGGAAGAATGCCCAATTCACTCCTAAATTGATAGCTAGCACCGCTTAAATCTATTGGCCTAGAGTTCAATTTGGCTTATAAAAAGCATCGGAACGCCATCGCACAGGCCAGCGGCTGACAAGGGCAAAAAGCGGGCATTCGGGCCGCTTTTTGGCGCTTGAAGTTCCGTCCCCCGCACCCACAATGGCCTCATGAAAACTGCGCCCTTGCTTTTGCGTGCCGTGGGCTGCCTCTGCGCCCTGCTGTGTGTAGCCCTGCCCGCCCATGCCCTGCGGATCAAGGAAGTGGCGGCAGTGCAAGGGGTGCGCAGCAACCAGCTGACCGGCTATGGCCTGGTGGTGGGCCTGGACGGTACCGGGGACCAGACCACCCAGATGCCCTACACCACCCAGACGCTGAACAACTATCTGCAGCAAATGGGGATCAGCCTGCCCACCACGGGCACCGGGCAGCAGTTGCAGCTCAAGAACGTGGCTGCGGTGCTGGTCACCGCCCAATTGCCCGCCTTCGCCCAGCCCGGCCAAATGATCGACGTGAACGTGTCGTCCCTGGGCAATGCCAAGTCGCTCAAGGGCGGCATGCTGATCACCACCGCCTTGCGGGGCGTGGATGGCGAGATTTACGCGCTGGCCCAGGGCAGCTTGGTCGTGGGCGGTGCCGGGGCGTCGGCCGGGGGCAGCCGGGTGCAGATCAACCACCTGAGCGCAGGCCGTATCCCGCAGGGCGGTCAGGTGGAGCGCGCCGTGCCCACCCCGCTGCACGAAGGCAACACCATCAACCTGGGGCTGAACGCCAACGACTTCCAGACCGCCCGCAAGGTGGTGCAGGCGATCAACACCAAGCTGGGCCCAGGCCTGGCCACGGCGCTGGACGGTCGCACCGTGCAGGTGCGCGCACCCAATGACCCAGGGGCGCGGGTGGGCTTCCTGGCCGACCTGGAGGAGCTGGCACTGGAAGACACCATTCCGTCGGCCAAGGTGGTGATCAATGCGCGCACGGGCTCCATCGTGCTCAACCAGGCCGTGACCTTGGGGCCCTGCGCAGTGGCGCACGGCAACCTGTCCATCACCATCAGCAGCACGCCGGTGATCAGCCAGCCCAACCCACTGTCGCAAGGCCAGACCGTGGTGGCCGAAAAAGCCAGCATCCAGATCAACCAGGAGCCCGGCAACATCATCCAGATGCCGCCTTCGCCACAGTTGACCGAGGTGGTCCGGGCGCTGAACGCCCTGGGCGCCACGCCCCAAGACCTGCTGGCCATCCTGCAAGCCATCAAGGCCGCAGGCGCGCTCAATGCCGAGCTGGAGGTGATCTGACATGGCCCTCTCCCTGTCCCCGTCTGGCAACGCCGCGGCGTCGAACGCCCTGGCAGTCGATGCCCGGTCGCTCAATGGCCTGAAATTCGAGGCCAGCCAGAACAGCCCCCAGGCCGCACGCGAAGCGGCCAAGCAGTTCGAATCGCTGTTCATGCGCGAGCTGATCAAAAGCATGCGCGAAGCCACGATGAAATCCGGCCTTCTGGACAGCGCCCAGGGCAACCTGGGCATGGACCTGCTGGACCAGCAGCTGTCGGTGCAGATGTCGGGGCGCCCCGGTGGGCTGTCTGAGGCGATTGCGCGGCAGCTGGCAGTGCCCATGGGGGGCGCCAACGATCCCACAGCGGCAGCTACAGCAGTTCCATCCACCCTCAGCTTTGCCAACAGAGGGGTGCGAAGCGCCATGGCTGCGCCGCAGGCAACGGGCGGTGTCCAGCCCCAGGCCAGTGTGGCCAGTACGGCAGGCGTTGCAGGCATGACAGGTGCCAAGATGGCCACCACAGCAGCCCCCAAGGGCCGGGACAACTTTGTGCAGTTCCACAACAGCGCTGCCGAACGCATTGCCCAGGAAAGCGGCATTCCTGCCAGCTACATGCTGGGTCAGGCTGGCCACGAAACCGGCTGGGGCAGGAGCGAGATCAAGAACGCCGATGGCTCCAACGCCTTCAACCTGTTCGGCATCAAGGCCGGCAAGGGCTGGACCGGCAAGGTGGCCGAGGTGACCACCACCGAATACGTCAACGGCGTGGCCAAAAAGATGGTGGCCAAGTTCCGCGCCTACGATTCCTACGAAGACTCCTTCCGCGACTACGCCAGGCTGATCACCCAGAGCCCCCGCTACGAACAGGCCCGCAGCCAGGTCGGATCGGCGGTGGCCTATGCCTCGGCGCTGCAAAAAGCGGGCTACGCCACCGACCCGGCCTATGCCAGCAAGCTCAGCAGCGCCATCCAGGGCGCGGAGCGTAGCCTGCGCATGCAGGCCTAAAGACCAAGGACGAAGGCCATGGGCATTCTCAACGTCGGCTCCCGCGCCTTGCTTGCCAACCAGGTGGGCTTGCAGACGGTGGGACACAACATCTCGAACGTCAACACGCAGGGCTATTCGCGCCAGACGGTGGTGCAACAGACCGTGCGCGGCCAATACACGGGCAGTGGCTACATTGGCAAGGGGATGGAGATCAAGACCATCCTGCGCAACCAGAGCGAGTTGCTGACCCGCCAGAGCGCAGCCGCCGATGCGATGAAGGCTGGCGATACCGTGCGCGCCGACCGGATGCGGCAAATCCAGGACATCTTTGGCGGAGGCCCTGATGGCCTGGGCGCAGGCATCAACGAAATGCTGAATGCTTTGTCAGATGTGGTCAGCGCCCCCACCGACCTGACAGCGCGCACCGTGTTCCTGACCCGGATCGATGAAACCGCCCTGCGGATGAATTCGGTCTCCGAACGACTGGATGGCATCCAGACCAACGTGACCGAGGAACTGAACCTCGGGGTGGACCAAATCAACCGGCTGGCACCACAGATCGCCGAGTTGAACGTATTGATCTCCAGGGCCAAAGGCAACGGCCAGCCCCCCAACGATCTGCTGGACCAGCGCGACCAGCTGATCCGCGATCTGAACAAGTACATCCAGACCAGCCAAGTCGACGCCACCGACGGTTCCATCAGCCTTTTTGTGGCCAGCAGCCAACCCCTGGTGCTGGGCGGCACGGTATCGACCATCAGCGTGCAGGACCGCAAGTCGTTTGGTGGGGGCAGCGACAACAAGGCGCTGTACTTCACACAGGCGGGCTCGGCCACGGCAGTGGAGCTGAACGAATCCATGCTGGGCGGTGGCGAGGTCTCTGGGCTGGTCAAGTTCCAGAACGGTGAGCTGACCGAAGCCCGCAACCTGATTGGCCGCATGGCCGTGGCGGTTGGTCAGAGCCTGAACGAACAGAACCAGCGGGGGCTGACGCTGGATGGCGAGGCGGGTGCAGCGCTGTTCTCGGTACCCACGCTGACCGACCCGCTGGGAGATGGCGTGGATCGGCCTGGCACCACAGGCTTTGCCCAGAACACTGGCCTTGCCTCTGCAGCGTTGTACAAAGACCCATCGCGGTTTGCCGCCTCGGATTACCAGGTCGTTCTGGACGGTCCCAACACGGGAAGCGTGATTCGTCTGTCTGACCAACAAGTGATGGGCACTGGCATCGACCTCAGCCCTGGAGCGAATCCGCCCACGCTGATCGATGGCCTGCAGTTCGTGGTGGATGGCGCAGGGGTGGCTGGCGATCAAATCCTGTTCAAACCCTTCTCCAGGGCTGCCGCCGATATCCAGGCGCTGGTGGTCTCGCCGCGCGAACTTGCGGCTGCCAACCCGATCAATGCGGCCATGGGCAGCGCCAATGCTGGGTCGCTGAAACTGGCCACCTTGCAGGCATCCAGTGTTCCTGGCAGCCAGGTGACCCCGCCGGCGGTGGGAACTCCGGTCACGCTGAGCTTTCAGGCGGGGCCGCCGGCCACCTTCACTGTGAATGGCACTGGCAGCCCCCCCAGCTTGCCAGTCTCCAGTGCGGTGTATGACCCAACCGCTTACAACCCGGGCGATCCCGTCCCCTACACCTCTGGCGTCCCCATCACCATCGATGGGTGGGAAATCACGCTGCAAGGCAATCCTTCAGACGGCGACACCGTCACCGTGGGCAACGCCCTTGATCCGGCATACAGCACAGGGGGCGACAACTGGTACCAGCGCAATGCAGGCAACGCCGGTGCCATGCTGGCACTGCGGGATGTGCCGATGTTTGACGGTGCGGCACTGAGCGACGGCTATGCTGGCCTGATGTCGCAGATTGGCACCCGCACCCAAACGGCCACCTTTGCGGCCGACCTGTCTGGCAACATCGCGGCCAGCCTGGACCGCGAGCGCTCGGCCGTCTCGGGCGTCAACCTGGACGAAGAAGCCGCCAAGCTGCTGCAGTACCAACAGGCCTACCAGGCCTCGGCCAAAATGGTGCAGATTGCGCAAACCATCTTCAATGACCTGATCCAGGGTCTGGGCCGCTAACGCGCGGCGTAGGAGTCCCACCCCATGAGCAACACCCCCCGCCTTGGTACGGCTTATGTGTACGACAACGCCTTGCGCAACATCGGCGCGCGGCAAAGCTCGCTGTCCGGCTTGCAAGAAAATCTGAGCTCGGCCAAGCGGGTGGTGCGCGCCAGCGACGACCCGGTGGCCGCGGCCCAGGCCGAACGGGCGCTGACCCGCATTGAGCGCATCAAGACCGACCAGCGTGCGCTGGAAACCCAGCGCAACGCCATGGCCCTGGCCGAATCCACCCTGGGCGAAGCGACCAACCTGATTCAGGAAGCCCGCCAGCTGATCGTGAATGCTGGCGACCCCACCCTCACTGCCGCCGACCGCCGCACCGTGGCCAACCAGCTCAACGGCCTGCGCGAGCAGCTGGTATCGGTGGCCAACCGCAAGGACACCAACGGCATTCCCGTGCTCAGTGCGTTGGGCAGTGCGGTCAACCCGTTTGCTGGCCCCCTGTCCTCGTTGCCAGACTATGCGTTTGACGGCCTGGCTGGCCAAACGGCCAGCGGTAGCGTCTCAGTACCCTTGACGCTGGACGGCGACGCCGCCTTCATGTTCCAGCCCCTGCGCGACGGTGCCACCAATGCCAGCCTGAGCAACCTGCCACCCCGGCCCACGTCCAACAATGCCAATCTGGGGTTTGACGCCGTCGTGGTGACGCCTCCCGAACAGACGCCCACCAGCAACTACGAAGTGACCTTTGTCGAAGGTGGCAACTACGTGGTGACCAACACCACCACGGGCAAAAGCTTTCCCGCACAGGGTTTTGCTGGCGGCATCAGTATCCCTGACGTTCCCCAACTCGACTTTAATGTCACTGGAACCCCTGCGGTGGGCGACAAGATCACCCTGACCCGTCCCCGGGACCGGACGCTGACCACCAGTGCCGTGGAGATCAATCCGGGCAACATCGACCCAGCCAACCTGGCAGCCGTCGGCAAGGACTACCGGGTCGTGATCGATAGCGTCACCACCGACCCCAGCACCCAGCAGACCCAGGTGAGTTACAGCGTGTTCGATATGGCGGATCTGTCCACGCCACTTGCCAGCAAAACCTCAGACCCCTTCCCCGCCAACAAGCCCATCACCCTGCCCATCGATGCAGTGCCTGGCATCCGCTTCGAAATCAAGGGCCAGCCCGCAGCGGGCGATGCGATCGATCTGGCCCCCAGCGCCAGCGTCTTCAGCGTGCTGGACCGCGCCATCGAAGGCATTGGCCAGGGCGCCAACAACAATGCCGTGATCCAGGCCGTGGGCCAGGCCCTGGGCAACATCGACAAGGGCCTGGAGCGGGTGCTGACTGTTCGGGGCCAGGCTGGAGAATTCCTGAACCGGGCTGACCGGATCAGCGGCGACCAAGAAAAACGTTCCATCCAATTGGAAGGAGACCGGTCCCGTGCGGAGGACCTGGACATGGTCAAAGGCATTTCGGACTTCCAGAACCAGCAGACCGCCTACTCTGCGGCGCTGCAGTCGTATGCGCAGATCCAGAAGCTGTCGCTCTTCAACTTCATCGGCTAACCGCCAGACCATCGACCCGCGCGCATGCCACAGTCCGTTCTCAGCCGCCTGATCCTGGGCTACCGCCCGCTGTGGAACTGCCAGCGCAAGCTCGCGGGCATCCAGCTGTACGCACACAACGAGACCTCGCCGTCCATCGACGCGGCGCACCTGCTGCGCACCCTGCAGCAGATGTGGTCGGCCAGCTCGCCGCCGCTGCTGCTGTCGGCACGCTCGCACGAGCTGCTGCACGACCTGCTGGCAAACGCCCCGGTCGGAGCGCCCTGGATCGAGGTGCGTGGCGATTGGCTCTACCAGGACCCACGGCTGAGCGCCCAGGTCCGGGCTGCCCACCAGCGGGGGCTCAAACTGGTGTGGCGCGGCGATGTGGGCCAAGGGCCGCCCGCCGACCTGGCCCGCAGCTTTGACAACAGCCTGCTGAGCCTGAACCCGCAGGAAGTGGTGCAGGCCCTGCAGGCCAACACCCCCACCCCAGCCGGCACCCCCCCGCGCCCGCCCAGCCCGGCGCGGGAAGGACAGATGTACGAAAACATTGCCAGCAAGGCCCTGATGGAGCATTGCCTGGACCAGAAGCATGCGCTGGCCCTGGCCGGCTGGCCGTCGGACGATGTGCTGCACCAGCAGCGCCACAAGGCCCTGCAGCCCGCCCATGCCACGATCACACGGCTACTCAAGGCCATCGAGTCCGAGCAATCGCTGGAAGCCTTTGAGGACATCCTCAGCGAAGATCCGCTGCTCGCCTACCGCTTCATGACCTACACCAACTCGGCGGCCCTGGGGCTGCGCACCGGCATCGATTCGCTGCGCCGGGGGCTGGTGATGATGGGCTATGGCTCCATGCAACGCTGGCTGGCCGAGCAACTGCCCCATGCCAGCACAGACATCAACCTGCGGCCGGTGCGCGAATCCATGGTGATGCGGGCGCAGCTGATGCGCCTGCTGCTCGACGCGGGGATCGAGAACGAGCTGCGGCGCGAGGTCTACCTGTGCGGCCTGTTCTCGCAGCTGGACCTGCTGATGCGCGAACCCCTGGGCAACATCCTGCACCGCCTGCCGCTGTCGGAGCGCATCCACGATGCCACCGTGATGGAAACAGGCCCGTACGCTCCCCCCTTGCAAATGGCCACCGCCTTGGAAACCGACGATGCCGCGGCCATTCGTCGGCTGAGCGAAACCCACGAGATGGGCCTGGAAGCCGTGAACCGCGCGTTGCTGCGCATGCTCAGCGAACTGCAGGTGGAACGCCACCACTGAGATGGACCATCAAATTGGCCTCCAGGCCAATGAATACCAGCGGTACCAGCTATTTATTCAATAGCAAACGTCGCTTGAGCGACAAGCTCCCAGGGCGGGCCGTGGCCACAATCTGGCCCATGGGAACGCTCTACCTTGTGCGCCACGGCCAGGCCTCGTTTGGTGCCGACGATTACGACCAACTCAGCCCCCTGGGACGGGAACAGGCGGTGCGCCTGGGTGCGCATTGGCGAGCGCAGGGGCGCCAATTTGACGCAATCCTGACCGGAACGCTGCGCCGGCACCGGCAAACGCTGGAAGGCATCGCCGAAGGGCTGCAGGTGACCCCCGAAGCCCTGGCCCTGCCCGGCCTGAACGAGTACGACAGCCACGCGCTGATCGCCGCCATTCACCCGCAGCCGCTGCCCAAGCCCGACACGCCCGAGTTGTACCGGCAGCATTTCCGGCTGCTGTGCGATGCACTGGCGCAGTGGATGGCCGAGGTGATCAGCCCCCAGGGCATGCCCAGCTGGGTGGATTTTTCGGGCGGAGTACGGTCGGCGCTGGAGCATGTGCGCCAGCACCATGCGGGGCAAAACGTGCTGCTGGTCAGCAGCGGCGGCCCGATTTCGGCGGCGATGGGCGAGGTGCTGAGCACCCCGCCGGAAGTGACGATTGCGCTGAACATGCGCATCCGCAACAGCGCGGTGACCGAATTCAGCATCTCCCCGCGGCGGCTGATGCTGCAAAGCTTCAACCACCTGCCCCACCTGAACGAAGCCACCGACGCCGCCCTGGTCACGTTTGCCTGACCAGGGCTGCTGCCTTTACAGCGTCAGGATCGTGCAGCCGGTGGTCTGGCGGGCTTCCAGCGCACGGTGGGCCTCCTGCACCTGGGCCAGGGGAAAGCGCTGGTCGATGTGGATTTGCACCTGGCCGCTGCCCACCACGGCAAACAGGTCGTCGGCCATGGCCTGGGTGGCCTCGCGGGTCGTGATGTGGGTGAACAGGGTCTGGCGCGTGACATAGAGCGAGCCCTTGGGCCCCAGGATGCCGGGCGCGAACGGCGGCACCGGGCCCGAGGCGTTGCCAAAGCTGACCATCAGGCCGAAGGGGCGCAAGCAATTGAGCGAGCCCTCCCAGGTGTCCTTGCCCACCGAGTCATAGACCACTTTGACGCCCTTACCGCCCGTGATGTCGCGCACACGGGCAGCAAAGTCCTCGCTGCGGTAATTGATGGCGTGGGCAGCGCCATTGGCCAGGGCCAGCTGGCATTTGGCGTCCGAGCCGGCGGTGGCGATCAGCTGCAGACCCAGCGCCCGGGCCCATTGGCAGGCGATCAGGCCCACGCCCCCGGCGGCGGCATGGAACAGCACGAAATCGCCAGGCTCCAGCCCTTCGACCGGCTTGCATTTTTTGAGCAGGTACTGGGCTGTCAGGCCCTTGAGCATCATGGCTGCGCCAGTGTCGAAGCCAATGCCGTCGGGCAGCTTGCAGACATTGAAGGCGGGCATGACGCGGACTTCGCAGTAGCTGCCGGGCGGGTTGCCGGCGTAGGCCACGCGGTCACCCGCTTGCAGGTGGGTTACGCCTTCGCCCACTGCCTCGACGGTGCCGGAGGCTTCCATGCCCAGCTGCAGCGGCATGGGCAGGGCATACAGCCCTGTGCGCTGATAGACATCGATGAAGTTCAGGCCCACCGCCTGGTGGCGGATGCGGACCTGGCCAGGGCCAAGGTCGCCCACGGCCACATCGACGAGTTGCATCACTTCGGGACCACCGGCTTGTTGAATCTGGACGGCAAGGCTCATGGGAACAGTCTCCTCAAACTAGGGGCCGCCATCCTGCCATGAATCACGGTCGGGCGCCGCTACAGTGCGGGCATGACTGCTCCCCTCACTTTTGGCACTGCGGTGCTGTTGACGATTCCGCCCCTGCTCTGGGCGGGCAATGCCATCGTAGGGCGACTGGTGCATGACCAGGTCGCCCCGATCACCCTGAACCTGCTGCGCTGGGCCTTTGCCTTTTTGCTAATGCTGCCGCTGGCCTACCGGGTGCTGCGGCGCCGCAGTGCGCTGTGGCGGCATTGGCGCCGCTATGCGGTGCTGGGACTGCTGGGCATTGGCACCTACAACGCGCTGCAGTACCTGGCGCTGCAGACCTCGACCCCGATCAATGCCACGCTGGTGGGGTCGAGCATGCCGGTGCTGATGCTGGCCGTGGGCGGCCTGTTTTTTGGTGCCCCGGTGACCCGGCGCCAGCTGCTGGGCGCGGGGCTGTCGTCGGCGGGGGTGCTGCTGGTGCTCAGCCGGGGTGAGTGGCAGCAGCTGCTGGCGCTGCGCCTGGTGCCGGGCGACCTGTTCATGCTGCTGGCCACCCTGGCCTGGGCGGTGTACAGCTGGATCTTGGCCCGCACCAGCGAACCGAGCGAGGTACGGCAGGACTGGGCCATGTTCCTGATGGCGCAGCTGGTGTTTGGCCTGGGCTGGTCGGGCCTGTTCGCGGGGCTGGAATGGACCTTGGCCAGCAATCCACGGATCGTTTGGAGCCCGACCCTGGCAGCCGCGTTGGTGTTCATCGTGCTGGGCCCGGCCATCCTGGCCTACCGCTGCTGGGGGCTGGGCGTGCAGCGTGCCGGCCCGGCCGTGGCGGGCTTTTTCGTGAACCTGACCCCGCTGTTTGCGGCGCTGCTGTCAGCGCTGTTTTTGGGCGAGATGCCCCAGCTGTTCCACGGCGCCGCGTTTGCACTGATCGTGGGCGGGATCGTGGTGTCGTCCCGGCGATGAAGCCAGCGAGGCTACAGGCATAAAAAAACGGCACCCCGAGGGGTGCCGTTCAGAGACTCTTGCTTGCGAATCGAC
>CAYZPX010000004.1:0-31353 GCA_964480105.1 uncultured Burkholderiaceae bacterium | reverse complement strand
TGGGGCAAAAGCCCTTGAGGCAAGAAAAGTCCTGGTTGCAGCTGCTCTGGTTGATGCGGCGCTTGCGACCGAACGGGGTCTCAATCGGCTCCACGCTCAGGCAGTTGGACTGGTCGGAGCAATCGCCGCAGCCCTCGCAGACCCGCTCGTTGATGACCACGCTCTGGGCGGGCGTGGCCAGCTTGCCGCGCTTGCGGCGGCGGCGCTTTTCGGTGGCGCAGGTCTGGTCGTAGATCAGGATGGTGCAACCGGGCACCTCGCGCAGCTCGCGCTGCAGGCGGTCGAGTTCGTCGCGGTGGTGCACCGGCACGTCGGGCGGCAGGGGCACGCCCTCGTACTTGGCGGGGTCATCGGTCACGATGAGCACCCGGGCCGCGCCCTCGGCGCGCACGCTCTGCACGATTTGCGGCACGGTGTGGCCCTCGGGTCGCTCCCCGACGGGCTGGCCGCCGGTCATCGCCACCGCATCGTTATAGAGGAGCTTGTAGGTGATGTTCACCCCGGCGGCAATGCTCTGGCGGATGGCAAGCAGCCCGCTGTGGAAGTAGGTGCCGTCGCCCAGGTTGGCAAAGACATGGCGGTCGGTGGTGAAGGGCGCCTGGCCCACCCAGGCCACGCCCTCGCCGCCCATTTGCGAGAAGGTGGAGGTGCTGCGGTCCATCCAGGTGGCCATGAAGTGGCAGCCGATGCCGGCCAGCGCACGCGAGCCCTCGGGCACACGGGTGCTGGTGTTGTGCGGGCAGCCGCTGCAGAACCACGGCGGGCGCTCGCCGGTGCTGGCCAGGTCGATGGCGGCCAGGCTGCGCTCCTTGGCGTCGATCACTGCCAAGCGCTGGTCCATGCGCCGGGCGATGTCTTCGGGCACGCCCAGCTTTTTCAGGCGCTGGGCCACGGCGCGGGCGATCAGCGAGGGGTTCAGGTCCGCCTTGGCGCGCAGCAGCCAATGCTGGCCGGGGTCGGGCTGGCTCCATTCGCCGCCGCTGCGGTCGCCCTCGGGCTCGTCGAACTTGCCCAGCACGTTGGGGCGTACGTCGTCGCGCCAGTTGTAGAGCTCCTCCTTGATCTGGTACTCGATCAGCGGGCGTTTTTCCTCGACGACCAGTATTTCCTGCAGGCCCCGGGCAAATGCGCGGGTGATCTGGGCCTCCAGCGGCCAGACCACGTTCACCTTGTGCACCCGGATGCCCAGTTGCCGGCAGGTGGCGTCGTCCAGCCCCAGGTCGGCCAGGGCCTGGCGCAGGTCGTTGTAGGCCTTGCCGCTGGCGATCAGGCCGAAGCGGTCGTTCGGGCTGTCAATGACGTTGTGGTTCAGCCGGTTGGCGCGCACATAGGCCAGGGCGGCGTACCACTTGTGGTCCATCAGCCGGGCCTCCTGCACCAGCGCCGGGTCGGGCCAGCGGATGTGCAGGCCGTCCGGGGGCAGGGCGAAGTCCTCGGGCAGAACGATGCGCACGCGGTCGGGATCGACCTCCACACTGGCCGAGGACTCGACCACCTCCTGGATGGTCTTGAGCCCCACCCACAGCCCCGAGAACCGGCCCATCGCCCAGGCGTGCAGGCCCATGTCCAAAATGTCCTGCACGCTGCTGGGGAAAAACACCGGCATGCCGCAGGCCTTGAAGAGGTGGTCGCTCTGGTGCGCGGCAGTGCTGCTTTTGCTGACATGGTCGTCGCCCGCCACCGCGATCACCCCGCCCAGCGGGGCGGTGCCGGCCATGTTGGCGTGCTTGAACACGTCGGAGCAGCGGTCCACGCCCGGCCCCTTGCCGTACCAGAGGCCGAACACGCCATCGAACTTCTGGCTTTGCGGGTACAGCGCCAGCTGCTGCGTGCCCCAGACGGCCGTGGCGGCCAGCTCCTCGTTCACGCCGGGCTGGAAGACGATGTCGTGCCGATCCAGGTGGGGCTTGGCCGCCCACAGCGCCTGGTCGTAACCGCCCAGCGGGCTGCCCCGGTAGCCGCTGATAAAGCCGGCGGTGCGGTGGCCGGCGGCGGCGTCGCGCTGCTGCTGCAGCATGAGCAGGCGCACCAAGGCTTGCACGCCGCTCATGAAGACGCGGCCGCGCTCGACCGCGTATTTGTCGTCCAGCGTGACGGCCGGGGTAGCGGCCGGGACAGCGGGGTGAATCCCAGTGGGCAAGGGCGCATTCATCACGGGCCTCCTCTCCATCCGGGTACGGGCCCGGCAGTGGACAGTCAGTGTAGGACGGCTCCATCCCCTGTGTCTTTCAGGGAAATCCAGGGTTTGGACCGGGCCAATTACTCCTAAAAAGAGAGCTACCACCGCTGATATATAAAGGGCTAGAGGCCAATTTCATTCAAAACTCCGTTCCCCATCACGCCGGCAAGGGCTGCGGGCAGGCTTGGGCGCAGTGGCTTCGCCGCACAATCTGGACCATGTCCGCCTTGCCCGAACCCGAAAGCCACCGCCCGCCAGCGGCCGCCAAGCCGCCCGAAGACGAGTCCAGCGTTCCCCTGCCCCAGGCCGAAAACCACTCCCCGCTGGCGCCCTTCTCGGTGCCGGTGTTTCGCATGCTCTGGCTGACCCTGCTGGTCGCCAACACCTGCATGTGGATGAACGATGTGGCGGCGGCCTGGCTGATGACCTCGCTGACCACCTCGCCGGTGCTGGTGGCGCTGGTGCAGTCGGCCTCCAACCTGCCGGTGTTCCTGTTGGGCCTGCCCAGCGGGGCGCTGGCCGACATCCTGGACCGGCGGCGCTACCTGGTCTTCACGCAGTTCTGGGTGGCGGTGGTGGCGGTGGTGCTGTGTGCAGCCATCCTGTCGGGAGGCATGACCGCGCCGCTCTTGCTGGCGCTGGTCTTCGTCAACGGCGTGGGGCTGGCGATGCGCTGGCCGGTGTTCGCCGCCGTGGTGCCCGAGCTGGTCAACCGCACCCAGCTGCCCGCCGCGCTGGCGCTCAACGGCGTGGCGATGAACGCCTCGCGCATCGTCGGCCCCCTGGTGGCGGGGGCGATCATTGCCAGCGCGGGCAGCGTCTGGGTGTTTGTGCTGAACGCGGTACTGTCGGTGGTCTCGGGCCTGGTCATCCTGCGCTGGAAGCGCGAGCACCGCCCCAACCCCCTGGGCCGCGAACGCCTGGTCAGCGCGATGCGGGTGGGGGTGCAGTTCGTGCGCCAGTCGCCCCGGATGCGCTCGGTGCTGTGGCGCATCAGCGCGTTTTTCGTGCACGGAACGGCGCTGATGGCGCTGCTGCCGCTGCTGGCCAAAGGGCTGGATGGCGGCGGTGCCGGCACCTTCACGCTGCTGCTGGCCTCGATGGGTGGCGGGGCGATTGCGGCGGCCCTGCTGCTGCCCCGACTGCGCCAGGCCATGCCGGCGGAAGTGCTGATCCGTCGCAGTGCCCTGGTGCAGGCCGCCTGCATGGCGGTGGCGGCGATTGCGCCAAACGTCTATGTGGCGGTGCCCACCATGGTGCTGGCTGGCATGGGCTGGATCACGGTGGCCAATTCGCTGAGCGTGTCGGCCCAGCTGGCCTTGCCTAACTGGGTGCGGGCACGGGGCATGTCGATCTTTCAAATGGCCATCATGGGCTCCACCGCGCTGGGCGCCGCCATCTGGGGCCAGGTGGCCAGCTGGACCGGGGTGCCCGTCAGCCTGGCCGTGGCGGCGCTGTCCAGCGTGCTGGTCATGGCCCTGGTGCAGCGCCTGGTGACCGACCGCAGCGTGGAAGAGGACCTGAGCCCCTCGCACGCGGTGCAGCCGCCCGAGGCGCCCGCCGGTGTGGAAGACGGGCGGGTGATCGTCACGCTGGAATACCGCATCGACCCCAAGCGGGCCAGCGACTTCCGCAAGCTGATGCAGGAGAGCCGCCGTATCCGCCTGGGCCAGGGTGCGCTGTCTTGGCAGTTGCTGCACGACACCACCGACCCCGCGCGCTATGTGGAAATGATCGAGGACGAGTCCTGGACCGAGCACCTGCGACGGCTCAGCCGCTTCACGGCCTCGAACATGGCGCTGCAGCAGCGCAAGCAGGCCTTCCATGTCGGCGAGAACCCGCCGGTGGTGACGCGCTACTTCAGCGAGCGCTAGTCTGAGCCACCGGGGTCAGCGGGGCCAGAGCGCCCACAGGCGCAGGTTCTGTTTCAGGCGGCCGGCAATCTCGCCCGCCTCGGCGCCCCAGCCAGTGAAGTAATCGGCCCGCACGGCGCCAACAATGGCACTGCCAGTGTCCTGGGCCAGCACCAGGCGGTTGAGCTGCACCTGGGGCCCGCTGGACGCCAGCCAGACCGGGGTGCCGTAGGGAATGCTCTGCCGGTCCACCGCAATCGAGCGGCCGGGCGTGAGCGGCACGCCCTGCGCACCGCGCGGGCCAAAAGCCGCGTCCAGGCCGGCCAGCGGCTCTTCCTTGAAGAACACATAGCGCGGGTTACTCCACAGCAGTTCGTTGACGCGGTGGGGGTTTTGCGCCAGCCAGTTGCGGATGCCAGGCCAGGTCGCATCGCGCACCAGGCCCTGGTCCAGCAGCCAGCGGCCCACGCTCTGGTAGGGGTGGTCATTGGTGCCGGCATAGGCCACGCGGACCATCGTGGTGCGGCCGTCGGGCTCGGCAATGCGCAGGCGGCCCGAGCCCTGGATGTGCAGCACCAGCGCTTCGATCGGATCTTTCACCCAGGCAATGGCGCGGCCCTGCAAGGCGGCCTGGGCTTCGGGGAGGGTATCGATCTGCTGGCGGGTGAACCAGGGCTTGCGCACACCGTAACCGGCAGGCAGGCGGTACAGCGGCACCTGGTAGCCGTTGCCTGGCTGGCGGGCGGCGTCCAGCAGGGGTTCATAGTAGGCCGTCAGCAGGCCGTCGGGGTTGCCGTCCACGGTTTCGACCCGGTAGGGCTGCAGCCGCGTGGTCAGCCAGCGGCGCTGCTCTTCCGGGGTGGCGATGCTGTGCTGGCGCACCTCGGCGCACAGGCTGGCAAAGCCGGGCGCGGGGCGCTCACAGCTGCGGATCCAGGCGTTCCAGGCCTCGTGCAGCGCATCCTCCGAAAAACCGGGCAAGTCCGACCAGCGCACAGGGATCCAACGGCTCTTGGGCTGGGCCATGGGCGGGGGGAGGGGGCCGAGGTCGGCAGGCGGGGGTGGCAGGTCCTGCGGCGGCATGGGCGGACGGGGCGAGGTCGAGCAGGCGGCCAGGGTTCCTACAATCAGCGCTGTCGTCAAAGCGCGCAGGAGTGTCGTTGTCATGGGGCTGATTTTGCTTGAAGCGCTGCTGGCCCTGGTGGTGCTGGTGGCCATTGTCTGGTGGACCATGTTTTCAGGGCGCAAGAAGGGCGAACTGCCCACACCAGACACCGAGACCCCGGCACCCGCCCCCAAGCCAGGGCCAGGCGACTGAAGCGGCCACGGCCTGGGCCTGGGCTTGACCTGGATCAGGGCCAGGTGGACCTGGCTTCGTCCACAATGGCAGGCTCTTGTGCGTTCAACCCGGGCCCCCGGGCCCCTGCTGCGAAGGAGCTTTGCCATGACTTCCAAGACCCTCATCGGCCTGAGTGCTGCCGCCCTGTTGCTCGGTGGCTGCGCCAACATGGACGACACTCAGCACCGCACGGCCACGGGTGCCGGCATCGGTGCCATTGCCGGCGCTGTGATCAGTTCCGCCACGGGCGGACGCGCAGGCACGGGTGCCGTGGTGGGCGCGGGCGTGGGCGCACTGGGCACCTACATCTGGTCACAGAACATGGAGCGCCAGAAACGCGAAATGGAACAAGCCACCCAGGGCACCGGCGTGGCGGTGACGCAGACGGCCGACAACCAGCTCAAGCTCGACATTCCCAGTGACATTTCGTTCGCGGTGGGCCGCTCGGACATCCAGCCCAACTTCACCCGGGTGCTGGACCGCTTTGCCGAGGGCCTGCGCAACAACCCCAACACCGATGTGCGCATCGTGGGCCACACCGACAGCACCGGGACCGACGCGGTCAACAACCCGCTGTCCTTCGAGCGGGCCTCCAGCACCCGCAATTACCTGACCGTCCGGGGCGTGGATGGCCGCCGCATCACGGTGGACGGCATGGGCGAGCGCCAGCCCATTGCCAGCAACGACACGGCCGAAGGCCGGTCCCGCAACCGCCGCGTGGAGATCTTCGTCGGCGAGCGCCCGCGCAACTGAGCGGGCTACTGGGCCGTGCGCAGCAGGTTGGCCAGTTCCACGGCCGACTTGACCTGCATCTTGTCAAACACCCGGGCGCGGTGCACCTCGACCGTGCGCACGCTGATGTCGAGCTGGTCGGCAATCAGCTTGTTGGGCAGGCCCTCGCAGATGCGCTCCATCACGGCGCGCTCGCGCTCGGTCAGCTCCTGCAGGCGGGACTGGAACTGGGTGCGCTCCTGCTGGACCGCCAGGTGCGCCCGCGATTGCGCCAGGGCCTGCTCGATCCGGTCCACCAGCAGGTTGTCCGAGAAGGGCTTCTCGCAAAAATCGAAAGCACCGCGTTTGACGGTGTCCACCGCCATGGGCACATCGGCATGGCCGGTCAGGAAGATCACGGGCATGGCGGCCAGGTGGCCTTGGGCCAGCAGGTGATCGAACAAGGCCAGGCCGCTCATACCGGGCATGCGCACGTCCAGCAGCAGGCAGCAAGGGTGGGTGATGGGGGGGTGCAAGCTGCCCAGAAAGGACTCGGCACTGTCAAAGGATTCGGTGGGCAGGCGGCGCGAGCGCAGCAGCCAGGCAAGGGCTTCGCGCACGCTGGCATCGTCGTCCACAAGGTATACGGTGGCGTCGGACAAGGGCTCCATCAGGCAGAGGGCGGCCGGGCCGCCGGCAAAGTGAAAGTGAATACCGTACCACGGGGCTGGGCCGGGGCGTAGGCCAGGGTGCCACCGTGCTGCTCGACCACGGTGCGGCACAGGCTCAGGCCCAGGCCCATGCCTTCGGCGCGGGTGGTGAAGAAGGGGGTGAAGAGGCGCTGCGCCACCTCCGGGCTGATGCCAGTGCCCTCGTCGGTGACCGCAAACTCCGCAGCGGGCAGGGCCTGGGTGGCGAGCCGCTTGCTGCGGACCTGGATGTGCAGGGTACGCTGGGCAATCGCCGGATCGTCCATGGCCTGCATGGCGTTGCGGGCCAGGTTCAGCAGGACCTGCTCGACCATGGTGCGGTCGCACCAGACGGCCGGAACGTCCGGGTCCACCTGGAGGTCAATGCGCACGTCCAGCTTGCGGGCCTGCAGCCGCACGATGGGCAGGATGGCATCGAGCAGCGCCTGCGGGTGTACGGCCTCGCGGGCCTGGTCGCGGCGGCGCACAAAGTCGTGCACGCTTTTGATCACCTTGCCGGCGCGCTCTGCCTGGCGGGCAATCTGGCCCAGGGCCATGCGCAGGTCCTCGCGGCAGGTGGCCTCGGCGGCGGGGCCTTCGCAGGCCTCCAGCAGGTTGAGCGACCCCGTGGCGTAGCTGGCAATCGCGGCCAGGGGCTGGTTGAGCTCGTGGCTGAGCAGCGAGGCCATCTCGCCGACGGTGGCCAGGCGTGCGGTGGCCTGCAGCCGCTCCTGCGATGCGCGCGACAGCTCTTCGATGCGGCGCTGCTCGCTGATGTCCAGGAACGCGCTCATCCAGCCACTGTGCTGGCCCTGGGCGTTGATCAGCGGTGCCTCGATGATCAGCACCGGAAAGCGCGAACCGTCCTTGCGCATGAACACCGATTCGAAGCCCTCACGCGGCGGGATGATCCCCGCAATGCGGCGGGCCTGGCGCTGGCGGTATTCCTCGGACAGCTCCGGCGGCCAATAGGGGGCGGAGTCGCTCTGGCCCAGCAGTTCCTGGGCGCTGAACCCGACCATCTCGCAAAACGCGGGGTTCACGTAGGTGATGCGCCCTTCCAGGTCGCGGGCGCGCAGGCCGGTGACCAGCGAATCCTCCATGGCCTTGCGAAACGCCAGGGCGTCGGCGAGGTCGTGCTCGGCCCGCAGGCGGCGGCGGTTGTCGCGCACCAGCACCACCATCACGGTGACCAGGGCAATCGACATGGCGGTGACCAAGGCCGTGAGCACGTTGGGAAACAGGCTGGGGGCGCTGTGCCAGTGGTCCACCCGCAAGAGCAGCGCAAACCCTGGCAGGTCCAGCAGCTGCTGGGCAGAAAACTGGCGCAAGCCCCGCCGCGCTGCGGTGTGGATGGCCAGGCGGGTGCCGTCGGCCTCGATGAAGGAGACCTCGCGGTTGCGGGACAGGGAGGGGGCCACGAGCTCACTGAGGATGTCCTGCAGGCTGTAGGTGGCGATCAGGTAGCCGGTGATGCGCCCCTCGGCGCCCAGGGGCAGGCACAGCTCCACCATCTCCGACCCGGTCCCGTCGCCATGGGGCTGGAAATAGGTCCCCGAGTAGGACGGCCCCCCCAGGCGTCGGGCGTTGGCACAGGCCAGGCCCATTTCGGCGTGGACGGTTTCCCGGTGCCGGATGTCGGGCAGCAGCACGCGGTAGGGGGTTTGCGCCGCGGCCTTGGGGCGCAGCGCGGCGTCGCGCCATTCGATGCGGGCCATTTCGCGGTGCTGGCGCAGCAGTTCACCAGCATTGCCCTCCCAGGCCAGGGGCACAGGGTCCCCCGCATGCAGCACCATCAGGTTCTGGAGGTTACGGGACATGGCCCGCTGCAGGTCGCCCACCGCGTCGGAGGTGTCCCGCTCCAGGCGCGCCTGGACCTGGCTGGCCTCGTAGCGACCGGCCAGCCACACCAGGGTGACGAGCATGCTGCCCACGAGCGCGACCAGCAGGGTCCAGAGCGACCAGCGGCGCCAAGCCCCCTTCCAGAGCTGCCACCAGGGCGCGCGGTGCAGCCTCAATTGCTCACCTTTTGATAGCTAGTACCGCTCGTATTCATTGGCCTGGATGCCAATTTGATCCACATCATGGTCGGGACCCTTCTGCAGGTGACGTGCCGGGGGTGGGGGCGGGCGGGCTGGCGTCTGGCCGGCTGCGGGCCACCCGCTCGACCTGCGGGTCGGCCCAGGTGCCGTGCACGCGCAGCTCCTGGGTGGCGGCCTCGATCACGGGGCCGCGCAGGAAGACCTGCGCCAGGAAACTGCCCAGCCCGACCACCGGGTTGATGGCCGTGGCCACCAGCGAAGCGGTCATGGCGTTGATCTCAGGCACCACCACCACGCGCAGGTCCTGGGTCTCCTGCTCGATCTGGGCACTGCCCTCCATCAGCACGGCGGCATTCACCCCTTTCATTTGCAGGTTGTTGGTGGTGGCGACCCCGCGGGCGACCTGCACATCGCCCCGGACAAAGTCAAAGGCGAAGCCCTGGCTGAAGACATCGCGGAAATCCAGCGCCAGGCGGCGGGGCAGGGACTGCAGGCTGAGCACCCCCAGCAATTTGGCCAGCCCGGGATCGGCCTTGAGGAACTGGCCAGCGGCCAGGTCCAGGTGGAGTTGGCCCTGCATGCTGCGGTAGTCCGGACTGGTGGGCGGCCCCATCCAGGCGATGTCGCCGTCGATCCGGCCCTTGCCCCGCGCCAGCACCTGCGCCATGCCAAAGCGCCCCAGCAGGGCCCCGGCGTCGCGGATGTCCAGGCGAAAGTCGAGCTGGGTGTGCTTGGGCCCGGGGCGGTCGGTGCGGGCCGCGCCCACCACCGGCGGCGGCAAAGCCCAGCGGCCGGAACCGGTCAAGGTGGCCTCGGGGGCGTGGAGGTTGAGCTTGGAGAGGTGCCACTCGCGCAGCGCCCCCTCGCGGCTACGGTTCTGGGCCTCGATCTCCAGGCGCCCCAGGGCACGGCCACGCAGCTCGAAGTCGTCCACCACGATGTCCAGGGCCGGCAGCGTGCCGGGGCGCTCGTCCAGCAGGGCTTCGACCTGGCTGACTTCGCTGGGCGGCAGGTGCAGGCGGGCCAGGCGGGCAAACAGACGGGCCGAGGCCCCGCCCACCGGGGGGCGGTACTCCGCATAGCCGCTGGCTTCGCGGGTGTCAAAGTTGGCCCGCCAGGTCCCCTGTTCGCGCGAGCCGCCCGCGACCACCTGGTTGAGGGTGCGGGCCTGGGTGGTCAGCGCCCCCACGCGCAAAGCCACGGTGGTGGGCAGGTAGTCCTGTCGGGCTGGGGCGGCAGCGGTGCCCGTGCCCACCGCAGGGGCGGCCGTGGCCAGCAGCGGGGACAACAGGCCTTCCCAGGCATCCACATCGAGCTGGGCCAGCTGGACATTGGCCCGCACGCCCTGGGCGGGCAGGGGGGCGTCCTCGCCCGCCCCCAGGCCCAGGGCCACCGCCCCGCGCAAGACCCGGGCACGGTCTTCGCCAGGCCAGTGCTCCCGTTGGTAGGTGGCCGACCCCAGGCCTGGCAAGTCCAGCGTCAGCTGGTCGCGCAGCGGGGGATCGGCACCCTGGTCTTCGCCGGGGAGGGGGCGCAGCACCTGGGTGTCAAAGCGCAGGGGCTGGAGGGCCTCGGCCCGCTTGCCCAGCGGGGCGGGCAGGTCCAGGGCCAGGCCCTGCAGGTTGGTCTGGACCTGGACCTCCGGCAAGCCACGCCGGAAAGCCAGCCCCAAGGCATAGGCGGTGTTGCCCGAGGCATGGCGGGCCAGCGCTGCCACCGGGCCCAGCATGGTGGCCTGTTGCAGGCCTTCGGCCGTGGCCAGACCCTGGGCCCGGATCTGGACACGGGCCTCCGCAGCCGCTGCGCTGGCCGAGGCGGGGCGCATGCCCCCCTCGATCCGCACCTCGCCCCCGAGGGTGCGCGCCTGCACGCCTTGCAGCGTGAACCCGGCCTCGGTGAACTGCACGGCGCCCCGGGCCCGGGCCAGCGGCGGGGTTTCGGGCGTGAGGTGCACCTCGTTGCCGTTGAGCTGCACGGTGCCTTGGACCTTGGAAGCGTTGATGTCGCTGACCGGCAGGCTCAGGCCCAGCTGCAGTTCGGCCCCCCCCTGGGCGCTGGCCTGGTCCAGGGCCTGGCTGGTCATCCCGGACAGGGGCGAGGCCTTGGTGAAGGCCAGCATGTCGCCCAGCGGCCCCTTGACCTGGGCCTTGACCCCGACCACCGTCCGGGAAAAGTCCGGGATCGCAGCCTCCACCTGGACCACGCGCAGGCCCGGGTGTCCTGCAAAGCTGCCGCTGGCACCGCGGACCTGGAACGACGAGCGGTTGAAGACCAGTTCACCGCCCAACTGGGTCAATGCGGGCCAGCGGGGCTCGCCGGCGGGTTGCAGGTAGGGTGGCACATAGGCATAGGTCACGTCCTGCACCTTGGTGACGATGCGGAATTCCCCCTGCTGCGGACGTTCAAAGGGGATGTCCTGCACCGGGCCCCGGATCTGGAACTGGGTCTGGGTGGCGGTGCCCGACTGAATGGCCTCGCGCACGTAGCGGCGCGCGTCTTCGGCCACGACCAGCGGCAGGTAGCGGTGCACGCGGGCACCGTTGGTGCGCCCCAGGCTGCCCGAGAGTTCCAGCACCCCGGGAAACGGTGCGCTGCCCGGGGTGCCCGGCGCCCCGCCCGCATGCCAGGCCAGGCGGGCCTCGCCCTGCAGGTCGTCGTTGGCAAAGCGCAGCTCGCTGGCCTGCACGGCAATGCGCGAACCCTCGCGCTGCCAGCGCAGGTCGGCCTGCAAGCGGTCCACGGGAATGAGCGGGTCCTCGAACACCCCCGGGAAGCGCAGGGCGCCTTGGGCCACCGTCACCCGGGCCTTGCCCGTGGACTGGTTGAGGTCGAAGGCCACGGCCGCTCCCCGCACTCCGGGCAGGTCGCTCCCCTGCGGCCGGTCGGCCAGCGACAGGTCCTTGGCCTGGCCGCGGACCTGGTAGCCCTGCAGGGCGTGGGGTGGGCCTTGCCAACGGGCCTGCAGGTCCTCGACCAGGCCCTGGGGCTGGAGGCGTTCGAGCCAGCCCTGGGCCTCGGGCCCCAGGGGCAGGCGGTCGGCAATCCGGGCCAGCGCGGCAAGGTCCAGGCGGTCGGCGCGGAACTCGCCTTCCGGCCCCTTGCCCGTGTCGGTGACCTGCAATCGCAGCTGGCCACCAGGCCATTGGCGGCCATCGTCGGTCTCAAAGCGCAGGTCCTGGGCCTGGGCCTCCCAGCCACCCAGGAGCCGCTTGGCCACCAGCCGGCCCGCCAGGGAGGCAAAGGCCAGCTCGGGCCGGTCGGCCAGCGTGGCCCGCATCCCGTCCAGGGCCAGATCAACGGTGCCGCCCTGCCAGGCACCGCGCTGCCAGTCCAGCCAGGCCCGCAAGGCCCCCCGCCCCTCGCGCAGGCGCCCCCCCCAGTCGGCGTAGCCCTGCAGGCGGGCCCAGTCCAGGTCGGGCACATGGACATAGACCTGGCCGAGCCACTGCCGCCAGCTGCTGAAGCCCGCTTGCAGCAGGGGCTCGCGGAACTGCGCCGTCACCGTGAAAGGGGCTCCCCAGTCCGAAGGGGGCGCTGCGTCGATGCGCAGGTGGTGCCGCCAATGGCTGTTGCGCAGGCGCAGCTGCAGATGGGACAGCACCAGGGGCGGTTCCGGGCGCAGGGCATCGGTCCAGCGCAAGGTGCCGTCGCGCACCAGCACTTCGGTCTGGGCGGTCAACCAGTCCAGGGCGCCGTCGGACTGGCTGGGGGCCGCCGGGTCGATGGTGATGCCCGCCACATGGATACGGCCGTCGGCGCTGCGCCGGATGTCCAGGTCAGGGCGCTCGATGTAGAGCTGCTCCACCCCCCCCTGCAGCAGGGAGCGTGGCGACAGGGCCACCACCACCTTGGACAACTGCAGGGCAGGCCGCCCCTGCGGGTCCAGCAACACCAGGTCCTGCAATTCAAACGAGGGAATGAGCCCCACGGTCTGTGCCCGCAAGGCCCCCATGCGCACGGGCACGCCCAGCGCCTGGGCCACCTGGCGCTCCAGCAGGGGCCGAAACTCACCGATTCGGGGCACAATCCAACCGTGCAGCACGCCCCAGGCGATCGCCACCAGCAGCCAAGCCATCCCCACCGACACCAAGGTCCACCGCGCAAGCCTTGCCATCCATTTCAGCAGGGGGGAAGGAAAGGAAGCGGGGGCGGTCATGGTGGGCACGAAATCTGGCAAGAATTATGACCTGCGCCCCCGCGCGCGCGCCTTCCCCAACCACGCCTTCCGACAGCGCTCCAGCGGCCATGCAACCTTCGTCCACCGCCCCTTCCACCGCTGTGCCGCTGCCCTGCGGGGCGGCGCACTCGCGTTTCTTCCAGCGCCTGCAGCGGCGCTATGGCGAGGACCTGGCCCTGCTGCCCGAAGGAGCGCCCTGCCTGGCCACGCTGGCCCAGGCCTGGGAGGCGTTGCAGGCCCGGGGACAGGACACGGGCGCTGCGCTGCGCATCCTGCGCCAGCTGGTGATGGCACGGCTGGTGCAACTGGACTGTGAGACGCAGGCCCCGCTGGCGGTGGTGACCCGGGCCGTCACCGAGCTGGCCGAGTTCGCGCTGGACCAGGCCTGCCTGCAGGCGCGGCGCGACCTGGACGAGCGCCATGGCGCACCGCTGGGGGCCAACGGCCAGCCGGTGCCGCTGTGGATCATCGGCATGGGCAAGCTGGGAGCCCGCGAGCTGAACGTCTCCAGCGACATCGACCTGATCTATGTCTATGCCGAAGATGGGGAAACGGCGGGCAATGCCGAGGGCCGCAACCGCATCTCCAACCACGAGTACTTCGGCCGGGCCGTCAAGGCCATCTA
This sequence comes from uncultured Burkholderiaceae bacterium, assembly GCA_964480105.1. Classification (GTDB taxonomy): domain Bacteria; phylum Pseudomonadota; class Gammaproteobacteria; order Burkholderiales; family Burkholderiaceae_C; genus CAYZPX01. Next base: position 17,738 of record CAYZPX010000004.1, on the reverse strand, counting down.
CAGCCTGATCGGCGACACGACCGAACACGGCTTTGTGTTCCGGGTCGATCTGGCGCTGCGGCCCAACGGCAATTCGGGGCCGCCGGCCATCTCGCTGGCGGCGCTGGAAGACTACTTGCAGGTGCAAGGCCGGGAATGGGAGCGCTTTGCCTGGCTCAAGAGCCGGGTGGTGGCCCCGCGCGCAGGGATCGCCGCGCCGCAGGTGCAGGCGCTGCGGGGTGTGGTGCTGCCGTTTGTCTTCCGGCGTTACCTGGACTACAGCGTGTTCGAGTCCCTGCGCTCGCTGCACCGCCAGATCCGCGACCACGCCACCAAGCGCAGCGCAGGGCACCCGGAGCGGGCCAACGACGTGAAGCTTTCGCGCGGCGGCATCCGCGAGATCGAGTTTACCGTGCAGTTGCTGCAAGTGGTGCGCGGAGGCCAGTTTCCGGAGCTGCGCCGACGCCCCACGCTGGATGCCCTGCAGCGCATCGCCCAGGCTGGGCTGATGCCCCAGGCCACGGCCGACGCGCTGGCCCAGGCCTACACCTTCCTGCGCCGGGTGGAACACCGCATCCAGTACCTGGACGACCAGCAGACCCACATGCTGCCCACCCAGGACGAAGACCTGGCCTGGATCGCCCACACCCTGGGCTACCCGGACACCAGCCGCTTCCTGCACGCGCTGGATGCGCACCGCGAGCTGGTGGCGCAGGAATTCGACACCCTGCTGGGCGGCGAGGCCCAGAACGGCTGCCAGGGCAAGGGCTGCCACGCCAACCGCAGCCAGGCTGCCCCGCCGCCCGAGCTGGAAAGCCTGCTGGAAGAACTCTCCGGGCGCTTTCAGGCGCGGGTCGCGGAGTGGCGGACCCACACCCGGGTGGCCGGGCTGCGCGACGAAGCCCGCAGCCGGCTGTTCCGCATCGTGCAGCGCACGGCCCTGTGGCTGGGCGAGGGGCGGGTGGACGAGGAAGCTGCCATCCGCTTCGTCAACTGGCTGGAGCCGCTGATGCGGCGCGAAAGCTACCTGGCCCTGCTGCTGGAACGCCCCTCGGTCCACGAGCAGCTGCTGCACCTGCTGGGCGCCGCCCGCTGGCCGGCCCGTTACCTGCTGCAGCACCCCGGCGTGATCGACGAGCTGGTGGGCGATGCCCTGCTGCGCGAACGTTTTGTGGCAGCGGACTTTGAACGCGAGCTGCAACTGCGCCGCAAATCACTGCAATCCACCGGCGAAGACGACGACGAGACGCTGCTGAACCTGCTGCGCCGCGCGCACCATGCCGAAACCTTCCGCACCCTGGCGCGCGATGTAGGTGGGCGCCTGACGGTCGAAGAAGTGGCCGACGACCTGAGCGCCCTGGCCGACAGCGTGCTGCGCGTCACCGTGCAATGGTGCTGGAGTCGGCTCAAGCAGCGCCACCGCGAGACCCCGCAGTTCGCCATCCTGGGCTACGGCAAGCTCGGCGGCAAGGAGCTGGGCTACGGCAGCGACCTGGACATCGTGTTTGTCTTTGACGACGACGATGAACGCGCTCCCGAGATTTACGCGGCGTTTGTGCGCAAGCTGATCAACTGGCTCACCGTCAAGACCGGCGAGGGCGACCTGTTCGAGATCGACACCGCCCTGCGACCCAACGGCAACTCGGGTTTGCTGGTGACCAGCTTTGAGGCCTTCGAGGCCTACCAGCTCCAGCGCGGCAGCAACACCGCCTGGACCTGGGAGCACCAGGCCATGACCCGGGCCCGCTGCGTGCTCAGCACCGAAGACCTGGCCGGCGCCACGCCGCTTCCAGGCGCCAACCTGCGCCAGCGCTTCGATGGGGTGCGGGCAGCCGTGATCACCGCCCCGCGAGACCCCGAGAGCCTGCGCGCGGAGATCGTCGCCATGCGCGAGCGGGTGCATGCTGCCCACTACCTGCCACCCGAGGTATTTGACGTCAAACACAGCGAAGGCGGCATGGTCGATGCCGAGTTTGCCGTGCAGTACCTGGTGCTGGCCCATGCGGCTACGCACCCCGTGCTGATTGACAATGTGGGCAACATCGCGCTGCTGCAACGGGCCGAACAGGTGGGGCTGCTGCCCATCGGGGTGGGCCAGTCGGCCGCCCGGGCCTACCGCGAACTGCGGCGCCTGCAGCACCGGGCCCGCCTGGACGAAGCCCCGACCCATGGCGACCCCCAGGCGCTGCAAACCGAGCGGCAAGCGATCCAGGCCCTGTGGGCCGCCGTTCTGGGCAGCAGGCCCTGAACGGCGCAGCACCGCCGCAGCGGTCCGGCCCTGCCCCAAGGCTGGCATCTGGCAGCCCCTTCTTGCCCCCTCCGTTTCCCCAGATTGCGTCCACCATGAACCTTGTCCCGATCAATGCCAGCCTCATCAATGTCGGCGAACCCTTGCCTTTCGTGCTGCGGGGAGGCAACGGTACCTTGCTGGCGCAAAAAGGCTATGTGATTGGTTCGCGATCAGAGCTGGACAGCCTGGTCGCCAAGGGCGTGACGCTGTGCGTGGACACCGACGAGTCGGCCGAAAGCCTGCGGGCCTACCGTGCCAAGCTGGAAGCCATGATGCGCTCTTCCGATGCCTCGCTGGGAGAAATCGCAGCCGTGACGCTGCCGTCCGGCGCCAAGCCTCCCGCACCGGGCCAGGACAGGGAGGTGCGCACGGGCCCGACCGACTGGGCCTCGCTGCAACTGCGGGCCACCCAGCTGCTCCGGGCCCCCGAAACGGGTGGGGATTTCAGCGAGCGCTTCACCGCGCTGCACGAGGAACTGGTGCGCCACTGCGTCCAGGCCCCTGACGCCACCATGCTGGCGCTGATCTTCCTGTCCGGCCAGGAGACGCGGATGTACAGCGCCACGCACGCGATGCTGGTCAGCTGCGTGTGTATGTTGGCCGCCAGCGGCCCGCTGCGCTGGCCACAGGCGCGGGTGCTCCAGGTCGGCCGGGCGGCACTGAGCATGAACATTGCGATGACCGAACTGCAGGACCAGCTCGCACAGCAGGCCCAGCCACTGGCCGCCGTTCAGGTCGCCGCAGTGGAAAGCCATGCCGCACGCTCCGAAGCCCTGCTGAGGGCGCTGGGGGTGCGCGATCCCGCATGGCTGGAAGCCGTGCGCTGCCACCACCACCGCACGCCCGGCACACTGGCCGACAAGAGCGAAGCCCAGCAGATGGCGCGGCTGATCCAGCGTGCAGACATCTTTGCCGCACGGCTGGCCCCGCGCATCGCCCGCAACCCCATGCCGGTCACCGCCGCCATGCAGGCCAGTTACTACGACGAAACCCAGCAGGTGGACGAGGCGGGCGCTGCCATCGTCAAGGCCCTGGGGATCTACCCGCCGGGCTCCTTCGTGCGCCTGGCCAGCAAGGAAATCGCGATCGTGTTGCGCAGGGGCGCGACCGCGACGACCCCCCGGGTTGCCGTGGTGCTCAACCGCGAAGGCATGCCTACCGGGGAACCTATTCCCCGCGATGCGTCGCAGGCCGCCTGGAAAATCACAGGGGTGGCCTCCCGCAAGGACGTGCGGGTCCAGCTGTCGCTGCAACGCCTGCTGGCCCTGGCCTGAGCCACTGCCAAGACGGACGCCGAACTGGGACCTGCTGGACAGGCCCACGCCGCGACCGATTGGTTCAAATAAAAACCAAAGTGGACACAACGCGATTGTTCGGTTAAATTCCGGACTCCCCTTCCTGGAGGCTGTTCCATGTCCCTGCTTTTGCGTTCCCTCTGTGCCGCCTGGCTGGCCGGGCTGTCGCTGGCGGCCATGGCCACCAGCGGAGCCCCCGCCGCCGCCTGCCCCGCGCTGCTGCAGCACCAGTTTCCGCGGCTGCAAGACGAAAAGCCCCAGTCGCTCTGCCAGTACAGCGGCAAGGTGCTGCTGGTGGTCAACACCGCCAGTTACTGCGGCTTCACCGGCCAGTACAAGGGCCTGGAAGCCCTGCACCGCAAGTACAAGGACAAGGGCCTGGTGGTGCTGGGCTTTCCGTCCAACGACTTTGCCCAGGAAACCGGCAACAACCAGCAGATCGCCGAGTTTTGCGAAAACACTTTTGGCGTCAGATTCCCGATGTTTGCCAAAAGCAGCGTGACGGGCAGCCAGGCCTCGGCCTTCTACCAGCAGCTCGCAGCGCAGTCGGGCAGCACACCGCGCTGGAATTTCCACAAATACCTCATTGGCCGCGACGGCAAGGTGGTGGACAGCTACGGCAGCATGACCGGCCCCGACAGTGGTCGCCTGGTCAAAGCCATCGAACAACAACTGGCCGTGGCCACCCCCCGGTGACCCCCTGCCTGCGCACCATGACCCTCTTTTCCGTTTTGACCTTGCGAAGCCACCAGCCCCTCCCGGAGCGCTTCTCCTCCCTCCCTCTCTCGATTGCTGCGGGACGCTTCGCAAGCCTTTTCTTCGCCACCGCGGCCCCAGGAGTACCGGCATGAAACTCGCCATCGTCGGCTCCGGCATCTCGGGCCTGGCCGCGGCCCATGCCCTGCGCGGCCGGGCCGACATCACCCTGTTCGAGGCCAACGACTACTTTGGCGGCCACACGCACACGGTGGACATCACCTTGCCCACGCCGCAGGGCGCCGTCACCCACGGCGTGGACACCGGCTTTCTGGTGTTCAACGAGCGCACCTACCCCAACCTGATCCGCCTGTTCGCCGAACTGGGCGTGGCCACGGCCAAGTCGGACATGTCGTTTTCGGTGCAGGTGCCAGGTGCCGTGGGCGGCCAGCCACTGGAGTGGAGCGGCTCGGACCTAAACACCGTGTTTGCCCAGCGCGGCAACCTGCTGCGGCCCCGCTTCTGGGGCATGTTGTCGGACCTGCTGCGCTTCAACAAGCTGTGCACCCAGCTGGCGGTCAATGGTGCCGACGCTGCCCTGAACCAGCCCCTGGGCGAGTTCCTGCAGGAACAGCGCTTTGGTGCCGCCTTCCGCGACTGGTACCTGCTGCCCATGCTGGGCTGCATCTGGAGCTGTCCGACCGACCAGATGCTGGAGTTCCCCGTGGCCACCATGGTGCGCTTTTGCCACAACCACGGCCTCATCCAGGTCAGCAACCGCCCGCAGTGGTGGACGGTGACCGGCGGTGCCAAACACTATGTCGAAAAAATCGTCGCGCAGATTACCGACAAGCGGCTGAACACCCCCGTGCAGCGCATCGAGCGCCTGGCCGATGGCGTGCACCTCACCACCGAGCAGGGCACCGAGCGCTTCGACCGGCTGGTGCTGGCCACGCATTCCGACCAGGCCCTGACCTTGCTAGGCGATGCCACCGCCGACGAGCGCACCACCCTGGGCGCCATCCGCTACCAGCCCAACCGGGCCGTGCTGCACACCGATACCGCCGTGCTGCCCCAGCGCCACGCTGCCTGGGCCGCCTGGAACTACGAGCGCGCCGCCCAGGCCGACCGCGAATCGGCCCAAGTCTGCCTGCATTACCTGCTCAACCGCCTGCAGCCGCTGCCCTTCACCCAGCCGGTGCTGGTATCGCTGAACCCCGTCAAGCCCATCGACCCGTCCAAGGTGCTGGGCGAATACGACTACGCCCACCCGGTCTTTGACCTGGCGGCGATTGCAGCCCAGAAACAGGTCCACCGCCTGCAAGGGCAAAACAACACTTGGTTCTGCGGCGCCTGGACGGGCTACGGCTTCCACGAGGACGGCCTCAAGTCCGGCCTGGCGGTGGCGCGGATGCTCGACCCTGCCGTGGCGGCGGAGGCCGCATGAATCCAGTGGCCGCACCCAGCCTACCCGCCCAGCCGCTGATCGGCTTTGGCCAGGTGCGGCACACCCGGCTGCGGCCCCAACGCCATGCCTTTGCCTATCCCACCTTTTTTCTGATGCTGCCCATGCGCAGCCTCGCGCAAACCACTGGCCCGCTGGCCATCAACCACCGGGGTGCGATCAGCTTCCACGATGTGGACCACGGCGACGGCCGCAGCCCGGCGCAGGGCGGCGCGCTGGCCTGGCTGGACGAACTGCTGCAGCGCGAAGGCATCCACGACGCGACCGGCGAGGCCTGGCTGCACTGTTTTCCCCGGGTGCTGGGCTACACCTTCAAGCCGGTGAGCTTCTGGCATTGCCACCGCGCTGACGGCAGCCTGCGCGCCATCGTGGTCGAAGTGAACAACACCTTTGGCGAGCGCCACTGTTATCTGCTGGACGCTCCCCGCTACGGCGCGGAGCTGCACGCGCGCAAGGTCTTCCATGTCTCGCCGTTCTGCGACGTGAGCGGCGGCTATCGCTTCCGCTTCCTGCGCGCACAGCGGCCTGAGGGCGAGCGCAGCGTCGTGCGCATCGACCACGACGACGAGGCTGGCCCGCTGATTCAGACCAGCGTCAGCGGCACGCTGGAGCCCGTCACCCCCGCCAGCCTGCGCCGGGCGCTGTGGGGCTACCCGCTGATGACCCTGGGCGTGATGGCCCGCATCCATTGGCACGCGCTGCTGCTGTGGCGCAAGCGCGTGCGCTTTCACCGCAAACCGGAGCCACCCAGCTCCTTTGTGACCCGTTGACCCTGTTTTTCGAGATGGCCATGAACACCTCCACCGCGCCCTCCCTGAGTCGCAGCCTGCCCCGGGACCTGCCAGGCCCCGCGCGCACGGTGTTGAAGCAACTGCAAAAACTGCAGCACGGCAGCCTGACCCTGCAACTGCCCGACGGTAGCCTGCAGCACTTTGGCTCCGGCCAGGGCCCCGTGGCGGTCATGCACCTGAAAAACTGGGGCGTGTGCGCCGCCGTCCTCAAGTCCGGCGACATCGGACTGGCCGAGGGCTACATGGCCGGCGACTGGACCACGCCCCACCTCAGCGACCTGCTGCGCCTGTTCATCGCCAACCGCGATGCCATCGAGGACGTGGTCTATGGCACCTGGGTGGGCCGGCTGTTCTACCGCATCAAGCACCTGCTGCACCGCAACACCAAGGCCAACAGCCAGAAGAACATCCACGCCCACTACGACCTGGGCAATGCTTTCTACCGCCTGTGGCTGGACGAGACCATGAACTACTCCTCCGCCTGGTTCGAGGGCGATCAGGGGGGCGACATGGTCCAGGCCCAGGACGCCAAGGTGCGCCGCGCGCTGCGCATGGCGCGGGTGCAAGCAGGCCAGCGGGTGCTGGAAATCGGCTGCGGCTGGGGCGCCCTGGCCGAAATGGCCACCCGCGAGTTTGGCGCCCACCTGACGGGCGTGACCCTGTCCACCGAGCAACTGGCCTTCGCGCAGGAACGCATGGCGCGCCTGGGCGTGGCTGCGCAAGCCGATCTGCGCCTGCAGGACTACCGCGACATCCAGGACGGCCCCTACGACGCCATCTGCTCCATCGAGATGATCGAAGCCGTTGGGCGCGAATACTGGCCCACCTATTTCGAGGCGGTGCACCGCCTGCTGAAATCCGGCGGCCGCGCCTGCATCCAGAGCATCGTCATCGACGACCGGCTGTTCGACCGTTACATCCAGGGCACCGACTTCATCCAGCAGTACATCTTCCCGGGCGGCTGCCTGCCCAGCCCCAGCGCCTTCCGTGCGGCGGCCCAGGCGGCGGGCCTGCAGGTCGAGGATGAATTTGCCTTTGGCCGGGACTACGCCGAAACCCTCAAGCGCTGGCGCGAACGCTTCCTGGCCGAGCGCCAGGCCGTGCTGAACCTGGGCTTTGACGAGCGCTTTATCCGCATCTGGGAGTTCTACCTGGCCTACTGCGAGGCCGGTTTTGCGATGGGCAACATTGACCTGGTGCAGTACACCCTGGTCAAACCCTGAAGTGGTGGGAGGCTGCTATGAAAAAAATAGCTATTACCGCTCTTCTTTTGGCGCTTGGAGGCACTTTTCATGCCCCAACGGCACTGGCGCAATCCACCGCCGTGGCCGCGGTGGCCGCCGCCCCTGCACCATTGGCCGGCGCCCGCCTGCAAGGCCAGGGGCAGATGCGCTTTCTGGGCTTCGAGGTCTATGACGCCCGGCTGTGGACCCGCCCTGGCTTTCAGGCCGAAGACTACGCTGCCCACCCGCTGGCACTGGAGCTGACCTACCACCGCAACTTCACGGCCGAGGCGATTGCCAAGCGCTCCATTGAGGAGATGCGCCGCGTCGGCCGCTTCAGCGAGGACCAGGCGCAGCGCTGGCAGCAGGCCCTGCAGGCCGCGCTGCCGGACGTCAAGCCCGGCGACACGCTCACCGGCCTGTACCAGCCGGGGGGGCCGGCGGTCTTTCGGATGGGCGGGCGCGTGGTCGGCGAGGTGGCCGACCCCGAATTTGCGCGCTTGTTCTTCGGCATCTGGCTCTCGCCCCAGACCTCGGAGCCGGCGCTGCGCCAGGCGCTCATCGCCCGCCGCACGACCGGGTCGCCATGAACCCCGCCGCCCCGCCAGGCACCGGCTGGGGCCCCCGCCAAGGCTTGGCCTATGGACTGCTGGGATTGCCATTGGCCTTTGTGGCCCTGCCGCTGTACGTGCAACTGCCCCACCACTACGCCCAGGCTTTTGGCATGCCGCTGACCACGCTGGGCGCAGTGCTGCTGGCCGCCCGGCTGTTCGATGCCTTCACCGACCCCCTGCTGGGCCGCTGGAACGATGCGCTGTTCCAGCGCTCGCTGCGGGCGGTGCTGGGGGTGGGGGCCGTATCGGCGCTGGTGCTGGCCCTGGGGCTGACGGCGCTGTTCTTCCCGTGGGTGCGCTCGCCCAGCGCGTTGACGGCCTGGGCCACTGGCTGCCTGGTGCTGAGCTATGCCGCCTACAGCCAACTGGCGATTGCCCACCAGGCTTGGGGCGCCCGCTTGGGCGGCGACGAGCGCCAGCGCAGCCGCATCGTCGCCTGGCGCGAGGGCGCGGCGCTGGTCGGGGTGGTGCTGGCGTCGGTACTGCCCGCGCTGGCGGGGTTGCCGGCCATGCTGGCAGTGTTTGCGCTGGCCTTGCTGGTCGGCTGGCTGGCCTGGACCCGAGCGCCCCGTCCAACCACAGAACCCTCGCCCACCCCCGCAGAGGCCGCGCCCCTCCGGTCCTTGCTGACCCACCCGTGGCGCCAGGCAGCGTTTCGCCGGCTGCTGGCGGTGTTCACGCTCAACGGCATTGCCAGCGCCATCCCGGCCACGCTGGTGCTGTTTTTTGTGCAGGACAGGCTGCAGGCCCCGGCCGAACAAGCCCCGGCGTTTCTGGCGGTGTACTTCGTCTGCGCAGCGGGCGCCATTCCGCTGTGGCTGCGCGCAGTGGCCCGCTGGGGGCTGGCGCGCAGCTGGCTGGCGGGCATGCTGCTGTCGGTGCTGGTCTTTGCCTGGGCCACCGCCCTGGGCGCGGGCGATGGTCCCGCCTTCCTGGTGGTCTGTGCGCTGTCGGGCGCCGCGCTGGGCAGCGACCTGGCCCTGCCGGGCGCGCTGCTGGCCGGTGTGATCGCGGACCAGGGCGATGGCGGGCGGCACGACAGCCTGTACTTTGGCTGGTGGAACTTTGCCGCCAAGCTCAACCTGGCGCTGGCCGCTGGCCTGGCCCTGCCGCTGCTGGAATGGGGCGGCTACACCCCCGGCACCCGCGACCCCGAGGCCCTGCGCGTGCTGGGCAGCGCCTACGCCCTGCTGCCCTGCCTGCTCAAGCTGCTGGCCGCTGGCGCGCTGTACGGGCTGCTGCTGCGGCCTGGCGGCGGGGTGCCCCCCCTGAACCCTTCTTCCCCTAGGAGCTCCTGATGCAACGACGACGCCTCCTCTCCACCGCTGCCGTGGTCGCGGCTCCGATGGCCCTGCTCGGCTGCGCCAGCCCCGTACCCAACGACTATGCCGGCGAAAGGCCCGAGCTCGATTTGCGCCGCTACTTCAACGGCCGGGTCGATGCCCACGGCATGTTCCAGGACCGCAATGGCAAGGTGGTCAAGCGCTTCACGGTGCGCATGGACTGCCGCTGGGACGGTGACCAGGGCGTGCTCGATGAGCATTTCGACTACAGCGACGGCACCCAGGACCGGCGGATCTGGCGCCTGACCCACCACGGCGATGGCCGCTACACCGGCCGCGCCGACGACGTGGTGGGCGAGGCCGTGGGCCAGGCCCGGGGCCACGCCTTCCACTGGGCCTACACCCTGCGCCTGCCGGTGGACGGCAAGGTCTATGAGGTAGCCATGGACGACTGGATGTTCCTGGTCGATGACCGGGTCATGCTCAACCGCGCCACCATGCGCAAGTTTGGCCTGCGCCTGGGCGAGGTCACGCTGTCGTTCACGCGGGCGCAGCCATGAGCCTCAATCCTCCGCTTCGCGACTGGCAAGGCCGGCGCGCCTGGCTGATTGGCGCCTCCAGCGGCATTGGCCGGGCCACGGCCGCCGCGCTGCACGCCCAGGGCGCACAGGTCATCGTCTCGGCACGCAAGATGGACGCGCTGGAGGCCTTTGTCGCCGAGCACCCGGGCAGCCAGGCCGTGGCGCTGGACATTGGCCAGCCCGCCGCCGTGGAAGAGGCAGCCCGCGCCTTGTTCGCCAGCGGGCCGCTGGACTTGGTCTGCTTTTGCGCAGCCACCTTCCGGGAGCTGCGGGCCACCCAGTTCGACCTGGACACCATGCTGGAGCACAACCGCATCAACTACCTGGGCGCGGTGCACACCCTGAACGCGGTGCTGCCGGGCCTATTGGAAAGCGCCCGTGCGGGCCGGCCCGGGCACCTGAGCCTCATCAGTAGCATTGCCGGCCTGCGCGGCCTGCCCAAAAGCCTGGCCTACGGTCCCACCAAAGCGGCGCTCATCAACCTCTGCGAGGCCCTGTACCTGGACCTGCACGACCTGGGCATGGGCGTGAGCGTGATCAACCCCGGCTTTGTCGCCACGCCGCTGACCGCCGACAACGACTTTCACATGCCCGCGCTGATGACCCCCGAGGCCGCCGCCCAGGCCATCCTGCGGGGCTGGTCCAAGGGCGAGTTTGAAATCCACTTTCCCAAGCGCTTCACCCACGTGATGCAGTTCCTGCGCCTGCTGCCCTACCGCTGCTACTTTCCGATGGTGCGGCGCTTCACAGGCCTGTGAACGGCGCTTTGACCCCGTCCCACCTGACCAGCCCGCCCGCCATGCCGCCCAACCCAACGCCTGCCCCCGTCCCAACCGACCACCACGCGGCCGTGGATGCCACGGTGGCATTTTTCGAGCAGCTCACACCGCAGAGCCTGGCCCGGATCGGTCAGCTGTACGCGCCCGAAGCCCGCTTCAAAGACCCGTTCAACGAGGTGCAAGGCGTGCCGGCCATCACGCGCATTTTTGAGCACATGTTTGCCGCACTGCACGAGCCCCGCTTTGTCGTGACCGGGCGGGTGCTGCAGGGCGACCAGTGCTTTCTGACCTGGGATTTTTTGTTCCGCTTCCAGCGCTTTGACAGCGCCACCACGCAGACCGTGCGCGGTGCCACGCACCTGGTGTTCAGCCCGCAGGGCCAGATCACCCTGCACCGCGATTACTGGGACGTGGCCGAGGAGCTGTACGAAAAGCTCCCGGTGGTTGGTGGCCTGATGCGCTGGCTCAAGCGGCAGGCCAACCGTTAACAATCACTATTAAAAAGATAGCTATAACCGCTGATATCCATTGGCCTGGAGGCCAATTTTGCATCAAGCGTAGGGCTTGGTCTCGGCAAAGCTGGGACGCTGCGAGAGCTTGTCCAGGTTAGGGTACTCGTTGCGCCAGGCAATTTCCGGGAAGCGGAACTCCAGCCAGCCCAGCGCGCAGCCCACGGCAATGTCCGCCAGCCCCAGGTGGATTCCGTGGCAGAAAGCGCGGTCGCCCAGACCCAGGCTCATGGCCTTGAGGCCATCGTGGACCTTGCCCAGTTGACGGTCGATCCAGGCCTGGCTGCGCTCGCCCTCGGCACGGCCGGCCCAGGTGGCTTCCAGGCGCGCCAGGATGGCGGCATCCAGCACCCCGTCGGCCAGCGCCTCCCAGGTGCGCACCTCCGCGCGCTCGCGGCCCGAGGCAGGAATCAGTCGGCCCACGGGCGAGAGGGTGTCCAGGTACTCGACGATGGCGCGCGAGTCATAGAGCACATCGCCGCCTTCCATCACCAAACAAGGCACCTTGCCCAGCGGGTTGGTGGTGGAGATGGTGGTGTCATCGGCCCAGACGTTTTCCAGCACCAGCTGGTAGTCGAGTTTCTTCTCGGCCAGCACGACGCGGACCTTGCGGACATAGGGACTGGCGGTGGATCCGATGAGTTTCATGGGGGTCTGGGAAGGACAAGGGCCGGTGCTGAAAAGGGCTGTGCATTCTATCGAGCCCCCCTGCCACCGCTGGCAGGCCGGGCAAAGCCCCGCCAGTCCCGTCCAGCACCCGGGAAGCAATGGACCTACATACAATCACGCGCCATGAGCATGTCCCCCAATACCGCCCTGTCGCCGCTCGACGGCCGCTATGCCCCGAAACTGGCCGCGCTTCGCCCCATCATGAGCGAGTTCGGCTACATGCACCGCCGCGTGCAGGTGGAGGTGGCCTGGTTTATTGCCCTGTCCGATGCGGGCTTTGACGAATTCAAACCCCTGAGTGCCGGTGCCCGCGCCTACCTGCTGGGCCTGGTCAAGAACTTCTCCGAAGCCGATTGCGCTGCGATCAAGGAGATCGAGAAGACCACCAACCACGATGTGAAGGCCGTCGAATACTGGATCAAGTCCAAGTTCGAGGCCCGCACCGAGCTGGAAAAGGCCGCCGAGTTCGTGCACTTCGCCTGCACCAGTGAGGACATCAACAACACCAGCCACGCCCTGCAGCTGCGCGCCGGCCGCGACCTGGTGGTGCTGCCCGCGCTGGACCGCATCCAGCTCAAGCTGCGCGAGATGGCCCAGGCTTTCGCCGAAGTGCCCATGCTCAGCCGCACCCACGGCCAGACGGCCAGCCCCACCACCGTGGGCAAGGAAATCGCCAACGTGCTGGTGCGCCTGCAGCACGCCAGCGACCGCATCGCTGCCGTGAAGATCATGGGCAAGATGAACGGCGCGGTGGGCAACTACAACGCCCACCTGTCCGCCTGGCCTGATTTCGACTGGGAAGCCTTCAGCAAGAAGGTCGTGGAAACCCCCGAGCCCCTGGGCCTGGGCCTGACCTTCCAGCCATATTCGATCCAGATCGAGCCGCACGACTACATGGCCGAGTTGTTCGACGCCGTGGCGCGCGCCAACACCATCCTGATCGACCTGTCGCGCGACATCTGGGGCTATGTCAGCCTGGGCTACTTCAAGCAGAAGCTCAAAGCCGGCGAAATCGGCTCCAGCACCATGCCGCACAAGGTCAACCCCATCGATTTCGAGAACGCCGAGGGCAACTTGGGCCTGGCCAATGCGTTGCTCAAGCACCTGTCCGAGAAGCTGCCCATCAGCCGCTGGCAGCGGGACCTGACCGACAGCACCGTGCTGCGCAACATCGGCGTGGCCCTGGGTTATGCCACGCTGGCCTACACCTCGCTGCTGACCGGCCTGAACAAGCTGGAACTGAACGAGGAAGCATTGCAGGCCGACCTGGACGCCGCCTGGGAAGTGCTGGCCGAGCCCATCCAGACCGTCATGCGCCGCTTTGGCGTGCAGGGCGCCTACGAGAAGCTCAAGGAAGTCACCCGTGGCAAGACCGTTCGCCCCGAAGACCTCCACGGTCTGATTCGCAGCCTGGAGATTCCCCAGGCCGAAAAAGACCGCCTGCTGGCCATGACGCCTGCCAGCTACATCGGCAAGGCCGCTGAACTGGCCCGTCGCGCCTGAGATGGCGGTGGCCGGAGCCCCCCTGTCGCGGCTGGACCGGCCTCAGCTGGACCACCTCTGCGCCATCGCGCGGGAGGCAGGGGACGCCATCCTGGCGGTCTACGGCCGGGACTTCATGACCTGGACCAAGGACGACGCCTCGGCGCTGACCGAGGCGGATCTGCACGCCGACCAGGTCATCCGCCAGGGGCTGGAAGCGGCGTTCCCCGACATCTACCTGTGGTCGGAAGAATCCCGCAGCAGCGGCCCGGCCGAGGGCGAGGTCTTCTTTCTGGTCGATCCGCTGGATGGCACCAAGGAGTTCCTCAAGCGCAACGGCGAATTCACCGTGAACATCGCGCTGATTGCCCACGGCCGCCCCGTGGCGGGCGTGGTGCTGGCGCCGGCCAGGAGTCCCCATGGCGCGCTGTATTTCGCCGCCGAAGGCCTGGGTGCCTGGAAGCAGGGGCCCGAGGGCCCCATCCCGCTGCGGACGCGGCAGATGCCCACGCCATCGCCCACGCCGCCGCTGAGCGTGCTGGGCAGCCGCTCGCACGGCGCGGACAGCGTCAGCTGCTGGCTGGACGACCTGGGCCAGCCCTGGACGCTGCACCCCGTGGGCAGCTCGCTCAAGTTCTGCCAGATGGCCGATGGCGCGGAGGGACAGGGCGTGCTCTACCCCCGCTTTGGCCCCACCTGCCAATGGGACACCGCCGCCGGCCACTGCATCCTGGAGCAAGCGGGCGGCACGGTGATCGACCGCCACGGCCAGCCGCTGGCCTATGGGCTGCAGCGCCCCATCCGCAACCCGTACTTTGTCGCCCTGGCCGATCCGGCCTTCGCGGCCCAGCTGCCCCCCTGGCCTGCCGAAGAATGAAGCCTGGGACCACAGCGCCAGCGGGTATGCTCGCGGCCCATGGCCCTCAAATCCACCATCTTCAAGGCGAATCTGCAGATCGCCGACATCGACCACGGCTACTACGCCGACCATGCGCTGACCCTGGCGCGCCACCCCAGCGAGACCGACGAACGCATGATGGTCCGCCTGGCCGCCCTGGCCCTGCAGGCCCACCAGCTCAACGACCTGTGCAACGGCGACGGCACCTTGGCCTTTGGCGCCGGCCTGTCCGACCCGGACGACCCGGATGTGTCGCTCACCGACTTCACCGGCCGCAAGCGCCTGTGGATCGAAGTCGGCCAGCCCGAAGACAAGCCCCTGACCAAGGCCTGCAGCAAGGCCGACGCGGTGTTGGTGTATTGCTTTCACCATGCCGCCGAGGTCTGGTGGAAGGGCATCGAGACCAAGCTCACCCGCCTGGACAAGCTCCAGGTCTGGCGCCTGCCCGCCGAAGCCTCGCAGCAGCTCGCCACCCTGGCCGAGCGCAGCATGCAGCTGCAGGCCACCGTGCAAGAAGGCGGCCTGACCCTGAGCAGCAACCTCGGCAGCGTGCACGTGGAGCCCGTGCGCTGGAAGTGAGCGCGGTCAAAAAACTTTAAGCTAAATCGGCTTCCAGACCAATAAATACCAGCGGTAGTAGCTATTGAAGTAATAGCAAAATTACGCCCGCTCGGCGTAGCGGTTAAAGCGCAGCGCCCGGTGCTCCTGCGTGATGCGGCGCCAGACCTGGCGCTTTTGCGCGGGGCTGTAGGCCAGCCAGTGCTGCACCTCTTCAAAGGTGCGGCCACAGCCCTTGCATTCGGCGTCGCCCTGGCTGGTGGAGCAAATCGCAATGCAGGGGGTGTCCGGCGTGGTGTCGTACCAACCCAGCCAGGCATCGTGCGCCGCTGGGGGCAGGGCGGCCTCGTCCACCACGTCGGCATGGGCATAGACCATCTCTGCATACACCTGCGCCAGCGCGCGCACGGGCGGCGTCAGCCGGATGCCGTCGGGCGAAGGCTGGCGCTCGCGCCAATGGTTGATGGCGGCTTCGATGTCGGTGATGTGGATGGTGGTCATGGGGCACAGCGCGCCAGCATTTGAAGGGCGGCGCGGAAGGCTGCGCAGGATACGGCATCGCCCGCCACGGGGCCGTGCAGCGCCACAAAGCCCCCAGCAGGATTCGGGAAAACCCGGATCCCACCCTCAGTTCCCCAATGCGATCCCCTCACGGCGCGGGTCGGCCCCGCCGGCGTAGGTGCCGGCGCCAGGGTTGCGCGCCAGCAGGCCAGGCTGGCCGTTGGCACGCACGCCGTTGAAGACCACCCCATGCAGACCGCTGGTGAAGCTCTCGGTCACGGCCACCGCATGGCCCCGGCTTTTGAGGCCCTCGCGCAGGACCACCGTGTCGAGCACCGAGCCTTGTTCCATCGCCGTGGTGGCGGTGGTCTGCGCGCCAAAGTGGGGCAGGTTGATGGCTTGCTGCACGTTCAGCTTCCAGTCGATCATGCCAATCAGCGCCTTGGCGGTGTACTGGACGATGGCGCTGCCACCGGGCGAACCGATGGCCGCCTCCAGGTCGCCCGTCTGGGCGTTGAACACCAGCGTCGGCGCCATGGCACTGCGCGGGCGCTTGCCGGGCGCCACCCGGTTGGCCATCGGCTGGCCCGCCGCGTCGGTGGCCGTG
Source organism: uncultured Burkholderiaceae bacterium (assembly GCA_964480105.1). Taxonomy (GTDB): domain Bacteria; phylum Pseudomonadota; class Gammaproteobacteria; order Burkholderiales; family Burkholderiaceae_C; genus CAYZPX01. Next base: position 1,518 of record CAYZPX010000004.1, on the reverse strand, counting down.
AAGGAAAAGTCGGTGAGCTGGTTGTTCAGCAGGAAGCCACGCACCATCTGCAGGCTGCCAAAGCTGTACTCGATGGAGGTGGTCATCGACACGGCGTGGCCCTCGCGGTCCACGATGGACAGGTGGGTGGTGGCGGGCCGGTCCAGCGCGGGGTCCAGGCCCTGAGGCTGGGAGGTACCGGGCGGGGTGCCCGCCACCGGGATGCCCATGGTTTTTTGCGGGTCAATCAACGCGGAGCGGGCTTGCAGGTAACCTGCGTCGAGCAGACCCGCCTGGGGCACGGTGACGAAATCGGGGTCCGCCACATAGCGGGCGCGGTCGGCGTAAGCCAGGCGGTAGGCCTCTGAGACCAGGTGCACCGCATCCAGCGAGTTGGGCGGCACGGCCGCCAGATTGAAGCGCTGCAGCATGCCCAGGGCCTGCAGCACCGCCAGCCCGCCCGCGCTGGGTGCCGGCATGCCGCAGATGCGGTAGTGCATCCGGTACACGCTGCACACGGGTGCCCGCCGCTTGGCCTGGTAGCCCGCCAGGTCGTCCAGCGCCAGCAGACCCGGATTGGTGGGATGGCTGCGCACCTTGGCGACGATGTCGCGGGCAATCTCACCCTGGTAGAAGGCCTGGGCCCCACCCTCGGCCACGGCACGCAGCGTGGTGGCCAGTTCAGGGTTCTGGAGCCAGGTACCGGCCGCCTTGGGTGTGCCGTCGGCGTTCAAGAAATAACGGGCTGCCGGTTCGCCCTGGACCCGAATGCGGGGAGCCGCTGTGGCAATCGACACCGCCATGCGCGGCGAAATCGCAAAGCCCTGTTCGCTGAGCTGAATTGCGGGAATGAACAAGTCCCTCCAAGGCAACTTGCCGTGGGCCCGATGGGCGTCTTCGAGCATGCGCAACAGCCCGGGCGTGCCCACCGACAGGCCGCTGTCCACCGCCTTCAAAAAGGGCAAAGGCTTGCCATCGGGTCCGACAAAAAGGTCTGCCGTGGCGGCCCTGGGAGCGGTTTCCCGGCCGTCGTAGGCCTGCACTTGCCGGCGGGCCGCGTCGTAGTGCAGCAAAAAGCCACCACCGCCAATGCCCGAAGACTGGGGCTCGACCAAGGTCAACACCATCTGCGCCGCGATGGCTGCATCGATCGCGCTGCCGCCCTGGGCCAGGATCTCCACACCAGTCTGCACCGCCAGCGGATGGGCAGCGGCCACCATGTCGCGCTGGGCGTAGGCGATGGCCTTGGCCTGGTAGCCCGACGGCGGCTCGGGCGGAACGAACGGATCGCCAGGCGGCTGGCGCACCCCGGGGCCCTGAACAGCGCCACAGGCCACCAGCGCCAGCAAAGCAGCGCCGTGCAGCGTGAATGAAAAACAGCGCTTCCAACGCACTCTGGCCATGGGGTTTCCTCAGACAGGCAAGGGAGGCGGGCAATGTAGCAAACCCCTTTCTGCCCCAAGCGAGGCACCAAGGTCCTTCGAAAATCAGGGTAATCCCTAGGTTCTGGGTACGCACTATCCACATCAGGGCGGGGCT
>CAYZPX010000003.1:0-40890 GCA_964480105.1 uncultured Burkholderiaceae bacterium | reverse complement strand
CACGGCCGATGTAGGCCGCCGGGCCCAGGGCTTCGGTGTAGACCACGCCGTGGTAGCTGGGGTCGGGCTGGTTCAGGCGCGGGAAGCGCTCCTTGTGCTCGGCCCAGGGGAACTTGCCCGAGTCGACGATGGCGCCGCCCAGCGTGGTGCCATGCCCGCCCAGGTATTTGGTGAGCGAATGCACCACGATGTCCGCGCCGTGCTCGAAGGGGCGCAGCAGGTAGGGCGTGGCCACCGTGTTGTCCACGATCAGCGGCACGCCATGGCGGTGCGCCACTTCGGCGATGCGGGCGATGTCGGTCACATTGCCGGCGGGGTTGCCCACCGATTCCACGTAGACCGCCTTGGTGCGCGCGTCGATCAGCGGGCCGAAGCTGTCCGGGTCGCGGTGGTCGGCAAAGCGCGTCTCGATGCCGTACTGCGGCAGGGTGTGCGCGAACAGGTTGTAGGTGCCGCCGTACAGCGCGGTGGCAGCGACGATGTTGTCACCCGCCTCGGCGATGGTCTGGATCGCGTAGGTCACCGCCGCCTGGCCCGAGGCCAGGGCCAGCGCGCCGATACCGCCTTCCAGCGCGGCCAGGCGCTTTTCCAGTACGTCGGTGGTCGGGTTCATGATCCGCGTGTAGATGTTGCCCGGCACCTTCAGGTCGAACAGGTCGGCACCGTGCTGCGCGCTGTCAAAGGCGTAGGCGGCGGTTTGGTAGATGGGCACCGCCACCGATTTGGTAACCGGGTCCGGGCTGTAGCCGGCGTGGACGGATTGGGTTTCGAACTTCCAGGACGTGGACATGGGTGTCTCCAGGGATTGAAAAAATGGGAAAGCGGTTTTTAACCGCGGTGCACCGACAGACCGGCAAACGACTGCGCCACGGGCATCATTTCGATGGTGTTGATGTTGACGTGTGCGGGGCGGGTGGCGATCCAGTAAATGGTGTCGGCAATGTCCTCGGCGGTGAGCGGCTGCACGTCCTGGTAGACCTTGGCGGCCTTGTCCTCGTCGCCATGGAAGCGCACGGCGGAGAACTCGGTGCCGCCGCACAGGCCGGGCTCGATGTCGGTCACGCGAATCGCCTTGCCCGCCAGGTCGGCGCGCAGGTTCAGGCTGAACTGCCGCACGAAGGCCTTGGTGGCGCCGTAGACATTGCCGCCGGCGTACGGCCAGGTGCCCGCAATCGAGCCCAGGTTGAACACATGGCCCCGGTTGCGCTCCACCATGCCGGGCAGCAGCGCGCGGGTGACCTGCACCAGGCCCGTGCAGTTGGTGTCGATCATGGTCTGCCAGTCGTCCAGCGAAGCCTGGTGCGCGGGCTCCAGGCCCAGGGCCAGGCCGGCGTTGTTGACCAGCACGTCGATGGCGGCCCAGTCGGCGGGCAACTGGCCGGGCAGGGCCTCGCAGGCGGCGCGGTCGCGCACGTCCAGCTCCAGGGGCAGCAGCGCGTCGCCCAGTTCCTGGGCCAGGGCCTGCAGGCGGTCCTTGCGCCGGGCGGTGGCGACCACCCGGTGGCCTCCGCGGACAAAGGCACGGGCGATGGCCTCGCCAAAACCGGCCGAGGCGCCAGTGACAAACACGATCATGGGAAGAACTCCAAAAAATGCGAATCGGGGGGCGGTTTCAGCGTTGCACGCCCCAGCGGCGGACCGTCATGCGCTCCAGCGTGTGAAAGCCCAGGCTTTCCACGAGCAGGCCGATCAGGACCACCAGGATCAGGCCGGCGAACACCTTGTCGGTGTAGAGCTCATTGCGGTTCTGGAAAATGTACCAACCCAGGCCCCCCTTGCCCGACGAGGCGCCGAACACCAGCTCCGCCGCGATCAGCGTGCGCCAGGCAAAGGCCCAGCCAATCTTGAGTCCGGACAGGATGGACGGCAGCGCCGCCGGCACCAGGATCTGCAGCACATAGCCGATGCCGCGCAGCCCGTAGTTGCGCCCCGCCATGCGCAGGGTTTCCGGCACGGCCTGAAAGCCCGCATAGGTGTTCAGCGCCAGCGGCCACAGCACCGAGTGCACCAGCACGAACACCAGGCTGCCCTCGCCCAGGCCGAACCACAGCAGCGCCAGGGGCAGCAGCGCAATCGCGGGCAGGGGGTTGAACATCGAGGTCAGCGTGGACAGCACATCCCGCCCGAACTGGGTGGACACCGCCAGCGTGGTGAGCGCAAAGGCCGCCGCGATCCCCAGCAGGTAGCCCTTGAGCAACACCGCCAGCGACAGCGCCGATTTCTGCAGCAGCTCGCCCGACCACAGCCCTTCAAGCAGGGCCTGGGCGGTCTGTAAGAAGGTGGGCAGTAGCAGGTCGTTGTCCTGCCAGCGCGCGACGGCCTCCCACAGCAGGGCCAGCACGGCCAGGATCAGCAGCTTGCGCACCCCCGCCTGCTGCCAGAGGCGGGCGCCCAGTGGCACCGGCTGGGCGGCGGCCAGGGGGCCCAGCGGGGGCAGGGCATGTTCGACTTCGGGCCGGATCGGCGGGGTGAGGGGCGCGTGGGGGGCCGCAGCGAGGGACATGGTCAAAGCGCAATCTGGAAGGGCAGTGAGCCCACCGGTGGAAGGTAGGGGGCACGCGCCTGCCGTTCCGGGGCGAGCGCGGGGGCATCGGCTTCGACCGAGCCGGGCACGGGCGGCGTGGGACTGCCAGCCGCTGGTTCGTCGAACAACAGCTGGTGGATGCGCTGCGCGGTGGCCTGAAACGCCACCCCACCCAGGCTGTGCAGGCCGAACTGGTGGCAATTGACCTCGGCACGCAGGCGCCCCGGGTGCGGCGAGAGGATGGCGATGCGGTGGCCCACCACCAGCGCTTCCTCGATGGAATGGGTGACGAAGATCAGCGCGAAGCGGAACTCCTCCCACAGCGCGAGCAGCTCTTCCTGCATGCGCCGGCGGGTCAGGGCGTCCAGCGCGGCAAAGGGCTCATCCATCAGCAGCACCTGCGGCTGCATGGCCAGCGCCCGGGCAATCGCCACCCGCTGCTTCATGCCGCCCGAGAGCTGGTGCGGATGCACGTCGGCAAAGGCCGCCAGCCCCACCTTGTCCAAGTAGTGCAGCGCCCGCTCGGACGCCTCGGCCCGGCCGCAGCGCCTGGACGCCAAGAGCGGGAACATCACGTTCTCGCGCACCGTCTTCCAGGGCGGGAGCTGGTCGAACTCCTGGAACACCACCACCCGGTCGGGGCCCGGCTGCGTCACGGACTGGCCGTGGAGCTTGACCTGGCCTTCGCTCGGTGGAATGAAGCCGGCAATCGACTTGAGCAGGGTGGACTTGCCGCAGCCCGAGGCGCCCAGCAGCACATAGCGCTCGGCCGCATGCACCTCGAACGAGACCTGGTGCGTGGCCCGCACCACGCGGTCGCGCGTGCGGTAGTCGATGCTCACGCCTTCGACCTGCAGCAAGGGATTGGGCAAAGACAAGGACATGGCTGGCTTCAGTTCCCGCCCTGGGTTTGCGGGTCGTCAAAGAAATAGTCCTTGATGGACGTCGGCTGCTGCTTGATGACCCCCACGCGGTGCAGGAACTGGCCCATCTTGAGCGTGTTTTCCGGGCGGATCTTGAACTGCACCTCCGGGCTCTTGAGCACGCTCAGCAGCAGGTTGCGGTCGATGTTGCCGCCGGCCTGCTTCAGGTAAATGTCGGCGGCCTTCTCGGGGTTGGTGGTGGTGAATTTCGCGGCTTCGTCCAGCGCGTCCAGCAGGGCCTTGTAGGTCTTGGGGCTCTCGGTGCGGAATTTTTCGGTGGCGTACAGCATCGTGCCCGACGAAGGCCCGCCCAGCACGTCGTAGGACTTGAGCACGATGCGTGCATTCGGGTTGGCCGCCAGCTCCTGGTCCTGGAAGGGCGGGTTGCCGAAGTGGGCGTTGATTTCGGTGCCACCCTTGATCAGGGCCGCCGCCGCGTCGGGGTGGGGCAGGGCGACCTGCAGCTTGTCCAGGCGATTGAATTCCTTGTCGCCCCAGAGCTTGGCCGAGGCCATTTGCAGGATGCGGGACTGCACCGACACGCCGACAGCGGGCAGCGCGATGCGGTCCTTGTCGCCGAAGTCGGCAATCGACTTGACCTGGGGGTTGGTGCTGATCAGATAGTTCGGGAAGTTGCCCAGCGAGGCCACGCCCTTGACGTTCTGCTTGCCCTTGGTGCGGTCCCACAGCGTGAACAGCGGCGCGATGCCCGCGCCCGCGATGTCGATGTTGCCGGACAGCAGCGCATCGTTGATCACTGGCCCTCCCGAAAGCTTCACAAACTCGACCTTGATGTCCACCCCGGCCGCCTTGCCGTGCTTCTCGATCAGCTTCTGCTCCTGCGCCACGTTCAGCAGCAAATAGACGATGCCGAACTGCTGCGCAATGCGCAGCTGGCCCTCGGCCGCCCGGGCCGGTGTGGACAGGCCCAGGCCGGCCAGCAGCAAGCTGGCGGCCGTCGTCACGGTGAGGGCCCTGCGGCCCAGGGAGGGGATGAAGGATTTGGAAGAGGGCATGAGAGAAATTTCAGTCAAAAGTGGCTTTAAGCCAATGGATACGGGCGGTAATAGCTATCAAAAGAGGAGTTTTCAGCGCGGCACATCGCCCTCGACCGTGGTGCGGTAGAGCTTGCGGCGTTCGCTGTCGGGTGTGCCGGATGCCAGGTGTTGCACGGCGCGGTTGTCCCAGAACACCAGGTCGTGGGGCTGCCAGCGGTGGCGGTAGACCAGGCTGGGGGCCACGCTGGCCGCGAACAACTGGTCCAGCAGTTGGCGGCTTTCGGTCTCGGGCAGGCCGACGATGCGGGTGGTGAAGTGCTCGCTGACGAACAAGGCCTTGCGCCCGGTTTCCGGGTGGGTGCGCACCACCGGGTGAATGGAAGGCGCGACCTCGTCTTTCTGCGCTTGGGTCAGCGCAGGGCGCCAGGGGCTCTTGGCACGCAATTCCTCGTACTTGGCCAGGTAGCTGTGCTCGGCCCGTAGGCCGTGCAGGCGCGCCTTCAGGTCTTCGGGCAGGCGCTCCCAGGCGGCGTACTGGTCGGCGAACAGGGTGTCGCCGCCCTCGCCCGGCAGTTCCTGAGCGTGCAGCAGCGAGCCCAGGCTGGGCACGGCCTTGTACGACAGGTCCGAGTGCCAGAAATGGCCGGCATCGCCCAGGCCAATCGGTTGGCCGTTCTCCAGGATGTTGGAGACCACCAGGATTTCCGGATGCCCCGCCAGCTGGAAATTGCGCAGCACATGGATTTGCAGTGGCCCGAAGCGGCGGCTGAAATCGACATGCTGCTGCGGCGTGATGCGCTGGTCGCGGAACACCAGCACTGGGTGCGCCAGGTGCGCCTGGTGGATGCGGGCAAAGTCGCCGGCATGCAGCGGCTGGGACAGGTCCAGCCCCACGATTTCGCCGGCGAAGCCACCGGGGGCCTCGGGCAAGGGGCGGACTTCGAAGTCTTGGTGAGGAATGGCTACCTTGGAGGTGGCCAAGGGCAGGTCAATGGCGAGGACGGCAGACATGAAAAACTCCTTTCACAGCACCGACGCCGCGTTCTGGCGGGTCGGCAATCACAGTGAAAAGGAGTCTAGGAATCCGTCCCTCGAATGAGAACGAAGCTTTTTGCGCTTGCTTGCTTGGAAAACGCATAAGCCGCGTTGGGCCGCGAGCCGTTACCAGCCCCAATGCGCCTTGACCTTCAGTCCTGCCCAGACCGCGACGAACAGCGAGAGTCCGAAGACCCAGCCCGACAGGGCGCCGGCCATCGTTCCTGACAGCAGGGTGCCCACGGTGCAGCCCAGCCCGGTCATCGCACCCCAGCCCAGCAACACGCCGCCCGCCAGGCCGCGGCCAGCATCGCGCAGCGTGGGCCAGCGGGGGGCAAACTGCCGGCTGGCCAGCCCGGCAATGAAGGCGCCTGCAATCAGGCCCGCCAGCACCAGGGCGTTGGGGGTCAGCCAGCTGGCCTGGGGCGTGGTCGCGCAGCCGGCAAAGCCGTCCAGGCCGTTGAGCCGCTCGGGAATCCAGCCCAGCGACTGCGCGCCCTGGCGCGTCGCACCCCCCAGCGTGGCTGTGACGCCCAGCGGGCGCATCCGCACGATGGTCAATGCGGCGATGGCGCCCACGGCCAGGCCACCCACCCAGTAGGGCCATCGCCCGGTCCACAGCTGCTGCCAGATCGTGCGCAGGTTGGGAACCTGGCGGCTGGCAGGCGCTGTCGGCAGCTCCTGTGCAAAGCCGCGCCACAGCCAGGCGGCGATGGCGCCCAGCAACGCCAGCTGCAGGGCCAGCGCGCCGCCGTAGCCCAGGTGCCCTGGCAGCCAGACCACAGGCGCATCGGCCACGGCCAGGCTGTAGAGCGGGTTCCAGGTCCGAAAGCCCAGCACGAAGCCCAGCGCCGTACCGATCAGCGCGAACGGCGCCATCGGCGAGCCCTCGGCCAGTCGGTACCAGTGTGCGCTGATGCACGAGCCCGACACCACCATCCCCGTGCCGAAGGCCAGGCCCGCCAGCACCAGCACCCAGCTCACCGGGCCGATGTGCATGTCCGGCGGCAGCTTGCCCGGCTCGGGCACTGGCACCCAGCCGCCCAGGATGACGGTCATGCCGATGCTGCCCACGGCCAGCGCCAGCAAGATGGCCAGCAACCCCCGGGGGTTGCCATCCTCGAACCAGTCGCGGGCATGGCAATAGAAGCAAAAGCGGCTGCGTTGCAGCACCAGGCCCAGCAGGCCGCCGGTGAGAAGCGCGAAGGCCAGCGAGCGCCCGCCCGGCTGGGCTTGCAGCGCCTGGGCGCTCAGCAGCAGGGCACCGAGCAGGCCGCTCGCCGCGATGGGTGCGATGTGCATGGTGTTCTCCATCAAAAAAGCCCGCGGGCTGCGGGCTGTCAAGGGAGCCGAGCAGGCTCCTTCCCCATTGCGTGATGCGACTTTTATTTAGCGGCCCAGACGGTGCCAGCGGGGTTGTTGATGGGCACGCCAACGGCGTTGCCGTATTCGGTCCAAGAGCCGTCGTAGTTCTTGACCTTGTAGCCCAGGATCTTGGACAGCGCGAACCAGGTGTGGCTGGAGCGCTCGCCGATGCGGCAGTAGGTGATCACCGGCTTGCTGCCGTCAATGCCCACGCCGGCGTAGAGCTTTTTGAGTTCCTCGGGGGACTTGAAGGTGCCGTCTTCCTTGACCGCCTGGCCCCAGGGCACGTTGACGGCGCCCGGAATGTGGCCGGCGCGGATGGACAGCTCCGGCACGCCCGCCGGGGCGAACACCTTGCCCTGGTACTCGTCGGCGGAGCGGATGTCCACCAGCTTGGCATCGCTCTTGCCCTCGGCCGCGGCCAGCGCATCGCCCAGGCGGGCGCGCAGGTCCAGGTTGATGCTGCCCACGCGGTAGGTGGTGGCGGCGTACTCGGGGGCGCGGTTGTTCAAGGGGCGGTTCTCGGCCTCCCATTTCTTGCGGCCGCCGTCGAGCAGCTTGACGTTCTTCACGCCGTAGAGGTCGAACACCCAGGCGCCCCAGGCGGCGAACCAGTTGTTCGTGTCGCCGTACAGCACCACGGTGGTGTCGGGGGCCACGCCGGCCTTGGACAGCAGGGTTTCAAAACTCTGTTTGCCGACGATGTCGCGGCGCACCTTGTCGTTCAGGTCGTTGTGCCAGGAGAAGTTGACCGCGCCAGGCACATGGGCCCGTTCGTACAGGCCGGGGTTGACGCTGACCTCGATCACGCGGACCTTGGGGTTGTCCAGGTTCTGCGAGAGCCACTCGGTGCTGACCAGTGGGCCTGCAGGGATCGCGGTGGCGGCGCTCACGGCACCGCTTGACAAACTGGCCAAGCCAATGGCGGCCACGGGGAGCCAGGATTTCCAGGCGGAAAGTGGGCGGGTGATGGGATGCATAGGAACTCCTTTCTGGTGGCTGAATGCGGCACAACGCCGTCTCTGGCAGCCAGTGTAGGAAGGGGTGTTCACAAGCCCAAGCGACCTTTTTGTCCTTGTTTATGCGCAAAACCGATATGCCTGTCCTCGCGGATACTTCGCCGTTTCCATTGCCCTGAGCGCCCCGCGCCCCACCCATGTCCGACGACAACCAGCTCTTTGTTCCGCCTTCGTTTGTGGCCTTGTTCCACGATGCCCGGGGGCGCCTGCAGGCGCCCAAGGACCAGGTGCTGGCCCGCTACGAACTGTGCGAGGACCTGGCACAGCTGCTGGTGGAGCAGGCCCAGATCCTGTACCACCGCGAGGCCCCGTCCGAGGCGGTGGTCCTGCGGCAGATTTACCAGGGGCTGGCGGCGGAGGGTGGGCCCGTCACGCCGCCTGAGGCGCGGTGGGTGGTGCAGCGCCTGGCCGAGCTGCTGCACTGGCCCTTGCCCGAGCTGTTGCCGCCCGCTGTGGGCGGATGAGCCGCCCGGCTGTCACGCCAAGGACTGACAGCGCGCCGGGCCGGCCCTGAACATGGCCGCCTTGTTCAACCCGGAGCCTGCCCATGTCCCTTTTTGATCTGACAGACAAAGTCGCCATCGTCACCGGTTCGAGCCGGGGGATTGGCCGGTCCATCGCGCACCAGCTGGCCCGGGCCGGGGCCCGGGTGGTGGTGTCCAGCCGCAAGCAGGACGCTTGCGAAAAAGTGGTCGAGGAAATCCGCACCGCCGGCGGCCAGGCCATGGCGATTGCGGCCAGCATTTCCAGCAAGGAGCAGCTGGAGGCCCTGGTCGCGCAGACCCGCGCGGCCTGGGGGCCCATCGACATCCTGGTGTGCAATGCCGCCACCAACCCCTACTACGGCCCGACGACCGGCATGGGCGACGAGGTGTTCGACAAGGTCATGCGCAACAACGTGCTGTCCAACACCTGGCTGTGCAACCTGGTCTATCCGGACATGCAGGCCCGGCGGGATGGTGCCATCGTGCTCGTGTCCTCGATCGGCGGCCTGCACGGCTCGGCCGTGATCGGGGCGTACAACCTGTCCAAAGCCGCCGACATGCAGCTGGCGCGCAATCTGGCGGTGGAGTGGGGACCGGACAACATCCGCGTCAACTGCGTCGCACCCGGCCTGATCAAGACCGACTTTGCCCGCGCCCTGCACGAGGACCCCGTGCTCAGTGCCAAGTACAACGCGCAGGCGCCACTGCGCCGCATGGGCGAGCCCGACGACATTGGCGGCGTGGCCGTGTTCTTGGCCAGCCCGGCTGCGCGCTACGTCACAGGCCAGACCGTCGTGGCCGATGGCGGCATGATGATCCGCTGAGCGTCTGGGACACCGTATTCACAGCGTGCGCGAGATGATCTCTTTCATGATCTCGTCGCTGCCGCCGTAGATGCGACCCACGCGGGCATCGACCCAGGCGCGGCCCACCAGGTACTCGCTCATGTAGCCGTAGCCGCCGTGCAGCTGCAGGAACTCGTCCAGCAGCTTGTTCTGCAGGGCCGTGGCGTTGAGCTTGCACATGGCCGCGCGCTCGGGGGTGAGCTTGCGCTCCAGGTGCAGTGCCAGGCAGTCGTCCACGAACACGCGCAGCATTGTCGCCTGCGCCTTGGCCTCGGCCAGCTTGAACTTGGTGTTCTGGAACTGCAGGATGGATTGGCCAAAGGCCTTGCGGTCGCGGGTGTAGTCGATGGTGCGCTGCAGGAAGGTCTCGATGCACATGGCGGCGCGCACACCGATCACCAGGCGCTCCTGCGCCAGCTCGTGCATCAGGTACTTGAAGCCGGCGTTCTCTTCGCCCAGGCGGTTGCCCACGGGCACGCGGCAGTCCTCGAAGAACAGCTCCGAGGTGTCCTGGGCCAGCAGGCCGATCTTTTCCAGCTTGCGGCCCTTGCTGAAGCCGGGCGTGCCTTCCTCGACCACGATCAGCGACACGCCCTTGGCGCCCGCCTCGGGGTCGGTCTTGGCCACCACGATCACCAGGCCGCAGTTCTGGCCGTTGGTGATGAAGGTCTTGGAGCCGTTGATCACGTAGTGGTCGCCGTCGCGGCGGGCGGTGGTGCGCACCGATTTGAGGTCGCTGCCGGTGCCGGGCTCGGTCATCGCGATGGCGCCAATCACCTCGCCCTTGGCCATCGGGACCAGCCAGCGGTCTTTCTGCGCCGCGTTGCCGTAGGTGTGGATGTAGGGCGCGACGATGTCGGAGTGCAACGGAAAGCCCACGCTGGTGGCGTTGACCCGGGCCAGTTCCTCGATCAGCACGGCGGCGTGGCCGAAGTCGCCGCCCACGCCGTAGGGCTCGGGCAGCAGGGTGTTCAGCAGGCCTTCTTGGCCGGCCTTGAGCCACAGCGACTTGGGCACGATGCCCTGGCGCTCCCATTCGGCGATGTGGGGGGCGATTTCCTTGTCCACGAAGCGGCGGACCTGGTCGCGGAACATTTCGTGGTCTTCACGGTAGACGGTGCGCATGGCAAGCTTCCTTTGTCAAAAGAGGGGAGGGGGAGGGAGAAGGGGCGTTCAGCGGTGAATGGCAAAGCCGCTGTCTGCGTCGGTTTTGAACTGTTCCTTGAGCACGCGGCGCAGCAGCTTGCCGGTCTCCAGGCGGGGCAGCTGCTCGGCAAACACCACGGTGCGCGGCAGCTTCAGGCGCGCCAGCCGCTCGGCGCAGAACTGGCCGATGGCATCGGCCAGGGCCTGGTCCGGCGCATGGCCGGGGCGCAGGCAGACCACGGCCTTGGGCACTTCGCCAAAGTCCACATCGGGCACGCCGACCACGGCCACGTCGGCCACGGCGGGGTGGGTGTTGAGCACGTTCTCGATTTCCTGGGGATAGACGTTCACGCCGCCCGACAGGATCAGGTCGGCGCGCCGGTCGCTCAGGTAGAGGTAGCCCTCGGCATCGACATGGCCGATGTCGCCGTAGGTGGCCCAGCCCTTGTCGTTGTAGGCCTCGCGGGTCTTGTCGTCGTCGTTGAGGTACTCAAAGCGCGGCACGCCCGAGAAATAGATGCGTCCCACCTCGCCGGGCGGAAGTTCCTGGCCGTCGTCGCCGACGATGTGCAGCTGGCCCGTCATGACCTTGCCTACCGAGCCAGGGTGCTTGCGCCATTCCTGCGAGGTGATGAAGGTGGTGCCCACGGCCTCGGAGCCGGCGTAGTACTCGTAGAGCACATCGCCCCACCAGTCCAGCATGGCCTGCTTGACCGGCACGGGGCAGGGCGCGGCGGCATGCACCGCCATGCGCAGGGAGCTGAGGTCGTAGCGCTGGCGCACCTCGGCGGGCAGGGCCAGCATGCGGGTGAACATGGTGGGCACCCACTGGCTGTGGGTGACGCGGTAGCGCGCCATCAGGGCCAGGGCCGCTTCGGCGTCGAACTTGCGCATGACCACGCAGGTGCCGCCGACCTCCAGCGTGCGCATCACATAGCGCAGCGGCGCCGCGTGGTAGAGCGGCGCGGGCGACAGATAGACGCTGTGCTCGTCAAAAAAGTACAGTTTTTTCCAGCCTTGTGCCTCCGCGTCCAGCTGCTCGCGCTCGCTGGCGGGCGTCAGGGGCCGGCGCACGCCCTTGGGCCGGCCGGTGGTGCCAGAGGAATACAGCAGGTCGCGCCCCAGCGGACGGCTGGCCAGCCCCCCTTCGCCTTCAACCTGACCCGTGGCGACAAACGCCGCCAGCGTGGCTTGCCAGGGGCGACAGTCCGCCACGGTGTCGGCCACGCCGTCGTCGACGGCAAAGCACTGCAGTGCCTGGCGCTCGGCCGGCTCGGGCAGCAGGTGCGCACAGCTGCGCGAGACAAACACCGCCCGCGCCCCGCAGTCTTGCAGGATGTAGCGGACCTCGGGCACAGCCAGGTGGGTGCTGATGGGCGTGAAGTACAGCCCTGCCTGGCGGGCCGCCATGCCCAGCACGAGGAGTTCAAACCGGTTTTCCAACAGCAGCGCGATGTTGTCTCCCGCCTGCAGGCCCAGCGACACCAGCCAATGGGCGTTGTGCCGCGCCTGGCGCTCCAGTTCGCCAAAACACAGCGTGGCGCCCGTGTCGGCATCGACAAGGGCGGGTTTGTCGGGCTGCCGGGCAGCCCAGGACGCAAAGACCGTCATGGTGGGGGGTGTCTCCAGGGAATCCAGGGAAAGGCCGGTGCCGGTCGGTGGAGGGCCTCCGACCAGCGGGAATTCAAGATTGATTTTTAAAACAATGGTACTTCAATCTCAAAAAATAAGTTTACATTGCATTTTTTTGAGAGAAATACAGGAAAACCACCTTGACTTTCCGATGTTGATGCTTGTAAATTTGTTTTTCGAGACGAATGTTTCAAAGAATCACTTAGGAAAGCGCCATGAACCAAGCCTTCATCATCGATGCCATCCGGTCCCCCATGGGACGCTCCAAGCCCGACTCCGCCTTCGCGGGCGTTCACCCTGGCGACCTGCTGGCTCAGGTGCTCAAGGGCTTGGTCGAGCGCAACGGCATTGACCCGGCGACGGTGGATGACGTGATCACCGGCTGCGTCAGCCAGGTGGGCGAGCAGTCCGCTGGCATTGGCCGCGTGGCCTGGCTGGCGGCGGGCTACCCCGAGCATGTGCCCGCCACCACCATCGACCGCAAGTGCGGCTCCAGCCAGCAGGCGGTGCATTTCGCGGCGCAGGGCATCATGGCCGGCGCCTACGACATCGTGATTGCCTGCGGCGTCGAATCGATGAGCCGCGTGCCCATGGGCAGCAGCCGCATCGGGCAGAACCCCTATTCGCCCGGTTTTGAAGAGCGCTACGCGCCGGGCCTGGTCGGCCAGGGCGTGTCGGCCGACATGGTGGCCGCCAAATGGGGCCTGGGCCGCGAGGAACTCGATGCCTATTCCGCCCGCTCGCACCAGCTGGCGCACCAGTCGCGCGCGGCCTTCCAGCGCGAGATCCTGCCCATCCACACCCTGAACGGCGTGGTCGGCGAGGACGAAACCATCCGCCCCAGCACCACCGCCGAGGGCCTGGCCACGCTCAAGCCCGTGTTCCGCACCGATGCGCTGGCGGCGCGCTTCCCCGAGATCGGCTGGCACACCACGGCGGGCAATTCCTCGCAGATGAGCGACGGCGCCGCCGCGATGCTGCTGGTCAGCGAGCGCATGGCGACCAAGCTGAACCTCCAACCCCGCGCCCGTTTCGTGGGCTTCGATGTCTGCGGCGACAGCCCGCTGATGATGCTGTCCGCCCCCATCCCCGCCACCCGCCGCGTGCTGGCCAAGACCGGCATGCAGCTGGGCGACATCCAGCACTACGAAATCAACGAAGCCTTTGCCCCCGTGCCCCTGGCCTGGGCCAAGGACCTGGGCGCCGACCCGGCCCGCCTGAACCCGCGCGGTGGCGCCATCGCCCTGGGCCATCCGCTGGGCGCCTCGGGCATCCGCCTGATGACCACCATGCTGCATGCGCTGGAAGACAACGGCGGCCGCTATGGCCTGCAATCGATGTGCGAGGCCGGCGGCATGGCCAACGCCACCATCATCGAGCGGCTGTGACCCCCGGACCTTGATTCAGCGCTTTTCAGCAGAAAGAACCCCCATGAAACTCGAAGCTTCCCTGTCCGCCGTCGTCACGGGCGGTGCCTCCGGCCTGGGCCTGGCCACGGCCCGCCTGCTGGCCGAGCGCGGCGTGAGCGTGGTGATTGCCGACATCAATGAAGAACAGGGCCAGGCCCGTGCCGCCGAGCTGGGCCCCCACGCCCGCTTCGTCAAGGCCGATGTCTGCGACACCGACGACATGAACCGCGTCTATGACGCCGCCGAGGCCCTGGGCCCGCTGCGCGCGCTGGTGCATTGCGCCGGCCGCGGCGGCCCGGTGCGCCTGGTCGAGAAGGACGGCAGCCCCGGCTCCCTGGAAAAGTACGAATCCATCGTGCGCCTGAACCTGATCGGCACCTTCAACGTGCTCCGCCTGGCGGCGGTCCGCATGGCCAAGAACGAGCCCATTGAGGGCGAGCGCGGCGCCTGCGTGCTCACCGCCTCGGTGGCGGGCTACGAGGGCCAGATCGGCCAGATTCCGTATGCTTCGGCCAAGGCCGGCATCATCGGCATGACCCTGGTCGCCGCGCGCGACCTGGCGACCAAGTTCATCCGCGTCTGCACGATTGCCCCCGGCATCTTCGACACCCCCATCCTGGACAAGCTGCCCCAGGCGGTGAAGGACTCGCTGGCCGCGTCCATCCCCAACCCCGCCCGCCTGGGCCGTCCGCACGAGTTCGCGATGCTGGCCGCCAGCATCCTGGAGAACCCGATGCTGAACGGCGAAACCATCCGCCTGGATGGCGCCATCCGCATGCAACCTCGTTGACCCCCCTGAGCCGCTGCGCGGCTTCCCCCAGGGGAAGCCACCCGTGGCCTGGCGAAGCCAGTTCCACGGTGGCCCGTTGCGGGTGAGGCTGCCGCAGCGGCAAGGCTTGTGGGCCTCAGCCCACTTCGTTCAATGGAAGAAACTTCTCTGATGAGCACCCCCGAATCTCCGTTGTTGGTTGAGATCCATGGCCATGTGCAGGTCATGACCCTGAACCGGCCCCAGGTCAAGAACGCCGCCAACTTTGAGCTGGCCACCGCGATGGCAGCCGCCATCGACCAGCTGGAGGCGCGGGATGACCTGCGCGTGGGCATCATCACCGGCGCGGGCGGCAACTTCTGCACCGGCATGGACCTCAAGGGTTTTTTGCAGGGCTCGCGGCCCAGCATTCCGGGCCGGGGCTTCTGCGGTTTGACCGAAGCCCCACCCAAGAAGGTGCTGATCGCCGCCATCGAGGGCTATGCCCTGGCCGGCGGTTTTGAGCTGGCGCTGGCCTGCGACCTGCTGGTGGCTTCGCGCGAAGCCAAGTTCGGCCTGCCCGAAGTCAAGCGCGGCCTGGTGGCCGCGGCGGGCGGCATGGTGCGCCTGCCCCAGCGCCTGCCCTTCCACATTGCGATGGAATGCATCCTCACGGGCGACTTCCTGGGCGCCGAGCGGGCCTATCAGTACGGCCTGCTCAACCGCCTGAGCGAACCCGGCCAGGCCCTGCAAGATGCGCTGGCCCTGGCCGAAGTGATCGCTGCCAACGGCCCGCTGGCCGTCGCGACCAGCAAGCGCATCGTCACCGAGTCGGCCGACTGGCCGCAGGCCGAGATGTTCGAGCGCCAGCGCAAGCTCTCCGAGCCCATCTTCAGCTCCGTCGACGCCCGCGAAGGCGCCGCTGCCTTTGCCGAAAAGCGCAAGCCGGTCTGGACCGGGAAGTGAGCGATTTAGGATGAAATTGGCCTCCAGGCCAATGGATATCAGCGGTAATAGCTATCAAAAATAGAGTAGCCACAGCCCTTGGGGCCGTGCCGGTTTGGCCCTGGCCAGGCGGGCGCGGCCCTTTTTTCTTATTCAGGAGACCTGCATGAATTCTTTTGCCCACCGCCGCGCCCTGTTGGGGGCCTTGGCCACTGCGTGCGCCATGCCATTGGCACTCAGCCCTCTGGCCGCCCAGGCGCAAACGGCCTGGCCCACCAAGGCGCTCACCATCGTCGTGCCTGGCGCTGCCGGTGGGACCACGGACATCCCCGCACGCATGGTCGCGCAAAAGCTGGCGGCCCGCCTGGGCCAGTCGGTGGTGGTGGACAACAAGCCCGGCAGCGGCGGCATTCTGGGCACCCAGGCCCTGCTGCGCGCACCGGCCGACGGCCACACCCTGCTGGTGGGCAACACCGGCTCGCACGCGATCAACTACAGCGCTTACAAGAACCTCAGTTACCAGCCCCAGGACTTCGTACCGCTGACCGACCTGGTCTCGTTCCCGAACGTGCTGGTCGTCAATGCGCAGTCGCCCATCCAGGACCTGGCCGGCCTGATCGCGCAGCTGAAGAAAGCGCCCGGCAAGCTGTCGTTTGCCTCGGCGGGCATCGGCCAGACCACGCACCTGACCGGCGAGCTGTTCAAGTCGCGCACCCACACCTTTGCGCTGCACGTGCCCTACCGGGGCGCGACGCCGGCCACGATGTCGCTGCTGGCGGGCGAGACGCAGTTCATGTTCGACAACCTGACCCAGGCCCTGCCGCACATCAAGTCCGGCAAGCTGCGCGCCCTGGCCGTGACCAGCGCCGAGCGCATGGCCAGCCTGCCCGAAGTGCCCACCATGGCGCAGGCCGGGCTGAAGGACTTCGTGGTGCTGGGCTGGCTGGGCTTTTTCGCCGCCGCCAAGACCCCGCCCGAGGTGGTCGCCAAGTTGCAGGAACACTTGCTGGCCGTGCTCAAGGACCCCGACACGGTGGCCAAGCTCCAGCAACTGGGCGGCACCCCCGGCGGCGCCAGCCAGGCCGCCTTCACCACGCTGGTGGACGGCGACCGCCAGCGCTGGGGCGACCTGATTCGTTCGCGCAATCTGAGTCTGGACTGATCTGCGGCCTGGGGCGGTGTGGCGTTACACCACCGCCGCCAGCCGACTGGCCTGGTCGATGGCGCGCTTGGCGTCCAGCTCGGCTGCTTCAAAGGCGCCGCCGACCAGGTGGCAGCGGATGCCCTCGGCCTGCAGGGTGTCGAACAGGCTGCGCTGCGGGGTCTGGCCGGCGCAGACGATCACGGTGTCCACCGCGAACAGCGTGGGTTCGCCGTTCACCCGGGTGTGCAGGCCCTGGTCGTCGATCTGTAGGTATTCCACGCCCGCCACCAAATGCACGCCGCGCCGCTGCAAGGTGGTGCGGTGCGTCCAGCCCGTGGTGCGGCCCAGGTTTTTGCCCACGGCGTCGGGTTTGCGCTGCATCAGCCAGACCTCGCGGTCGGCCTTGTGGACCCGGGGAACCACGCCGGTCACGCCGCCACGCGGGTGGTTTTCGAAATCAATGCCCCATTCCTGCGCGAACACGGTGCGGTCCAGCGCGCCCGACACGCCGGCGTGGGTGATCAGCTCGGCCACGTCGAAGCCGATGCCGCCCGCGCCCAGGATGGCCACCCGCTGGCCGATGGGCTTGCGGCCCAGGATCGCGTCGATGTAGGGCACGACCATGGGGTGGCTGATGCCGGGCAAATCGGGAGTGCGCGGCGTGATGCCGGTCGCGACCACCACCTCGTCGAAGCCCTCGGCCTTGAGGCGCGCGGCATCCACCGGGGTGTTCAGGCGCAGGTCTACGCCCAGCGTGTCCAGCATGGTGCGGTAGTAGCGCAGGGTTTCGTGGAATTCCTCCTTGCCCGGCACGCGCTTGGCCAGGTTGAACTGGCCGCCGATTTCGCTGCCGGCATCGAACAGCGTGACGTGGTGCCCGCGCTGCGCCGCCACCGTGGCAAAGGCGAGGCCCGCTGGGCCCGCGCCCACGATGCCGATGCGTTTGCCCTTTGGGGTGGGCAGGTAGTTCAGCGTGGTTTCGTTGCAGGCGCGGGGGTTGACCAGGCAGCTGACCTGCCGGCCGGTGAAGGTGTGGTCCAGGCAGGCCTGGTTGCAGGCGATGCAGGTGTTGATCTCGGCTTCGCGGCCGGTGCGGGCCTTGTTGATCAGCTCGGGGTCGGCCAGCATGGGGCGGGCCATGGAGACCAGGTCGGCATCGCCGCGCGCCAGTACATCTTCGGCCACATCGGGCATGTTGATGCGGTTGCTGGTGATGACGGGCACCTTGACCACCTTGCGCAGCCGCCCGGTGACGCTGGCAAAGGCCGCGCGCGGCACCATGGTGGCGATGGTGGGCACCGGGGCCTCGTGCCAGCAGAAATGGGTGCTCAGCACATTGGCCCCTGCCGCTTCCACCGCCTGGGCCAGGCCCACCACCTCGTCCCAGGCCAGGCCGCCGTCCAGCATGTCCATGGCCGAGATGCGGAAGATCAGCAAGAACTGCGGCCCCACGGCGGCGCGCACGGCTTTAACGACCTCCAGCGCAAAGCGCATGCGGTTGTCCCACGGCCCGCCCCAGCGGTCGGTGCGCAGGTTGGTTTTCTGGACCAGGAAGGTGCTGATCAGGTAGCCGGCCGAGCCGATGATCTCCACCCCGTCGTAGCCAGCCCGCTGCGCCATGCGCGCGCACTGCGCAAAGTCCGCGATCTGCTGGGCAATGCCTTCTTCGCTGAGCGCGTTCGGGGTGTAGCGGCCCACGCGCGATTTGATGGCCGAGGGCGCCACGCAATCGGGCGTGCCGGCCAGCGGGCCGGTGTGCAGGATCTGCATGCAGATCTTGACCTCGGGGTCGGCGGCGTGCACCGCATCGGTCACCCGGCGGTGCTGGGCGGCTTCCTCGGGCGTGGACAGCTTGGAGCCCCGGCCCGCTGCGCGGTTGGGGTAGATGCCGCCGGTGATGATCATCCCGACCCCGCCGCGCGCCCGCTCAGCGTAATAGGCCGCGAGCTTGTCAAAGCCGTTCTCGGACTCTTCCAGCCCGGTGTGCATCGAGCCCATGATCGCCCGGTTTTTCAACTGGAACATGCCCAGGTCCAGCGGGGCGAACAGGTGGGGGTAGCGGGGGTGGGCGGTGTGGGGGTTGGTCAGGGTTGCGGTCATGGCGCCACTCTAGAAAAGGGGGGCTGCGCCTGCATCGTCCGAAGCGACGAATCGGCCCACAAGCCCCTCAGGCGCTCAGCCCTGGCGGACGTGCCACACTGCTTGGGTGTCGCCGCTGGCCAGCGCTGCGGCCACTTCGGCGGTGTGCTCGCCGTTGGCGCTCATGCGGCCGGGGGCATAGGCTTGGCCGTCAAAGCGTGGCGCAGGGGCGGTCTGCAGCACGCCGTCCTGCTCCAGATAGACACCCCGCGCCTGGTTGTGCGGGTGCTGCGCGGCTTCCAGGGGACTGAGCACCACACCAAAGCAGACGTCGGTGCCCTCGAACACTGCTTGCCATTCGGCGCGGCTGCGGCCCGCGAAGATCGCGGCCAGCCGTTCGCGGCGGCGCGGCCACTGGGCGCGATCCCATTGGGCGCCCTGGAAGTCCAGGTCGTCTTTGAGGCCCAGCGCGTCGAGCAGCATGGCGTAGAACTGCGGCTCAATGGAGCCGACGGTGATGTGCGCGCCATCGGCGCAGCGGTAGGTCTCGTAGAAGGGCGAGCTGTCGTGGATGCTCTCGCCCTTGTGGTCGCCGATCACGCCGGCTTGGCGGGCCTTGAGCATCAGGTTGAGCATGTGCGCCGAGCCGTCCAGGATGGCCGCGTCCACCACCGTGCCCTTGCCGGTGGCCCGGGCCTGCAGCACGCCGGACAGCAGGCCCACCGCCAGGTACAGGGCGCCACCACCAATGTCGCCCACCAGCGTGAAGGGGGTGACCGGGGGCGCATCGGCCGGCCCGGCAGGCCACAGTGCGCCCGAGACCGAGATGTAGTTGTTGTCGTGCCCGGCGGCTTTGGCCAGCGGGCCGGTCTGGCCCCAGCCCGTCATGCGGCCATAGACCAGCTTGGGGTTGCGTGCCTGGCATTCGGCGGGGCCCAGGCCCAGGCGTTCCATCACGCCAGGGCGCATGCCTTCGATCAGCACATCGGCGTTTTCGACCAGCTTAAGGACCAGTTCGCGGCCCTCGGGCGTCTTCAGGTCGGCGGAGACCGAGCGCTTGCCCCGGTTCAGGATGCTGCCCTTGAATTCGGCCGCGCCGCCTTCGCGGCCCACCGAAATCACGTCCGCGCCCAGGTCGGCCAGGTGCATCGCGCAAAACGGGCCCGGGCCCAGCCCACTGATTTCGACCACGCGCAGCGTGGAAAGGACTTTGTCCATGGTTTGTCTCCTTTGGGTGTTTTTGAATTAACCGGCGTTCCCGAGGGCCGCTTCCACGCTGCGCACCAGGGTGATCAGGCGCGGGCCCACGTCGGTTTCCAGCGTCTTGCTGTGCGGGCTGAAGACCGGCAGCGAGATCGCAAAGATCCAGTATTCGCCGTCGCGCGGGGCGGTCATCGGCACAGCGATCGAGGCGATTTCGCGGTGCAGGTCGCCGTGGCTGCGGCAGAAGCCGTTTTGCTCCAGGTCGTGCCGGGCATCGGCCAGGCGGTCCTGCAGCCAGGGCAGGCGCGCGGGCTCCTTGGCCTCGAACTGGGCGAGGAACTGGGCCCGCTCTTCCTCTGGCAAGGCGCACAGGTAAGCCCGTCCCGACGCGGTGCGTGTGCGCGAGACATGGATGCCCACTTCCGAGCGGTACACCTTGCTCTCGCGCCCCTGCACCAGCTCCACGCAGGTCAGGTCTTGTGCGCTGCCTACGGAAATCTGCACTTGGCCGTCGATGTGGTTGGCCAGGTCTTCCATCAGCGGGCGGGCGATTTGGCGCACGGTCATCCGCGCCAGCGCCGGGGCAGCCATGTTGAGCATGCCCAGTCCGGGCACATATTTGGACACCCGCGCGGAGTAGCGCAGCATCCCCAGTTCGCAGAGGGTGTCGAGCAGGCGAAACAGCGTGGGTTTGGGCAGCCCGGTCAGGTCGGTCAGCTCTTTGCCGCTGAGCTCCTGCACGGTGGGCGTGAAGCAGCGCAGGATGGAAATGCCGCGCACCAAGGCGCTGACCAGCTTGTTGTCATTGTCTTGGCTCATAAAATGATCTCACCATGGTTTTTTGTGGAACGCTGGTCTTATTGTAGAGATGTGCGGGCGTTTTGGGCCCCTGGTGGGGCAAGAGAGGGCGGCACTGTTGTTTTGCCCGATACTGCGGCCTCTTTGTCGATGCATCTAGGAGACATCCCATGGCCGATCTGAACGCCACTTTCGAAGCCGCCGTTGCCCATTCCAAACTCCTGAGCGAGCGTCCGGACAATCCGACCTTGCTCAAGATCTACGCCCTCTACAAGCAGGCCACGCTGGGCGACAACACCGAGAAAAAGCCCAGCTTCTCCGACATGGTCGGCCGCGCTAAGTGGGATGCCTGGGAAAAGCTCAAGGGCACTGCTGCCGACGTGGCCAAGCAGCAGTACATCGATCTGATTGCCTCGCTGAGCTGAAAAATCTATTCATCCTTCCATTCAGATGGGCTATCCTGAGCGGCATGCAACCCGCCGCTCAGCACCACGCCCAGCAAATCCGAGAGCGGCTGCGCCGTGGACCACAGCCCGCTAAGGCCCTGATGGCCACCCTGGACGTGAGCCAGCCTACCGTGTCGCGCGCCCTCAAGGTCCTGGGCGATGAAGTGGTGCCGATCGGGGCTGCCAGATCTATTCAATACGCGCTGCGTGACCCTTCCCGTGCCGAGCTGCAGGCCTCGGTCTATCGCGTGTCCCTGCAAGGAGCGCTTCAGCTGCTGGGCACGCTGATTCCGGTGTGCCCGGAGGGCTTTGTGATGGCCGAGGCAGGCGGTCAGCACCTCCACAGCGATGGCCTGCCTTGGTGGCTGTACGACATGCGCCCCCAGGGCTACCTTGGGCGGGCGTTCAACCAGCGCCACGGTTCCCGCCTGGGCCTGCCCGAGCGCCTGAGCGACTGGAGCGACACCCATGCGCTGCGCGCTTTGTTGCTTCAGGGGGACGATCTGCCAGGCAACTTGCTGCTGGGCGTGGCGGCGCGCGAGCAGTTCGTCAACGCCCCGAATCCTGCCCCGATGGCGGCAGCCGACCGGCCCCAGGCCTACGCCGAACGGGCGGCCGCAGCGGCGCGGGGCGACCTGCAGGGTTGGTCCGCCGCAGGGGAACAGCCCAAATTCACGGCCTACGTGCAAGCGGAGGGCGAGCCCGCCAGCCACGTCATCGTCAAGTTCTCTGCCGCGCTGCCCAGTCCGGTCAGCGAACGCTGGCGCGATCTCTTGCTGGCAGAGCACATCGCGCTGCAGGTGCTGAGCGACGGCGGCATCGCAGCGGCGCGCAGTCGCATCGTGGACCATGGCTCGCAGCGGTTTCTGGAAGTCCAGCGCTTTGACCGGGAGGGACCCCGGGGCCGACGTGCACTGCACTCGCTGGCGGCGCTGGATGCGGAGTTCGTGGGCAGCGGGGGCCGTTGGCCGGAGGTCGCACGCGCTCTGGCGCACCAGCGTGTCATTGCGCCTGAAGCCGTCGAGGGCGCTTGCCTGCTTTGGGCCTTTGGCACCCTGATCGGTAACACCGACATGCACAGCGGCAATCTGTCGTTCCTATCCGACCATGGGCGCCCTTACGGGCTGGCGCCGGCCTACGACATGACGCCCATGGTGTTTGCGCCGACCACCGGCGGCGATTTGCCAGCACGTTCCCTGGAACTGACGGTGGGCGAGCAGGTTCCTGCCTCCGCCTGGCTCCAGGCCCTGCCCCTGGCCCAGGCCTATGTGCAGCGCCTGGGTGCCGCGCAAGGTTTCAGCGCCGGTTTTGAGCCGTGCCTGGCGGCCCTGCAGCAGCACGTGACCTTGGCCATCGAGCGGATCGGTCGGCTGGTGCGGTAGGTCTGGCGGCGTCCTGCAAACCCTGAGTCGCTCACGCCTGGGTGCTGCCCAGCAACTTGTCCAGCTGTGCGGCGATTTCGGCCTCGATGCGGGGCTTGAAGGCGGTGAACAGAAAGCCCAGCGTGGCGTGCATTTCAAAGCACTGGGCATTGACCTTGAGCCAGCCTTTGACGCCGGCGCGGTGGAACAGCACCCGGTCCTGGCCCTCGCCGGGTTCGTAGGTGCAGTGCATGTCGAATTTTTGGCGGGCTTTTTCGGCCCAGGCGTGGGCGACCTTGCGCGCCTCGTCGAGGCCCAGCTGGTGGTCGCGGCGAATGTGGATGTCGGACACGGTGCTTCTTTCTTGCAGATCAAAGGCGCGCATCTTAGAGGCGCCGCAAGCCCCGCAGCTCCGGGCGCGCAGTAAGCTTGGCTCCGCCAACCATCACCATAAGGAGCATCCCATGGTCCAGCTGACCGTCAATGGCAGGGCAGTGGCCGTCCCCGAGGGGACGACCTTGCTGGAGGCCGCCCGGCAAGCCGGCGTGCATGTGCCCACGCTGTGCTACCACCCACGCCTACCAGCCCAGGCGGTGTGCCGGATGTGCCTGGTGGAGGTGCAAGGGCAGCCCCGTCCCTTGCCGGCTTGCAAGACCCCGGTGCAGGAGGGCCAGGCGGTACAGACCCATACCCCCGACCTGCAGGCCTTTCGCCAGATGAACGCGGAGTGGTTGCTGGCCCGCCATCCCAACGACTGCCTGCGCTGCGAGGTGACAGGCCACTGCCAGCTGCAGGGTCTGGTCCGCGATCTGCAGCTGGAAGACCGCTGGGACAAGCTGCCGCGCGGCGCGTCCGAACCGACCGAGCATCCCGCGCACCCGCCCCATCCCGTGTTGGACCACACCTCCCCCAGCATCTGGCGCGACCTGGACAAATGCGTGGAATGTGGCCTCTGCGCGCAGGCCTGCGGCGAGCCGTGGCAGCAGCAGTTCGTGATTGGCTTTGCCGAGCGCGGCGGCGAACGCCTGCCCGTCACGGTGTTCGACCAGCCGCTGGCGGAAACCGCCTGCATTTCCTGCGGCCAATGCACCGTCGTTTGCCCCACCGGCGCGCTGGTGGAGACGCCCCATTGGCACGCGGTGCTGCAGACCCTGGACGCGCGCCGGCGCGTGAGCGTGGTGCAGGTCGCGCCCGCCACGCGCGTGGCCATCAGCGAGGAATTTGGCATGGCCCCGGGCAGGGTGAGCACCGGTCGCCTCATCAACGCCCTGCGGCAGCTGGGCTTTGATTACGTGTTCGACACCAACTTTGCGGCCGACCTGACCATCATGGAGGAGGGCACCGAGCTGCTCACGCGCCTCAAGCGCGGCGGACCCTTGCCGCTGTTCACCTCCTGCTGCCCGGGCTGGGTGAACTGGGTGGAGCTCCACCGGCCCGAGCTCTTGCCCCACCTGAGCACCACCAAATCGCCCCAGCAGATGCACGGCGCGCTCTCCAAGCGCGGGCCGTTTGCGCGGGCCCTGTGCGCCACCTTTGCGGAAGGTGCTGACGAGCCCTACGTGGTCAGCGTCATGCCCTGCACCGCCAAGAAGGACGAGGCGGTGCGCCCCGGCGTAGCGGGTGATGTGGACCAGGTACTGACCACGCGCGAGCTGGCCCGCATGATCCGGGCGCGCGGCATCCCCTTCCACGCCCTGCCGGACGATGGTGTGTTTGACAGCCCGCTGGGCGAAAGCACCGGTGCGGGGCAGCTCTTTGCCGCCTCCGGCGGGGTGATGGAGGCGGCCGTGCGCACCGCCGCGCATTTTCTGGGCCAGGAAAGCACGCTGCCGCTCGAATGGCAGGCGCTGCGCGGCGTGGTGGCGGGCGTCAAGACAGCGGAGGTTGCGGGCATCGGCAAAGTGGCCATCTGCAACGGCATCGCCGCCGCGCAGCGCCTGTTGCAGACCGAGGCCTGGCGCCAGGAGTTTGTCGCCATCGAGGTGATGGCCTGCGTGGGCGGCTGCCTGGGCGGCGGGGGTGAGCCCCAGTCCTTGGACCCGCAGGTCCTGGAAAAGCGCATGCACGCCATCTACGCCCTGGACCAGCAGGCGCCCCGGCGGCGCTCGCACGAAAACCCTGATGTGCAAGCGCTGTACGCCACTGAACTGGGCGCCCCCAATTCGCCCCAGGCGCATGCGCTGCTGCACACCCACTACGCCGCCCGGAATTCACCGCGCCTGTGGTTGATGCGCTTTCTGGACTGCGTCGATCGCCGCGACGGCGCCGGGGCTGCGGCGCTCTGCCATCCCGAAGCGCAGTGGGTGACGGCCTCACCGTTTGGCGTGATTCAGGGGGCGGCCAACATCCAGGCCTTCATCGACACCCAGCTGCCCCCGCGCCAGTACGGCCCCCACTACGCCCGCCACCGCATGGCCTCGGCGTCGGATGCGGACGACCTCACCGTCCTCGTCCCCAACGGCGAGCGTTCCCGCTTTACGCTGGAGCTGGCTGAACTGCCAGCACTGCCCGAAGGCCGCGGCACCCGCACCGTGATTCGCCGCCTGGTGCGGGAGGTGGTCTCTGATCTGCTATTGAATCAATAGCTAATACCGCTGGATTTTATTGGTCTGGAGTCACTTTTGGCTTGGATCGGGCCGGTGGCATGGCTTGGGCCCCTGTCAGGCGCTTTCGCCCAGGCGTCCGTCGCGGAAGTCGCTCAGGGCCTCGTAGATTTGCGCTTTGGTGTTCATCACAAACGGGCCGTATTGCACGATGGGCTCCTTGAGCGGCTTGCCGGCAATCAGCAGGAGTTTGGCATCCACGCTGGCCTGGACCACCACGCCATCGGCCTCGGCGCGGTTGTCCAGGATGGCCATGCGGCCGGCGGGTACGGCCCGGTCGCCCACAGTGACCTCGCCGCGGTACACATGCACAAAGGCGTTGTGCCCTGCGGGCAGCGGCTGCTCAAAACGGGCGCCCTGGGGCAGGTGCACGTCCAGGTACAGCGGCTGGGTGATGGCACGGGTGACGGCGCCCTGCACGCCGTGGCTCTCGCCGGCAATCACGGTGACCTGCACGCCCTCTGCCGTCTGCAGCCGGGGCAGTTCCTGGTGCTGGAAGTCGCGGTACCACGGGGTCTGCATCTTTTCGCTGCTGTGCAAGTTCAGCCAGAGCTGAAAGCCCTCCATCAGGCCTTCTGCTTGCTGCGGAATCTCGGAATGGATCACGCCCCGGCCGGCGGTCATCCATTGCACGCCGCCGTTTTCCAGCAGGCCCTCGTTGCCGGCGCTGTCGCGGTGCAGCATGCGTCCGGCCAGCATGTAGGTCACGGTCTCAAAGCCCCGGTGCGGATGGTCGGGAAAGCCGGCGATGTAGTCATCGACCTGGTCGCTGCCAAAGGCGTCCAGCATCAGGAACGGGTCGAGGCGGTGCTGCAGGTCCTGCGTGAGCAAGCGGGTCAGCTTGACGCCCGCGCCATCCGAGGTGGCCTGTCCGGCGACCAGGCGCTCCACGTGGCGGGATTGGGTGACGGGGGGGTGAACCGGGGTGGACATGGCGAATTCCTTGCAAAAGCGAAACGGTCGATGGACTGACTTTAGGGTGGTTTTGACGCGCTGATCACCACCGAAATTCGGCGTTTGTCATTCAAAAATTGAAACAATCAAGCCCCGTAAGAGGCCAATGTCCACACCGTGCCGAAGACGGCCAGCGCACAGTGGGTTCTTTTCGCTATGAATTCAAGAGCTGCTACCGCTTGAATTCATTGGTCTGGAGTCACTTTTGATCCTGATTTCCAGCCAGCGATAACCGCCCCAGCCACTGCAGCGCGACCAGGGCCAGGACGCCGCCGCCGGCGGTCCACCACAGGGCGCTGGTGGCGTCGCGCTCCATCCACAGGCCGAACAGGCCAGGGGCCAGCACCTGGGCCAGGCGGCCGGGCAGCAGGATCCAGCCCTGGCGGGCACCGTAGGCGGCGGGGCCGAACAGCGCCAGGGGCAGGGTGCCTTTGGCGATGGTCAGGATGCCGTTGCCCGCGCCGTGCAGCAGCACGAAGGCGATGGCGGCGGGGCTGCCCAGCGCCATCAGGACCAGCGCACCCAGCGGGTGGCCCAGGGTGGCCAGGCGGGTGGCGGTCAGCGGGTGCAGGCGCTGCATGCCGCCAAATTCCAGGATGCGGGCCACCACCTGGGCGGGGCCGACCAGCGCGGCCAGGGCCAGCGCGCCCGCTGCGGTGGCACCGTGGGCCTGCAGCAGCGCCGGCAGGTGCGCGGCCATGGCGGTGCTGGTGAACCAGCCGATTGCAAAGACGAAGCCCAGCAAGCCCATCGCCAGCAAGGCCGTGCGGCTGGGCGGGGCGGTGGGGGTGGAGGGGGCCGCCGCGCTGGTTTGCGGGTGGGCCGCAGGCGGTGCTTTCGCAGCGGAGGGGGTCTTGAACGGCAGGCTGAGGTTCAGCGGCAGCCCCAGCAGCAGGTGCAGCGCAGCCCAGCCCAGGCAGGCGCCGCGCCAGCCCCAGGCGGCTTCCATCCAGGCTGACAGTGGCCAGCCCACGGTGCTGGCAAACCCAGCCAGCAGGGTGATGCCGGAAATCGCTCGCCGCGCCGCGTGGCCATGCCGGGCCACCAGCGCGGCAAAGGCGGCTTCGTACAGCCCTGCACCCATGGCCAGGCCCATCAGGCCCCAGGCAGCGGCCAGGCTGAGGGGGCCTTGCGCGAAGGCCATGGCGATCAGTCCTGCCGCAAACAGTAGGCTGGTGCTGCTGAGCACCGTGCGGCCGCCCCGGCGGTCAATCGTCCGCCCCGCCCAGGGGCCCAGCAATGCGGCAACCAGCAGCGCGCCGGAAAACGCCAGGAACACGCTGGCGCTGCTCACGCCCAGGTCCCGCGCCATGGGGGCAGCCAGCAGGGTGGGCAGGTAGTACGACGAGGCCCAGGCCAGGGTCTGCGCCGTGCCCAGGCGCAGCACGACCGAAACACTGGCGCCTTCCCCCGTGGGGGTCGTGGCGGCCTCAGTCATGTGCGGGGACAGGGGGCTCGGGCCAGCCGGGCAGGGCGCGCAGACCCGCCAGCAGCGTCTGGCCGGCGGCGTCCACCGTGCTGTCGTTGCGCACCTCGATCACGGTGCTGCCCGTCGGCGGCGTGAAGGCGACGGCGCGGCGCACGCGCTCTTCAATCACCTCGGGGGTCTCGCGGCCCCGGGCCAGCAGGCGCTGGCGCAGGGTGTCGGGGCTGGCGGTCAGGTGCACGGCGACCAGGCCAGGGTACTGCGCGGCAGCCTGCGGCAGGTGCGCGCGCGAGCCATTGACCACCACCCAGTCGCCCGCTGTCAGCGGCGCCAGTTCGGTCTGGCGGATGCCGTAGCGCAGTCGGTTGGCCTCCCATTGCAGGCCAAATACGCCCTGCTCGGACAGGGCGGCAAACGCCTCGGCACTGAGGCCTTCGTAATCCTCCGCATCGGCGGTGGCCGGGCGCGTGATGGTGCGCCGCGCCCAGTGCAGCGGCAGGCCGGCGGGCAGGTGCTGGCGCAGCCATTGCAGGAGGGTGTCTTTGCCGGCACCCGAGGGGCCGCACACATAAATCAGTCGGTGGTTCATCGTCCCAGTTCCACGGCTTCCAGCCATTCGAAATCTGCGCCCGGTGCCGGTTCGGCAAACACCACCAGATGCGTGCAGCGCCCGGCAGGGATGTGGGCGAAATGCGCCTGCGCCGCAGTGGCCAGCGCCAGGCGCAGCGCATCGGTCGCGTCGCCCAGGCTGTCGCTCAGCGTCAGGTGAAAGCGGTAGGCGTCCAGCACATAAGGGTAGCCCCAGCGCTGCAACAGGCTGTCCTGCGCGGGACTCAAGGTGCTTTTTTGCCGGCGGCGCGCCAGTTCGGCGTCCGACAGGGGCTGGGTCAGCGGGTGCAGGGCCGTGGTGCAGGCGGCGGCCAAGGCGTTGAGCGCTGTCCGGCCAGGGTGGTTCGGCTGTCCTGGGTCGGGCACCAGCGCCAGAAAGTGGCCCAGCCATTGGACGGCCAGCGGGGGCAGGTCAAAGGGCTGCTGGGTGGCTGCCAGCGCGTGCACGGCGCGGCGCAGACTGGCGGGCGTCAGGCCCTCGGCCAAGGTGAAGGGGGCCTTGAGCGTGGCGTGCCAGCCGTAGCGGCGGGGTTCGCGCGTCAGCGTTGGCATCAGGCTGGCGGGCTGGCCTGGCAATGCCGGCTGCAGCAGCACCTGGCCGGTGGCGGCGCAGCGGCCCAGCCAGTGCGCACCGGCCTGGCCCAGCGGGCTGTCGGGCGCGGGGGCGAAGTAGATGGCGTAGCGGTGGGCGGGTGGGGTGGCAGTGGTGGTGGGCATGGCTTCAGTCTCCATGGAGCACGGTCAGCTTGACGCGGTCGCCGGCAAACCAGGTGCGGGCCCATTCAATCGGGGTTCCGGTGGGGTCCACGTTCAGGCTTTCGACCAGCAGCACCGGGCGCATGGCGGGTTGGCGCAGTTGTGCCGCCAGCTCCGGGCTGGGCAGTTCGGCGGTGATGCGGCTTTCCTGCCGGGTGTAGTCCGTCACGCCGCAGGCAGCAAGGGCAGCGGTGATCGACCCAGTCTCGCGCACCCCGGCATCCAGGCCGGCAAAGCGGGGCAGGGGAAAGTAGCGTTCGCCCCAGTGCAGTGGCTGGCCTTCGGCTTCGCCCAGGGTGTGCAGGCACAGCAGCCGGCTGCGTGCGGGCACCTGCAGGGCTTTGGCCAGCGCGGCGGTGGCGTTGACCGTGCGGGCCTCCAGCAGCTGAAAGCCGCCGCGCAGACCCGATTGCGCCAGGCCCTGCTGGTGGCGGGTGCGTTGGCCCAGCACCAGGTCCACCGCGAATTCTTCGACATAGGTGCCGCTGCCCTGGCTGACGCGCACCAGGCCCTGTTGCCCCAGGCTGGCCAGCGCCCGGCGCACGGTGTGGCGGTGCACGCCGAACTGCTCGGCCAGGCTGTGTTCCGAGGGCAGGCGGGCACCGGGTTCGTACCGGCCCTGGCCAATCGCCTCGGCCAGTTCCTGGGCAATGCGCAGCCAGACGCTGTCGCGGGGCGGGCGGGAAGCGGTCTCGGCGGCAAGAGCCGGACCGGGCGATGTGGTGGTGGCAAAGGCAAGCGAGGCTGTCATGAAAGCTACACATGGGGCCGATAAGCTGGCACCCATCGTCAATTTGTCTATACAAGTTTCAGGGTACCACGCAGATGTTGCATGCTGTTGACACCGCCACCTCCGGCCCGCCCGAGCGCGCCGCCTGGATGGCTTTGCTGGCCAGGGCGCCTTTGCCCTTGCTCGAATCCGCGCTCGCCGCCGAGGCGCAGGCGCCGGTGCGCTGGCTGCGCGCCCCCGAGACCGGGCTGATGATGGTCCAGGGCCGCGCTGGCGGCACGGGCGAGCGCTTCAATCTGGGCGAAGTCACTATTACCCGCTGCACCCTGCGCCGGGGCGATGCCGCCCAAGGGCCGAACGTGGGCGTGGCCTATGTGCTGGGCCGCTCGCACCGCCAGGCGCAACTGGCCGCGCTGGCCGATGCGCTGCTGCAGGACCCTGCCCAGCACGCCGTGCTGGAAGAGCGTTTGCTGGCCCCGGTGCGCGCCCATCTGGCGGCCCAGGCGGCAGAGCGCCAGGCCCGTGCGCAGAGCACCAAGGTGGATTTCATGACCGTGGCCCGCGAATCGGGCGGTGACGACGAGGAGGATGCCGAATGAGCCCCCAGGACCTTTCCCAGATCGGCGCCGGTTTCTCGGATTTGGCGCTGGGCAGCCAGGCGGTGTTCCGCGCCACCTTGCAGGCCCTGTCCTTGCCGGGCCGCCCGGTGACCGTACCGCACGATGCCGAAACCCCGGCCGAGGGCCATCCCGCCGCCGCCGCCGTGTTGCTGGCCTTGCTGGATGCGGATTGCAGCCTGTGGCTGTCGCCCCGTTTGGCCAACAGCCCGGCCGCCGCCTGGCTGCGCTTTCACACCGGCTGCCAGCTGACCAGCGACCTGGCCCAGGCGCGCTTTGCCTGGGTGGCTGCCGGCGATGCGCTGCCCGACCTGGCCGGCATGGCCCAGGGCAGCGATGCCGACCCTGACCAATCCGCCACCTGCGTCGTGGACCTGCCGCAAGGCTTGGGCGACGCAGCCGCCCCCGGCGCCTGGACCCTGCGCGGTCCCGGCATTCCCACCACGCAAGCCTTGGCCGCGCCTGGATTGCCGGCGGACTTTGCCCTGCAGTGGCAGGCCAACCATGCGGCTTTCCCGCGCGGCGTGGACCTGCTGCTGGCCAGCGCCACCGCGGTGGTCGGCCTGCCGCGCACCACCCAGATCCGCTGGACATCGGAGGCCTGAGATGTACGTTGCCGTCAAGGGCGGAGAAGCCGCCATCCTCAACAGCTACCGCCTGCTGGCCACCCAGCGCCGGGGCGATGCCGCACTGCCCGAGCTGAGCGTGGCGCAGATTCGTTCGCAGCTCAAGCTGGCCGTGGACCGGGTGATGACCGAAGGCTCGGTCTACGACCCCGAACTGGCTGCGCTGGCCATCAAGCAGGCGGCGGGCGATCTGGTGGAAGCCATCTTTTTGCTGCGCGCCTACCGCGCCACCTTGCCCCGCCTGGGCACCACCTGCCCGCTGGACACCGCGCGCATGGTGCTCTACCGGCGGATTTCTGCCACCTTCAAGGACCTGCCCGGCGGCCAGGTGCTGGGCCCCACCTACGACTACACCCAGCGCCTGCTGGACTTCACCTTGCTGGCCCAGGGCGAACGGGCGACGGACCTGCCTGAGGGCGTGGCCAGCGAGCCGGCCCCACCGGCCCCCCGCGTGGTGGACCTGCTGAACCAGGAAGGTCTGATCGAAACCCGCCCGGTGCCCCCCGGCGACCCGGCGCCCAAGGACCTGACCCGCGAGCCCCTGCGCTTTCCGGCCGACCGCGCCACCCGCCTGCAGAACCTGGCGCGCGGCGACGAGGGATTTTTGCTGGCCATGGCCTATTCCACCCAGCGCGGTTATTCCCACAGCCACCCCTTCGTCGGAGAGATCCGGCTGGGTCAGGTGGCGTTGGAGATCGAACCCGAGGAGCTGGGCTTTGCAATCTCGATTGGCGATCTGGAAATCACCGAGTGCGAGATGGTCAACCAGTTTGCCGGTAGCAAGACCCGCCCGCCGCAGTTCACCCGGGGCTATGGCCTGGCCTTTGGCCACAGCGAGCGCAAGGCCATGGCGATGAGCCTGGTGGACCGGGCGCTGCGTGCCGACGAGCTGGGTGAGCCCATTGCCTCGCCCGCGCAGATGCAGGAATTTGTGCTGTCTCACAGCGACAGCCTGGAGGCCTCGGGCTTTGTCCAGCATTTGAAACTGCCGCACTACGTTGATTTCCAGGCCGAGCTGGCGCTGGTGCGCCAGATGCGCGCTACCCCTGCCGCCGACCCCACGCACGCCGCTGCCGCTGCCGACGATGAAGAAGAAGGAGCCCTGGCATGAACGCCCCCCACGAAGCCATGTTGCAGAACCTGCCCTCGGGCCCAGCATCCGACCTGCCGGCCGACGCGGCGCCCGCTGAGGCCTTCAACTTCGCCTACCTGGACGAGCGCACCAAGCGCATGATCCGCCGCGCGATCCTCAAGGCGGTGGCCATTCCCGGCTACCAGGTGCCGTTTGGCTCGCGCGAAATGCCCTTGCCCTACGGCTGGGGCACGGGTGGCATCCAGGTCACAGCGGCGGTGATCGGCCCCGAGGACCGGCTCAAGGTCATTGACCAGGGCGCGGACGACACGGTGAACGCGGTCAATATCCGCCGCTTCTTCCAGCGCACCACCGGCGTGGCGACCACCACCCGCACCACCGAGGCCACGCTGATCCAGACCCGCCACCGCATTCCTGAGACGCCGCTGCGCGAGGGGCAGGTCATCGTCTACCAGGTGCCGATGCCCGAGCCCATGCAGCGCCTGGAGCCGCGCGAGGCCGAGACCCGCACCCTGCACAGCCTGGCCGAGTACGGCCTGATGCACGTCAAGCTGTACGAGGACATCGCCCGCTACGGCCACATCGCCACCACTTACGACTACCCGGTGCTGGTGAACGACCGCTACGTGATGGCACCGTCGCCCATCCCCAAATTCGACAACCCCAAGATGCACCGCAACCCCGCGCTGCAGCTGTTTGGCGCTGGCCGCGAAAAACGCATCTACGCCGTGCCGCCCTACACCCCGGTGGAGAGCCTGGCCTTCGACGACCACCCCTTCGAGGTACAGCGCTGGAACGTGCCCTGTGCGCTGTGCGGCGCGACCGACAGCTTCCTGGACGAGGTCATCACCGACGACCAGGGCACGCGCATGCATGTGTGCTCGGACTCCGACTACTGCCAGGACCGCCAGGCCGCGCAGGGCGGGGAGGTGAGTGCATGAACACCACCATCCGCGAAGCCCGCGAGGACGACCTGCAGGCCGTGCTGGACCTGTACGCCGAACTGGGCGACGGCCCCGGCCACCAGCTGACGTTGCAGGAAGCCCGCGCGCAGTGGGCGCAGTTCCAGCGCTACCCCAGCTACCGCCTGTTCGTGGCCTGCGACGAACACCATCCGGACCAGGTGCTGGGCAGCTACGCGCTGCTGGTCATGCACAACCTGGCCCACCGGAGCGCCCCCTCGGCGGTGGTGGAGGACGTGGTCGTCTCCCCGGCCTGCCAGGGGCAGGGCATCGGCCGCCGAATGATGGCCCACGCCGTGAAGCTGGCCCGCGAGGCGGGCTGCTACAAGCTGGCGCTGTCGTCGAACCTCAAGCGCACGGCCGCGCACGCCTTCTATGAATCCCTGGGCTTTGCGCAGCATGGCCTGAGTTTTGTGATCGAGCCTTCCGCATGAACCCCTCCCTCGACATGAATGCGCCCCTGCTGCAGGTGCGCGGCATTGGCAAACGCTATGGCGACCGCGTCGCGCTGCACGAAGCCTCTTTCGACCTCTGGCCTGGCGAGGTGCTGGCGGTGGTGGGCGAGTCCGGCTCGGGCAAGTCCACCCTGCTGAACGCCGTGGCCGCGCGCAGCCGGCCCGATGCGGGCAGCGTGCGCTTTCGCGACCGCAGCGGCGCCATGCTGGACGTGTTCCAGCTCAGCGAGGCCCAGCAGCGCCTGCTGGCCCGCACCGACTGGGGCTTTGT
This sequence comes from uncultured Burkholderiaceae bacterium, assembly GCA_964480105.1. Taxonomy (GTDB): domain Bacteria; phylum Pseudomonadota; class Gammaproteobacteria; order Burkholderiales; family Burkholderiaceae_C; genus CAYZPX01. The sequence goes on along the minus strand of CAYZPX010000003.1, from coordinate 7,683 downwards.
CCACCAGAACCCGGCCGACGGCCTGCGCATGGACGTGTCCGCCGGCGCCAACGTGGGCGAGCGCCTGATGGGCCTGGGCGAGCGGCACTACGGCCGCCTGCGCAGCACCGCGCAGGACTGGCTGCAGCGCGTGGAGATCGACCCCGCCCGCATCGACGACGTGCCGCGCACCTTCTCGGGCGGCATGCGCCAGCGCCTGCAGATCGCGCGCAACCTGGTCACCCAGCCGCGCCTGGTCTTCATGGACGAGCCAACCTCCGGCCTGGACGTGTCGGTGCAGGCCCGCCTGCTCGATTTGCTGCGCCAGCTGACGCGGCAGATGCACCTGGCCGTGGTCATCGTCACGCACGACCTGGCGGTGGCCCGCCTGCTGGCGCACCGCATGCTGGTAATGCAGCGCGGCCGCGTGGTCGAGTCCGGCCTGACCGACCAGGTCCTGGACGACCCCCAGCACCCCTACACCCAACTCCTGGTTTCCTCGGTACTGCAGCCATGACCCATCCCGTCACCCATCCCGTACTTCATATGAAAGGGGTGGCCAAGCGCTTCACCCTGCACCACCAGAACGGCACCGAGTTGCCCGTGCTGTCCCAGGTGGATTTCGCGGTCCACCCCGGCGAATGCGTGGTGCTCGATGGCCCCTCGGGCATGGGCAAGAGCACCTTGCTCAAGCTGATCTATGCCAACTACCGGCCCAGCGCCGGCCAGATCACCGTGCAGCCGCCCGGTGCGGCAGCGGTGGAGGTGACCGAGGCCACGCCCCGCACGCTCGTGCAGCTGCGGCGCGACACCATCGGCTATGTCAGCCAGTTCCTGCGGGTGATTCCCCGGGTCTCGGCGCTGGACGTGGTGGCCGAGCCCCTGGCCGAGGACGCTGGCGCCGATGCCCAGGCGCTGGAAGCTGCGCGCGAACAGGCCCGGGCCTGTTTGACCCGCCTGCGCATTCCCGAACGCCTGTGGGGCCTGCCGCCCGCCACTTTCTCGGGCGGGGAGCAGCAGCGCATCAACATCGCTCGCAACCTGATCAAACCCAAGCCGCTGCTGCTGCTGGACGAACCCACGGCCTCGCTGGACGCGGCCAACACGGCCACCGTGATCGCGCTGATCCGCGAGGCGGTGGAGCGCGGCGCGGCCGTGGTGGGGATTTTTCACGATGCCCAGGTGGGCGATGCCGTGGCCACGCGGCGGGTCAACGTGGCCGCATTCCGGGAGCACGCATGAATTCAAACCTGGTTTTCAAGAATGCCCGTCTGGTCCTGCCCGAGGCGGTGGTGGTGGGCAGCCTGTCGGTGGTGGACGGCCGCATCCAGGCCCTGGACAGCGGCGCCACGGCCGTGCCTGAGGCGCTGGACCTGGAGGGCGACTACCTGCTGCCTGGCCTGGTGGAAATCCACACCGACAATTTCGAGCGCCACCTGATGCCCCGGCCCAAGGTGCAGTGGGCCGCCGCGCCCGCACTGCTGGCCCACGACGCCGAGGTGGCCGCTGCTGGCATCACCACGGTGTTCGACGCGCTGGGCGTGGGCGAGGCCGACACCGACAGCCTGCGCGGCAGTGCCTGGCACGGCGTACTGGACACCCTGGACGCCTGCGCCGCCCAGGGCCTGCTGCGCGCCGACCACCACCTGCATGTGCGCTGCGAGCTGCCTGCGCCGAACACCATCGAGCTGTTCGCGCCCTTCCACGACCACCCGCGCCTGGGTCTGATCTCGCTGATGGACCACACCCCTGGCCAGCGCCAGTGGGAGGACATCGAGCAAGCCCGCATCTACTACACCGGCAAGAAGGGCTGGAGCTTAGAGAAGTTCGAGCGCCAGGTGCAGCACGCCGCCACGCTGCAGGCCCAGTACGCCGAACCTCACCGCGCCTACTTCGTGGATTACTGCCGCACCCACGGCATTGCGCTGGCCAGCCACGACGACACCACCGTCGCCCATGTGGCACAGGCGCATGCCGAGGGCGCGGCGATGTCGGAATTCCCGACCACCCTGGCCGCCGCCCGCGAAGCCCATGCACGCGGCCTGCTCACGGTGATGGGGGGCCCGAACGTGGTGCGCGGCGGCTCGCACTCGGGCAATGTGGCCGCGGCCGAGCTGGCGCGCCAGGGCCTGCTGGACATCCTCTCGTCCGACTACGTGCCCGGCAGCCTGCTGAGCGCAGCCCTGCGCCTGGAGGACGACGGCATCCTGGCCCTGCCCCAGGCCGTGGCCACCATCACCCGCAACCCCGCCCGCGCCTGCGGCATGGCCGACCGAGGCGAGCTGGCCCCCGGCCTGCGCGCCGACCTGGTGCGCGTGCGCGTGGCCACCCTGCCGGGCGGGCAGCGCCAGGCCGTGGTGCGCGCCGTGTGGCGCGAAGGCCAGCGGGTGCTGTGACATCGATGCGTCGCCAAAACGTCAAGACCCTGTCACAGAGCCCTTCCACACTCCACCTGTCTAGACGACTTGGCGCGAGCCAGAAATTCCCATGTCCTACGCACTCCGCATCGAGCAGCTGAACAAGCATTTCGCCAACGGCAAGCAGGCCCTGCGCGACATCAACCTGACCATCCACCATGGCGAGATGGTGGCCCTGCTCGGGGCCTCGGGCTCGGGCAAGTCCACCCTGCTGCGCCATGTGGCGGGCCTGGTGGCCGCCGACAGTGGCAGCACCTCGCGCATCGAGATCGATGGCCGCTGCGTGCAGGAACGCGGCCGCATCCACCGCGACATCCGCAAGACCCGTGCCCAGGTGGGCTTCGTCTTCCAGCAGTTCAACCTGGTGGACCGCCTGCCGGTGCTGGTCAACGTGCTGGTGGGGCTGCTGCACCGCATGCCGCTGTGGCGCGGCTGGCTGCGCTGGTTCAAGACCGAGGAGCGGGCGCTGGCGCTGGAGGCCCTGGCCCGCGTGGGCATTGCCGAATGCCATGCCCAGCGGGCTTCCACCCTGTCGGGCGGCCAGCAGCAGCGCGCCGCCATCGCCCGCACGCTGGTGCAGGGCGCCAAGGTGGTGCTGGCCGACGAGCCGATTGCCTCGCTGGACCCTGAGTCCTCGCGCAAGGTGATGGACATCCTGTCCCGCATCAACCGCGAGGACGGCAGCACCGTCATCGTGTCGCTGCACCAGGTCGACGTGGCCTTGAAGTACTGCCCCCGCGTGGTGGCGCTGCACCAGGGCCAGGTGGTGTATGACGGCCCTTCCGCCGCGCTGACGCCCGCCTTGCTGCGCGAGCTGTACGGCATGCAGGCCGACGAAATCCTGACCGGCGCCTCGCTGGTCACCCCGGCCCAGGCGCCCACGGTGCTGCCCCTGCCCGTGCCGGCCTGGTCGCCCGCCTTGGTCCAGGCCGCCTGAACCCCGAACCCCTTTTCTTCACCGATTCACCGGAGTAACGCCATGATCCGCAAACTGTGTGCCGCATTGGCCCTGACCCTGGGCGCCACCAGCGCCTTCGCCCAGGACCTGCATTTCGGCTTCATTTCGACCGAAGCCAGCCAGAACCTCAAGCAGGACTGGCAACCGCTGATCGACGACATGGAGAAGCAGACCGGCCTGAAGGTCAAGGCCTTCTTCGCGTCCGACTACGCCGGCATCATCGAAGGCATGCGCTTCAACAAGGTGCAGCTGGCCTGGATGGGCAACAAGTCCGCCATGGAAGCCGTGGACCGCGCCAACGGCGAAGTCTTCGCGCAGATGGTCAACGCCGATGGCAGCCAGGGCTACTACTCGCACCTGATCGTGCACAAGGACAGCCCCCTGGCCAGCCTGGACGATGTGCTGAAAAACGCCAAGTCCCTGACCCTGGGCAACGGCGATCCCAACTCCACCTCCGGCTTCCTGGTGCCGGGCTACTACGCCTTTGCCCAGAACAAGGTCGACCCCAAGACCCACTTCAAGCTGGCACGCAGCGCCAACCACGAGACCAATGCCCTGGCCGTGGCCAACAAGCAGGTCGACGTGGCCACCAACAACAGCGAGAACCTCGAAAAGATCAAGGAGCGCCAGCCCGAGAAGTTCAAGGAACTGAAGGTGGTCTGGACCTCGCCGCTGATCCCGCTGGACCCGCTGGTGCTGAGCAAGAACCTGCCCGAGGCCACCAAGGCCAAGATCAAGACCTTCTTCTACAACTATGCCAAGACCGATCCCCGCGAAAAGGAGATCGTGATGAAGATCTCCAAGCTCTCGGGCTTCAAGCCCTCGACCAACGCCCAGCTGATCCCGATCCGCCAGCTGGACCTGTTCGGCAAGCGCACCAAGATCGAGGCAGACACCACCCTGAACGACGCCGACAAGAAAGCCAAGTTGGCCGACATCGACCAGCAACTCGCCGCGCTGAAGTAACGGGCATCCCCCTGAGGCGCTACGCGCCTTCCCCCTTCTCTCGCGCGTTGCGCAGCGTATTGCACCGCTGAATTTTTCGTTTTTCGCCTGGACTTTCATGTCTTCTGCCCTGACCCCTTCGTCCCTGGCCCTCGCTGCGGCGGCCGCTCCCCAACGCAGCCCGGGCTGGTACGCCGGCTGGGGCCTGTTGCTGGCGCTGCTGGCCACCTCCTGGCAGGGCGCGGACATGCGCCCGCTGGACCTGTGGCGCGACTCGGGCAACATGGCCCGCTATGCGGCCGAGTTCTTCCCGCCCAATTTCCAGCACTGGGAGCTGTACGTGCAGGAAATGCGGGTCACGCTGCAGATCGCCCTGTGGGGCACCGCGCTGGCGGTGCTCAGTGCCGTGCCCCTGTCCCTGCTGGCCTCGTCCAACATCGTGCCGGCCTGGGTCTACCAGCCGGTGCGCCGCCTGCTCGACGCCTTCCGCGCCATCAACGAGATGGTGTTCGCCATGCTGTTCGTCGTCGCGGTTGGCCTGGGGCCGTTTGCTGGCGTGCTGGCGCTGTGGGTACACACCACGGGCACACTGGCCAAGCTGTTTTCCGAGGCGGTGGAGGCCATCGACCCCCAGCCGGTCGAGGGCATCCGCTCCACCGGTGCCAACGCCCTGCACGAGGTGATCTACGGCGTCATCCCCCAGGTCATGCCGCTGTGGATTTCCTACACCCTGTACCGTTTCGAGGCCAACGTCCGCTCCGCCACGGTGCTGGGCATGGTGGGCGCCGGCGGCATCGGCGTGGTGCTGTGGGAAATCATCCGCGGCTTCCAGTACGCCGAAACCTGCGCGGTGATGGCCATCATCGTGCTCACCGTGAGCGTGATCGATCTGGTCTCGTCCCGCATCCGCAAGGCGCTGGTGTGATTCATCCGTAGCGCTGCTCCAGCGCATCCCAGGCGGGTTTGTTCACCAGGCGCTGGCGTTCGGCAAAGGGTGTCACCAAACCGCTGGACTCTTGTACTTCCTTCTCTTCCCGCAGCGTGGTGAGCGCCTTTTGCATGCCCATCACCGCGCCCTGCAGTGCGGCGTTGGCGTACAGCACGATGCCAAAGCCCAGTTCAGCCAGCTGATCGGCATTGAAGATCGGCGTCTTGCCGCCAATGACCATGTTCATCAGCTGCGGCTTGGACAGGCGCTGGGGCAGTGCGCGCACTTCTTCGGCCTTCGTCACGGCTTCCACGAACAGGATGTCCGCGCCCGCCTCGGCGAAGTGCTGCGCGCGCTCCACGGCGGCCTCGAAGCCGTGGGTGGCGGCGGCGTCGGTGCGCGCCATGATGAGCAAGTCGGGGTCGCGCCGCGCGTCCACGGCGGCCTTGATCTTGCTCACGGCTTCTTCGGTGCTGATGACTTCCTTGCCGCTGAAATGCCCGCAGCGCTTGGGTGCCACCTGGTCTTCGAGCTGGATGCAGTCGGCGCCGGCGCGCTCCAGCGTGCGCACGGTGTGGACCACGTTGAGCGCGTTGCCGAAGCCGGTGTCTGCATCGACGATCAGCGGCACGTCCACCACATCGCGGATGCGCGCGGTGTGTTCGGCGATGTCGTGCAGGCCCATGAAGCCCTGGTCGGGCAGGCCGAACCACATATTGGTCACGCCGGCGCCGGTCACGTAGAGGGCCTGGAAGCCCAGGTCGGCGATGACCTTGGCCGAGAGGGCGTTGAACGCGCCGGGGACGATCAGGCCCTGGCGGGCTTCGACGCGTTGCTTCAGTTGTTGTTTGGTGTTCATCGGGTGCCGATCAAAAAGCTATTGATTTGGTAGCTGATTGCGCTTTGTGCATCAGCGCTGGAGGCCAATTTGACTTAAAAAATGTCCGCCGGAACACGCACCCAGCCTTCCATCAGGATGCGGGCGCTGCGGCTCATCACGGCTTTGGTGACCTGCCATTGGCCATCGATCTGCCGGGCCTCGGCGCCCACGCGCAAGGTGCCCGATGGGTGGCCAAAGCGCACGGCCTGGCGCTGACCACCGCCAGCCGCGAGGTTCACCAGCGTGCCGGGGATGGCCGCTGCCGTGCCAATCGCCACGGCGCAGGTGCCCATCATGGCGTGGTGCAGCTTGCCCATGGACAGGGCGCGCACCAGCAAATCCACGTCGCCCGCTTCGATCACTTTGCCGCTGGAGGCGCTGTAGCGCTGGGGCGGGCTGACGAAGGCGATCTTGGGCGTGTGCTGGCGCGTGGCGGCTTCTTCGGGCGTCTGGATCAGGCCCATGCGCAGGGCGCCAGCGATGCGGATTTGCTCGAAACGCGCCAGTTGCGCCGGGTCGCCATTGATGTCTTCCCGCAGCTCGGTGCCCTGGTAGCCGATGTCTGCGGCGTTGACGAACACGGTGGGAATGCCCGCGTTGATCAAGGTGGCCTGAAACGTGCCGATACCGGGCACCTCCAGGTCGTCCACCAGATTACCGGTAGGGAACATCGCGCCCCCATCCTCGCCATCGTCCGACGGGTCCATGAATTCCAGCACGATCTCGGCGGCGGGGAAGCTCACGCCATCCAGCGCGAAATCGCCGGTTTCTTGCACCTGAGCGCCTGCGACGGGGACATGGGCAATGATCGTCTTGCCGATGTTGGCCTGCCAGATGCGCACCACGCAGCTGCCGTTCTCGGGGATGCGGCTGGCATCCACCAGGCCCGCATGGAGGGCGAAGGCCCCGGCGGCGGTGGAGAGGTTGCCGCAGTTGCCGCTCCAGTCGACAAAGTCCTTGTCGATGGAGACCTGACCATAGAGGTAGTCCACATCGTGTCCGGGCCGTGCGCTCTTGGACAGGATCACGCATTTGCTGGTGCTGGAGGTCGCGCCGCCCATGCCATCGATCTGTGCGCCGTAGGGGTCGGGACTGCCGATCACACGCTGGAACAACTTGTCCCGTGCCGTGCCGGGCTGCTGCGCGGCCTCGGGCAGGTCCTGCAGGCGGAAGAACACGCCCTTGCTGGTGCCGCCGCGCAGGTAGGTGGCGGGAATGCGCATCTGGGGAAGGTGCTGGGTCATATTCATTTTGATAGCTGCTGGCGCTTGCCTGTAAGGGCTTCAAGCCCGATTTGATGCCAAAAAGTCCTGGGCAAAGCGTTGCAGCACGCCGCCGGCTTCGTACACCGAGACTTCCTCGGCGGTGTCCAGGCGGCACAGCACCTGGGCCAGGGTCGCATCGCCGTTGCAGCGGTGAATGACCAGCGTCAGCTCGGTGCGGGGGCGCAGCGTGCCCTTCACGTCGTAAGTCTCGGTGCCATCCAGCTTCAGCGTGTGGCGATTGGTGCCGGGCAGGAATTCCAGCGGCAGCACGCCCATGCCGATCAGGTTGGTGCGGTGGATGCGCTCGAAGC
>CAYZPX010000002.1:0-41704 GCA_964480105.1 uncultured Burkholderiaceae bacterium | reverse complement strand
CTTGGCTTATCTGGAGCGGGTTATGGGGATCACGGTTTAGATGCGATCGCCCTGGCCTTTGAAGGGCCGTACTCAGGTGGCTGGCCCCGTCTCGGGTGTGCGTTCGGCCAGGTGCAGGCCGGTGGCCGCATCCAGCTTCAGGCCCTTGGGCAAGGGGAACTTGATCGACTCTTCAATGCCGGGCATCTTGCGCACCGAAACCGCCCCGAGGGCCTTGATGCGATCGATGACGTCCTGCACCAGAATTTCCGGGGCAGAAGCGCCAGCGGTCAGGCCCACCCGGGTGACCCCGTCAAACCAGGCCGGTTGCAGCTCCGCCGCGCTGTCCACCATGTAGGCGGTGGTGCCCAGCTTCTCGGCCAGCTCGCGCAGGCGGTTGCTGTTGGAGCTGGTGGGGCTGCCCACGACGATCAGCAACTCCACCTGCGGGCTCAAGACCTTGACAGCGTCCTGGCGATTCTGGGTGGCGTAGCAGATGTCTTGCTGCTTGGGCTCTCGAATCTGCGGAAAGCGGGCCCGCACAGCGGCGGTGATCGCGGCGGCATCGTCCACGCTCAGGGTGGTCTGGGTGACCACGGCCAGGCGCTCGGTCTGGCCCGGCTGGATGCGGGCCACATCGGCCACGTCTTCCACCAGGTGGATGCCTTCGTCGAGCTGACCCATGGTGCCTTCGACTTCGGGATGGCCTTTATGGCCAATCATGATGAATTCGTAGCCCTCCTTGGCAAGCTTGGCGACCTCGACATGGACCTTGGAGACCAGCGGGCAGGTGGCGTCGAAGATGGAAAAGCCACGGCGCTCGGCCTCTTGCTGCACGGCGCGGCTCACACCATGCGCGCTGAACACCAGCGTGGCACCAGGAGGCACGTCGTCCAGCTCCTCGATGAAAATCGCGCCCTTGCCCTTGAGGTCATTGACCACATAGGTGTTGTGCACGATCTCATGCCGCACATAAATGGGTGCACCAAACTTTTGCAGCGCGCGCTCAACAATTTCGATGGCGCGGTCCACCCCGGCGCAAAAGCCCCGGGGTTCGGCCAGCAGGATTTCTTGCGGGCCGCTCATAGGACGCCGATCACCCAGACTTCAAACGTGACGGGCTGGCCAGCCAGGGGGTGGTTGAAGTCGAACTTGACCGCGCCGTCTTCACGCACCTCCAAGACCACGCCAGCATAGGTGCCCTGGCCGTCGGGGGTGGGGAACTGCACCACATCACCCTGCTGGTACTGCTCGTCGGGGTCCCCCAACTGGTCCATGAGCTTGCGGGCGACCCACTGCTGCATCTCGGGGTTGCGCTCGCCAAAGGCTTCGCCCGGGGCTAGCTCAAAGGTGGTCCGGGTGCCTTCCACCAGGCCGATCAGGCGCTGCTCCACGGCGGGCGAGAGCTCTCCAGCGCCCAGGGACAAGGTGGCGGGCTTGCCGTCGAAGGTGTTGATGACATCGCCGGCCGGGCCGGCCATGCGGTAGTGCAAGGTCAAAAAAGAACCGGTCTGCACCGTGGGCAAGGAAGTTGTCTGATTGGTCATGGAAGTCCCGATAAACTGCCCCGCATTGTAGAAAACCAGCCCGTGCCATGCCCCTGAAAGACCTTCCGACCGACGCCCAGCCGCGCGAAAAGCTGCTGGCGCGGGGTCCTGGCGCCCTCTCCGACGCCGAGCTGCTGGCCTTGCTGCTGCGCACCGGTATTCAGGGCAAGGGCGTGCTGCAGATGGCGCAGGAGCTGCTGGACCCGCCGTCGAGGGACGCGAGCACGGGCCACATCAGCGGGGGCTTTGGTGGAATTGGGGGGCTGCTGCACGCCAGCGCCGAAGACCTGCGCCGCATCAAAGGCCTGGGCCCTGCAAAGCGGGCCGAACTGGTCGCGGTGCTGGAACTGGCACGCCGCGCCCTGGCGCAGGAGCTGCAGCGGGGCGAGGTCTTTGACAGCCCCGACGCAGTCAAGCACTACCTGCAGCTGCACCTGGCCCACAAAGGCCACGAGGTGTTTGCCGTGCTGTTCCTGGATGCCCAGCACCGCCTGGTGGCCTTGGAGGAACTGTTTCGCGGCACCCTGACCCAAACCAGCGTGTATCCCCGCGAAGTCGTGCTGCGCGCACTGCACCATCAGGCCGCTGCCGTGGTGTTGGCGCACAACCACCCCAGTGGCAGCGTGCAACCCAGCCGCGCCGACGAGCACCTGACCCAGACCCTGAAGACCGCCCTGGCGTTGGTGGATGTGCGGGTGCTGGACCATGTGATCGTGGCCCCTGGGATGGCCCTCTCGATGGCAGAAAAAGGATTGGTATGACCCTGCGCATGTCTGCGCCCCCCCGCCACGCTCCCCCATCCGGGGGGTTGACCGTGCGCGCCCTGAGCGACTTGAAGGTGCTGCAAAAACGGCTGGCCCAGGATCGAGCGGCGGCCGCTGCGCGCGAACAGGCCCGGCGCGAAGCCGAAGTACAGGCCATGCGGGCACAACGGCTGTTTGAATTCGCGGTGGGCCCCGTGAACAAACTGCCAGCCCGCAACGCCATCGACTGGCAGCCCGAGCCACCGCCACCGATCGCGGTCCAACAACAGCTGGACGAACAAAAAGTGCTGCAGGAGTCGATCAGCGACGATTTTGATGTCAGCTCCCTGTTGGACACCGACGATGCGCTGAGCTACCGGCGCCCTGGCGTCGGCACCGACGTGACCCGGCGCTTGCGCAAGGGCGAATGGACGCTGCAGCGGGAGCTGGACCTGCACGGCCTGCGCACTGACGAGGCCCGCGAGACCCTGGGCCAATTCTTGCGCGAAGCGCACAAGCAGGGCATTCGCTGCGTGCGGGTGGTGCATGGCAAGGGCCTGGGCTCACCCGGCCGCAGCCCCGTGCTCAAAAGCCGGGTGCAAAGCTGGCTGGTGCAAAAGAACGAAGTGCTGGCCTTCGTTCAGGCACGGGGGGACGAAGGTGGGGCTGGCGCCCTGGTTGTGCTCTTGCGCTCACAACGCAAGCACGGCCGTCCCTGAGGGTCAGGAGCACAAGGACACTTCGAAACCCGCGTCGTCCTGGCTGGGCAGTAGGCGGCCTTCCTCCCCCTGCTGGAGCAGGCGCACGGAGACGAGCAGCCGGTTGCCAGTGATTTCGGGAACCAGCGCCAGGGCGGGGTCCATGCGCAAGCGGAACAGCTGAAAAGTGCGTCCTGCCGGCAGGTTTTGTTGAAACACACCGCGTTCTGCAGCCACTTTTTTCGGCACACCGGTGGCCCTCACCAGCTTCAGCAGCAGGTAGATGGCATTGGCCAACGGGGTAATGGATGCGATCCAGTGGCCCAAGGCCTCCTGACGGTCTGCCGGAGGACGGTGCAGCCAGGCATGGTAGGCCGGAAGGTCGAACGAGCAGGTGGCGCCCGGAATGGAAATGCGGTTGCGAAGGCTGGAGAGCCATTCGTCGTCTGCAATCGCACTGCCCACCTTGCCCACCACCTGGTTCAAGGCCATGAACGCCTGGCCAAGCTGGGCGAGGACAGCATCCAAAGCCGCCTCGGAGATGTCCGGATTTTGCCGGTAGCTCTGGAACAAGGACTTTTGGCGTTCGAGGTCCTTGAGCACCTCGGCTTTCAAATCGGAACGTGACAAAACATCCACAATTTCAAACAAGGTCAGGAACGCAAAGTGGTGATCCACCGCCTGCAGGCGCGGCACCAGCTCTCCCAGGCGCTTGAGCAGGTGCTCTAGGCGCAGGTAGGTCCGCACTCTTTCGTTGAACGGATATTCATAAAGGATCACAAGCTCATTCCCATGGTCAAGCACACACCGCGCCCAAGGCGCGAACCGCATCCCCAAGTCCCTGTTCCAGGTCCGCCAGGTCCAGCCCATCGTTGAGGACCACCACATCGGCACACGCCAGACGTTGCGCCCGCGTGGCCTGGGAGGCGATGATTTTCCGGACGGCGTCCTCCGCCAAGCCACTGCGCGCCACCACCCGCCGTACCTGCGTGGTGGGCGAGCAATCCACCACCACCACGCAGTCGAGTTGTGCCCCCCAGGTCTGCCCTTCGACCAACAAGGGGATTTCACAGACGACGGCAGGCGCTCCCTGGGACTGTGCCTGGTCCACCTGGCGCTGGAAATTGCGGCGAACCAGGGGGTGGACGATGGCTTCCAGTCGCATCCGCGCAGAAGGATCTGCGAAAACGAGCTGTCGCATTTTCTCGCGGTCCATGGCACCGTCGGGGCGAATGAAGTCCGCACCAAAGGCAGCGGCGATAGGACCCATCGCATCCCCTCCCGCATCGGTCAGGGCGCGGGAGATCTGGTCGGCATCCACCAGGGGGAAGCCATGCGCTGACAAGGCTGCGCATACGGTGCTCTTGCCACTGCCAATCCCGCCGGTGACGCCAATCTTCAAAAACCGGACAACTCGCATGCTCAGAACCCTGGGGCAAGCAGCGGAAGAAGGCGACGGGGCTCGGCCACCATCACGGTAAATCCGGCAAACGCAAGGAAAGGGCCAAAAGGCACGTACCCGCCTTCACGCAGGCTGGAACGAAATTTCAAAACCATTGCCACCACGATGCCAAAGAGAGAAGAGACCAGGATCAAGGGCAGCAAGGCCTCGACACCAAACCAAGCCCCAAGGGCGGCAAACAGCTTGAAATCGCCGTAGCCCATGCCCTCCTTCCCGGTGGCCAGCTTGAAAATCCAGAATACCGACCAGAGGAAGAGATAGCCCAGCACCGCCCCCATCAGGGAGGCAGACAGCCCCACGGAAATCAAGGAAAAATTGGCAGCCAGCAGGCCGGACCAAAGCAGGGGGTAGGTCAGGTCGTCAGGCAGCAGGGTGGTGTCCCAGTCAATGAAGGCCAGGGACAAAAGCAGGACCGAAAAAACCATCCAGGCCAGCCACTCGGCCCCCAGCCCCCAGCGCTGGAAGAGCCAGACAAAGATCCCTGCGGTCAGCAACTCCACCATGGGATAGCGCCAGGACACCCGGGATCCGCAGGCGGAGCAACGTCCACGCAAGCCGCAATAGCTCAGGACGGGAATGTTTTCATACCAGCGGAGCTGGTGACCGCAGCCAGGACAGTGGGACCGGGGATGGGCCAGGTTGAACTTGGGTGCCTCGGCTGCCACAGTGGAAGGCGAAGGCAAGGTGGACTCGGACTGCAGGTACTGCTGGCACTCGGTACGCCACTGGCGCTCCAGCATCTTGGGCAGGCGCAGGATGAGCACATTCAGGAAACTGCCCACCACCAGGCCCAGCAGTGCGACCAGAAGGCTCCAGAATGCGTCGGGCGCCATCAAACCACCTGGCCCAGTTTGAAAATGGGGAGGTACATCGAGACGACGATGCCCCCAATGATGCTGCCAAGGAACACGATGATGATGGGCTCCATCAGGCTAGAGAGCCCGGCCACCATGTCATCGACTTCCTGTTCGTAGAAATCGGCGGCCTTGCCCAGCATGTGGTCAATCGAGCCCGATTCCTCACCAATGGCGCACATCTGCAGCACCATGGAAGGAAAAACGTTGGTGTTTCCCATCGCCACAGTGAGGCTGGTACCGGTGGAAACTTCTTGCTGGATCTTTTCGGTGGCCATCTGGTACACCGAATTGCCCGCAGCCCCGCCCACAGAGTCCAAGGCCTCGACCAAGGGAACACCGGCAGCAAACATGGTGGACAGGGTGCGGGTCCAGCGGGCGACGGCGGATTTTTCCACCAGCTCACCAAACACGGGCAGGCGCAGCATCAGGCGGTCCATGAACATCTGGACCTTTTCGCTCCTGCGCCAGGCTTGCAGAAAGAAGAAAACCCCTCCGCCCAAGACACCAAAGATCAGCCACCACCACTGGACGAACATCTCGCTCATGCCCATCACGAACAGCGTGGGCCCTGGCAAATCGGCGCCAAAAGAGGTGAACACCTCTTTGAATGCAGGGATCACGAAGATCATGATCACTGCGACCACGACGAACGCGACTACGATCACCGAAATGGGGTACATCAAGGCAGACTTGATCTTGGACTTGATGGCCTCCGTTTTTTCCATGTACAGGGCCAAGCGGTCCAGCAAGGCCTCCAGAATGCCTGCAGCCTCCCCAGCCTCCACCAGATTGCAATACAGGCTGTCGAAATACATGGGGTATTTACGGAAGGCGCCGTTGAGCGAGGTCCCGGTTTCGACGTCGGCACGCAAATCGTTCAGAAGCTTGGTGATGCTGGGGTTGGTGTTGCCCCGCCCAACGATGTCAAAGGCCTGGAGCAAGGGAACTCCCGCCTTCATCATGGTGGCCAACTGGCGGGTGAAGAGGGCGATGTCTTTGGGCTTGATGCTGCGCCCCGCACGCATCCGGCGTTTTTCAATCTTTACAGGGATCACCCCCTGCCGGCGCAAGGTGGCCTTGACCTGGCTTTCGCCCACGGCACGGACCTCGCCACGCACGGTCTTGCCGTTGCGGTCCTTGCCTTCCCAGACAAAGACATGGTCCTTGACTTCGCTTTTTGCCCCAAGAGTTGCCATAGCGCCCTCAAACAATCTTCAATTGGTGACCGACAAGACTTCTTCCAGCGAAGTCAAGCCCAGGCGGACCTTGTGCAAACCCGATTCACGCAGGGACAAGACCCCTTCACGCCGTGCTTGGGCTTCAATTTCCAGCACACTGCCATCGCGCAGGATGATCTTCTGGATCTCTTCTGAGATCGGCATCACCTGGTAGATCCCCAGGCGCCCTTTGTAACCACCGGAACAATGCGCACAACCAACGGCTTTGTACAGTGGCCAGGAGCCATCCAGATCTTCCTCGCGAAAACCAGCCTGGAGCAAACTTGGGCGGGGCGGAAACTCTGTCTCGGTCTTGCACTGAACACACAGGCGTCGGGCCAGACGCTGCGCCGTAATCAAAATCACACTGGAGGCGATGTTGAACGGGGCAATGCCCATGTTGCGTAGGCGCGTGAGGGTCGATGGAGCGTCGTTGGTATGGACGGTGGTCAAGACCAGGTGACCCGTCTGGGCTGCCTTGATGGCGATGTCTGCCGTTTCCAGGTCGCGCACCTCACCGACCATGATGACATCCGGGTCCTGGCGCAAAAACGCCCGTAGCGCCACCGAAAATGTCAGTCCGGCTTTCTCGTTGACGTTCACCTGGTTGACACCTGGCAAGTTGATTTCCGAGGGATCTTCCACGGTGGCGATGTTCACCCCGGGTTTGTTCAAAATGTTCAAACAGGTGTAGAGCGATACCGTTTTTCCAGAGCCCGTGGGTCCAGTCACGAGAATCATCCCGTATGGCCGGTGGATGGCCTGCAACAGCCGCTCTTTTTCCACAGGTTCGTAACCCAAGGCATCGATGCCCATTTTGGCGCTGTTCGAGTCGAGAATTCGAATCACGATCTTCTCGCCGAACAAGGTGGGCAAAGTGCTGACCCGAAAATCAATCAGACGCCCCATGCCCATCTTGAGCTTCATCCGTCCATCCTGGGGGACCCTCTTTTCAGAAATGTCGAGGCGGGAAAGCACCTTGATGCGTGAAGCAAGTTTTTCCTTGATGGCCAAAGGGGGGGAGGAAATCTCACGCAATTCGCCATCGATCCGAAACCGCACCCGGTAGGTATTTTCGTAAGGTTCAAAGTGCAGGTCCGATGCAGACATGTTGACCGCATCCGAGAGCATTTTTTGTAGGAACTTGACCACTGGCGCATCTTCCAGTTCGGACGTGAGTTCCAGCGAGGGACTGGCCTCTTCCAGCACCTGCTCAAATCCGAATTCATCCGAAGGATGCACGCTGGTATCGACAGGAAGGGCTGTCTCTGCGCTCTTTTGCTGCAGGATCTGTGCGAGCTTTTGGGCGTCAACAACCACCCAGTCGATGGGCATCTGGGCCGCAAACTTGACCTTTTCCTGTATCTCTTGGTTCGTGGGGTCGGCCGTGGCAACCAACAAACGGTTTCCCAGTTTGGCCAAGACCAGAACCTGGTGCAACACCATCAGTTTGTGGTCCAGGGTATCTTTGGGCAGGCGCCGCAGGTCCAGGGCTGCCAGGTCCAGGGATGGAATGGTCAAGGCCACCGACAAGGTGTGTACGAGGTCCCGAGAAACTACCTTGCCGGTTTGGAGCAGTTCTTCGATGAATGGCTTGTTGGATATTTTCGATTTTTCGAAGACTTCTTGAGCCAAGCGCACAGGCAGCGCCCCACCAGAAATCAGTACCCGGGCAAGGCTTGGCAGCGAAAGAATGTCTTCGGGAGGAATCATGGGTGTTCATCGTCCAGGGCAAGCTCAGGGCGAAGCGGAAAATCCTTTTTCATGCAGTTCTTGCAAGATGGGAAGGGATGCGGGCAGCAAGGGCTGGAGGGCGGTTGGGAGAGGCTCCCAACGGATCTGCTGGGCCTCCAAGGCCTTGAATTCCCCCTGCCATTGTTCAACGACGCACCAGTGCAGCCGCACCAAAGCGTGGGGGTATTCGTACTCTGTCACTTTCCAAAGACGAGATGCTGTGATGCGGACACCCAACTCTTCCAAGAGTTCGCGCTCAAGGGCCTGCTCCAGAGTCTCTCCGGGCTCAACCTTGCCCCCTGGAAACTCCCAGTAGCCAGCAAACGGCTTGCCGTCGGGCCGGCTTGTAAAGAGCAGTGCGCCATCTTCACGGACAAAGATGGCGATGGCCACATCCACCCGCTTGGGCGCATCAGTCCAGGTCATGCGCGCCCCACACAATCTTTGGCGAACTGGTACGCCACGCGGCCACTGCGGGAGCCGCGCTCAAGTGCCCAGACCAGGGCGTCGGCATGCACCTTGGCCAAGTCCGTCATCGGGTGCTGGAAAAACCGCAACCACTGGTCCACGATGGAAAGGTATTCGTTTTGTCCAAACGGATAGAAACTGATCCACAACCCAAAGCGTTCGGACAAAGAGATCTTCTCTTCAACCCCTTCGGCGGGGTGCACCTCACCATCGTCAGTGTGCCGGTACGCCATGTTTTCGCTCATGTACTCGGGCAACAGGTGCCGGCGATTGCTGGTGGCATAAATGAGCACGTTGGAGGTTGTGGCGAACACCGAGCCATCCAGAATGGATTTCAAGGATTTGTAACCAGGCTCGCCGCTTTCAAAACTCAGGTCATCGCAAAAGATGATGAACTTTTCAGGCAAAGGCGCAAGGACTTCCACAATCTCTGGCAGATCGACAAGATGGTCCTTGTCTACCTCAACCAAACGCAATCCCTGGTGCGCATAAGCCTCCAAACAAGCCTTGACCAAAGACGATTTTCCAGTGCCCCGGGAACCCGTGAGCAACACGTTGTTGGCGGGTCGACCTTGAACGAAATTCAGTGTGTTTTGTTGAATTTTTTGTTTCTGCACATCGACGTTGATCAGGTCAACGAAACGGACCAGACCCAGGTTCCGAATCGGTTCCAACCTGGGGAACTGTCGGTCCCTCCGGACAAATCGCCACGCCAGGTGCGCTTTCGGATCTGGTGCAGCCAAAGGTGCAGGCAGGATTTTGTCAATCTTGGCGAGGAAGCTCTCAGCCCGACCCAGGAAGTCCAGCAATTTTTTTTCAGCATCCATGTCAGTACCAGTTTTCTCAGGAGCGGTAATCGGCATTGATCGATACATAATCGTGGCTCAAATCGCAGGTCCACACAGTGGCTTGCGCATTTCCACGACCCAACACCACGCGGATGGTAATTTCAGACTGTTGCATCACGCTTTGACCCGACTCTTCCTGGTACGTCGGGTTACGCCCCCCCTGTTTCGCAACCCAGACATCGTCGAGGTAGAGATCTATCTTGTTTTGGTCTAAATCTTCAATGCCTGCATAGCCCACAGCCGCCAAGATACGACCCAGATTCGGATCACTGGCATAAAACGCCGTTTTGACCAAAGGAGAATGGGCGATGGCATACGCCACTTGCTGGCACTCTGCGGTATCACGCCCTTCGTCCACCTGGACCGTGATGAACTTGGTCGCACCTTCACCATCCCTGACAATCGCCTGTGCGAGTTTTTGTGCCACCCGCTCCATCGCGGCAAACAAGCGGGCACCATCCCCACCGTCCAGTGTGTCGACAAGGACATTGGTGGCTTTCTGGGTCGCCATCACGATGAAGGAATCGTTGGTAGACGTGTCACCGTCAATGGTGATGCGATTGAAAGAGGTATCTGCCAGGCGTTTTGCCACGGCGGGCAAAAGTGCAGGGGCGATCCGTGCATCGGTTGCCAGGAAGCCCAGCATTGTGGCCATGTTGGGGCGAATCATGCCAGCCCCTTTGCTGATCCCCGTGACCGTGACGGTGCTACCAGCAAGCTCCACCTGTTCACTGAATGCCTTGGGCAGGGTGTCGGTAGTCATGATGCCCTCCGCTGCCAGGGCCCAATTGGATTCAGACAGCTGGGCCAATGCCTGTGGCAGGGCAGCTTCAATTCGCTCCACCGGCAAGGGCTCCATGATCACACCAGTGGAAAACGGCAGGACCTGAGAAGGGTCTAGGTCCAGTTCCTGTGCCAATGCACGACAAGAACGAAGCGTTCGCGCCAAGCCATCTTGACCCGTGCCAGCGTTGGCGTTACCGGTGTTCACCAGCAGGGCACGGATCTGGGCACCAGACGCCAGGTGCGATTGACAAACTTGGACAGGAGCAGCGCAAAAACGGTTCTTGGTAAAGACCCCTGCAACAGAGGTACCAGGATCCAGGACAAAGACCGTCACATCCTTGCGCTTGGCTTTACGAACCCCAGCTTCGACCACACCAATGCGAACACCAGGCACTGGAAAAAGGTCTGTAGACACAGGAGCGGAAAGGTTGACAGGCATGGAGCACTTTCAATTCAAAGGCGAGGAAAATCGAAATCAGGACAGCAGCAACGGCCTATCCAGGCGGCAAGGCGATCAGGCCAGTTTGCCGTGACAAAGCTTGTACTTTTGGCCACTGCCGCAAGGGCATGGGTCATTGCGGCCAACACGAATGCCCTGCGCAGCCCAGAGTGCAGGAAGGTCTGGCTGGGCACTCTGGTCACCTTCAGAAGCCACAGAGACGGCTGAATTGACCGCTGCCTTAACCAGGCTCTCGGCACGGTTTTCCATGTCAAAAGCCGCTTGGTCCAACTGCGCAGTGGATTGCACCTGTACGGTCATCAAGGTTCTGGTGACCTCATTGCGAACCTGGGAAATAAGCTGACGGAAAAGCTCAAAGGCCTCGCGCTTATATTCCTGTTTGGGCTGTTTTTGCGCATAGCCACGCAAATGGATGCCTTGGCGCAAATAGTCTAGGGCACTCAGATGGTCACGCCAGTTGGTGTCAAAGCTCTGCAGCAACACCATCCGTTCAAACTGGGTGAAGTTTTCACGGCCAATTGCCTGTACCTTTGCTTCAAAAGCCTCGTTCGCAGCCTGCAGGACACGCTCAAGGATGTCTTCCTCAGTAATGGCCTCCGCTTCCTGGACCCAAGTGCTGAGGGGAAGGTGCAGTTGCCACTCTTCAGCGATCACTTTTTCAAGGCTGACGAGATCCCATTGCTCTTCCAGGGACTCTGCAGGCACATACTGACGAACCAGCTCCATGGCGGATTCTTGGCGCATGGCCGCGATCAGTTCGGTGAGGTCCAGCGCATCCAGAATTTCATTGCGCTGTTGGTAGATGACCTTGCGCTGGTCGTTGGCGACATCGTCGTACTCCAGCAACTGTTTGCGAATGTCAAAGTTACGCGCCTCGACCTTCCGTTGCGCTGATTCGATACTGCGCGTGACGATGCCGGCCTCAATGGCCTCGCCTTCCGGCATCTTGAGGCGGTCCATGATCGCCCGGACACGATCACCAGCAAAGATGCGCATGAGCGCGTCGTCCAGACTCAGGTAAAAACGGGAAGAGCCAGGATCGCCTTGTCGACCAGAACGGCCTCGCAACTGGTTGTCAATGCGACGGGACTCATGGCGCTCTGTGGCAATGATGCGCAAGCCTCCAAGTTCCTTAACTTTCTGGTTGTGAACTTGCCACTCTTCCCGGATTTGCTGAGCGTGTGCTTGGCGAGCGGCCTCATCCAGTTCGGGATTTTTCTCTACAGCCTCCAACAATTTTTCGATGTTGCCGCCGAGGACAATGTCTGTCCCACGACCTGCCATGTTGGTCGCAATGGTGATCATGCCTTGGCGACCTGCTTGTGCAACGATGTCCGCCTCACGCGCATGCTGCTTGGCATTCAGGACTTGGTGCGGCAAACCTTCGGCTGTCAGGAGCTGAGCAATGATTTCCGAATTTTCAATGGAGGTTGTACCCACGAGCACCGGCTGGCCTCGCCCATGACATTCGCGGATGTCTGCGATGGCCGCCTTGTATTTTTCTTGCGTGGTCTTATAGACCCGATCAAGCTGGTCTTCGCGCAAACTCGGCCGGTTTGGCGGAATGACCACAGTTTCCAGACCATAAATTTCCTGAAACTCGTAGGCTTCAGTGTCGGCGGTTCCAGTCATGCCTCCAAGCTTGGAATACAAGCGGAAATAATTCTGGAAAGTGATGGAGGCCATGGTCTGGTTTTCAGCCTGGATACTGACACCCTCCTTGGCCTCCACCGCCTGGTGCAAGCCATCGCTCCACCGGCGCCCAGCCATCAGGCGACCCGTGAACTCGTCCACGATCACGATCTCGCCATTTTGTACGACGTAGTGCTGATCGCGATGGTACACATGGTGTGCACGCAGAGCAGCGTACAAATGGTGCATCAGTGCAATGTGTGCGGGGTCATAAACCGACGCTCCTTCGGGGAGCAAGCCGTGGCTGGCTAGGACACGCTCGGCTGTTTCATGCCCCTGCTCCGTGAGGAAAATCTGGTGCGATTTTTCGTCAACCGTGAAATCCCCTGGCTTGGTGACGCCTTCACCAGTGCGGGGATCGGCCTCCCCCTCCTGTCGGACCAGCAAGGGAACCACCTTGTTCATGGCAACGTACAGTGCAGTATGGTCATCGGCTTGGCCGCTGATGATCAAAGGTGTTCGGGCCTCATCGATCAGGATGGAGTCCACCTCGTCGACGATTGCAAAGTTCAGGGCATTTTGCACACGGTCCTGTGCTTCATAGACCATGTTGTCACGCAAGTAATCAAACCCGTACTCATTGTTGGTCCCATAGGTAATGTCTGCACGGTATGCAGCTTGCTTGTCCTCCCTGGACATTTGCGGCAGGTTGATACCCACCGTCAATCCCAAGAACTGATACAGCCTACCCATCCACTGGGCATCACGGTTGGCGAGGTAATCGTTGACAGTCACCACGTGCACCCCCTTGCCAGCCAGGGCATTGAGGTAAACCGGCAGGGTCGCAGTCAGGGTCTTGCCCTCACCAGTGCGCATTTCCGCAATTTTTCCGAAGTGAAGCGCCATGCCACCCAGCAGCTGGACATCAAAATGGCGCATCTTCATTACGCGTTTGGAGCCTTCGCGAACCACAGCAAATGCTTCAGGGAGCAAGGCATCCAAGGTTTCGCCCTTTTGCAGGCGGGTCTTGAATTCTTGCGTTTTGCCGCGCAAAGCTTCATCACTGAGCTTCTCAAAATCTGGCTCAAGGGCATTGATGCGCGCAACGGTCTTGCGATACTGCTTCAAGAGACGGTCATTTCGACTGCCGAAGATTTTGGTGAGGAAGTTGGTAGCCATGCAGACAAGTCTGATGCGCCCTCGCAATTCGGGGGCCAGCAAGCAGACGCATTTCCTTGATAAAAAGAGAAGGACAATGAGACACTCGCGCACGCTGTAGGAATGCGACACTGTGCTCTTTGAACGATTCTAACCGTGCCCATCACAGGCACTTCGCGAGGGAAGCCGCCCCTGCGCGCGCGCACTTTGCGCGCATGGTGCCCCATCCGATCCACAAACCACCATGCGACGCCATCACTCCGCCATCACCGTACTGCAGGCCACGGAGGAAGCGCCCACATTGGCAAAACTGACAGCCTTGGCGCGCGAATCACAAGAGCGACTGCGTGTGATTGAACCGCTCTTGCCCGGAGCGTTGCGCAGCAGCCTGACACCTGGCCCCATCGAGGGAAACTGCTGGTGCCTGCTGGTGCGCAGCAACGCCGCTGCAGCAAAAGTACGCAACTTAATTCCCAGCCTTGTGGCTGAGCTGAACAGAAGAGGGTGGATGGTGAAAGAGATACGCCTGAAAACTCAGGCTAATCATGACTTTGCGCCATGAATGGTGCCGGTTGTCGGATTCGAACTGACGACCTACCGCTTACAAGGCGGGTGCTCTACCAACTGAGCTAAACCGGCACTGAAAAAATTATAGCGTAGCTTCGGGTGTTTTTCGGGAAATTTCCCTTATTTGATGCGCTTAAGGGCAGGCCGCCCACCACCGGTTGTGGGCGGCTGGGGCGAATGGTCTTCTTGGCCCGCCTTTTCTTCCACGGGCGTCAAGGCCGGAACCAGCTGAACGATGCGGCGCTCCGCTGGTCCAGCATCGGTCGAGGCCTTGGCAGGCACATCGTAGTTCGCAGATGCAGGTTCACCCAGGCCGTCATTTTCAGACAGAGGCAGCAGGTCTTCCGGCGGAGGAAAAGCCATGCCCTGGCCATTTTCACGCGCATAGATCGCCAAAACACGGTCAACGGGGACAGCAATGTCGCGGGGCTTCCCGCCAAAACGGGCTTTGAACCGAATGTGTTCATTGCCCAACTGCAAAGCGCTGGTGGCGTCGTAACTGGCATTCAAGACGATCTCACCCCCGCTGACATATTCCATCGGAACATGAACGGTGGCATCCACACTGACAGCCAAGTATGGAGTGAATCCATTGTCAGAGCACCACTCGTGGAGCGCACGGATCAGGTATGGTTTGGTAGAGGTTGTGGCCGAGTCTTGCATAGTGAAAATGCGCCTTGAACTGTCGCAAAAGATGGTGGCGCTTATTTGCGCATCACTTTTTCAGACGGGGTCAGCGCTTCGATGTAGGCAGGACGCGAGAAGATGCGCTCTGCATACTTCAGCAAAGGTGCGGCGTTCTTACTCAACTCAATGCCGTAGTAATCGAGGCGCCACAGCAATGGTGCGATGGCGACATCCAACATCGAAAAATTGTCACCAAGCATGTACTTGTTCTTCAAGAAGACCGGAGCCAACTGCGTCAAGCGGTCACGAATGTGAACACGGGCTTTCTCGTGCAGTTTGTCGTTGCCTTTGCTGGCCCTGGATTCCAGTGTGCTGACATGCACGAAAAGCTCTTTCTCAAAATTCAACAAGAACAACCGGACACGCGCGCGGTCAACGGGATCACCTGGCATCAATTGGGGGTGAGGAAAGCGCTCATCAATGTACTCGTTGATGATGTTGGACTCGTACAAAATCAAGTCCCGTTCAACCAGGATAGGAACCTGGCCGTAAGGGTTCATCACGCTGATGTCTTCTGGCTTGTTGTACAGATCCACATCACGGATTTCAAAATCCATGCCTTTTTCAAACAGTACAAAGCGACAACGATGAGAAAAGGGGCAAGTCGTTCCCGAGTAGAGCACCATCATGTGAGAGCTTCCTAAAAATCAAAAAGAGTGGACTGCATGTGCAGCCACTCTATGAAGAACAGGCACCCTTGAAAAAGGGCGCCAAGGCATGGCAGATGCTTACTTCACATCCTTCCAGAAGGCTGCATTCAGTCTCCAGGCGGCGATGGTGAAGAAGCCCAAGAAAATCAGGACCCAAACACCAATGCGGGTACGGGTGTTCTGGGCAGGCTCTCCCATCCATTGCAGATAAGCAACCAGATCACCAATGGCCTGGTCGTACTGCAATGGCGACATGGCGCCGGGTTTGATCTGCTCCCAGCCTTTGAGGGTCTGCACCGTGTGGCCGTGGCTCTCATGCTCTTCGAAGACCGGCTTGCGTTCACCTTGCAACTCCCAAAGTGCATGCGGCATACCGACGTTCGGGAAAGCCAGGTTGTTCCAGCCAGTGGGCTTATTTTCGTCACGGTAGAACGTGCGCAGGAAGGTGTAGAGATAGTCTGCACCAGTTCCATTGGCGCCTGCACGCGAACGGGCGATCAGTGTCAGGTCTGGCGGATTGGCGCCAAACCAGTCTTTGGCCTGCTTGGGATCAATCGCAGCCTTCATGGTGTCACCGACTTTTTCAGTGGTGAACAAAAGATTGTCCTTGATCTGCTGATCGGTCAGACCAATGTCGCGCAGGCGGTTGAAACGCATGAACGCAGCCGAGTGACAACCCAGGCAGTAGTTCACGAACACCTTGGCCCCATTTTGCAAGGCGGCCAGATCATTCGTTTTGTTGGGTGCCTTGTCCCAAGCAATACCGCCACCTGCGGCCTGGGCAGAGCCCGCCACCAGACCCAGCGCAGCGACCAATGTGAGTAACAGTTTTTTCATTGTTGTTCTCCGGAGGTTCTCAATGCGCAGCAAAGGTCACACGGGCCGGCACGGGTTTGGTGGCACCCACACGGCTCCACCAGGGCATCAGCAGGAAAAAGCCGAAGTAGAACAAGGTACCCACTTGGGACACGCGTTCACCCAGTGGTGAAGGTGGTTGCACACCCAAGTACGCCAGGATCACGAAGTTGACCACGAAGACTGCGTAGAGGTATTTGTGCCAGTCAGGGCGATAGCGGATCGACTTGACCTCACAGTTGTCCAGCCATGGCAGGAAGAACAGGATGATCACGGCACCGCCCATCACCACCACACCCCAGAACTTGGCGTCGATGGAAAGCATCAGCACGCTAACTACCAAAGCACCCATCACGATGGCAGCCTTAAAGATGCCAGGCAGCTTGGCCTTGACCACGCCAAGGAAGGCACCCGCCAACACACAGGCGATCAGGGCATACATCATTTCGCTGGTAATGGCACGCAGCATCGAGTAGAACGGGGTGAAATACCAGACCGGCGCGATGTGCAGCGGTGTGGTCAGCGGATCGGCTGGAATAAAGTTGTTGTACTCTAGGAAATAGCCACCAAACTCAGGTGCAAAGAACACCACAGCGGTGAATGCCATCAGGAACACACTGACACCCAGAACATCGTGTACGGTGTAGTAAGGATGGAAAGGAATGCCATCGAGAGGCTTGCCTTTGGCATCCTTGGGCGCGTTGGGACCCTTGATTTCCACGCCGTCGGGGTTGTTGGAACCCACGTCGTGCAGTGCCAGCAAGTGCGCAACCACCAGGCCCAGCAGCACCAGCGGCACGGCGATGACGTGGAAACTGAAGAAGCGGTTCAGGGTCGCGTCGCCCACCACGTAGTCGCCACGGATCAGCAGGGCCAGATCGGGACCAATGAAGGGAATAGCAGCAAACAGGTTCACGATCACCTGGGCGCCCCAGTAGGACATCTGGCCCCAAGGCAGCAGGTAGCCCATAAAGGCCTCCGCCATCAGGCACAGGAAAATTGCACAACCGAAAATCCAGACCAGCTCACGTGGCTTTCGGTAGCTGCCGTAGATCAGTCCGCGGAACATGTGCAGGTATACCACCACGAAGAAGGCCGAGGCGCCCGTAGAGTGCATGTAACGGATCAGCCAGCCCCAGGGCACATCGCGCATGATGTACTCAACCGAAGCAAATGCCAGGTTGGCATCTGGCTTGTAGTGCATGACCAGGAAAATACCAGTCACGATCTGGATCACGAGCACCAGCAACGCCAGAGAACCGAAGAAGTACCAGAAGTTGAAGTTCTTCGGTGCGTAGTACTCCGCCAAGTGAACGCGGTAGGCGTCGAAGGCCGTCGGGAAACGGTTTTCGAACCAATTCGACACCTTGGCGCCGGCGGAAGCGTTCGGGGAGATTTCCTTGAATTCAGCCATCTTGATTCACCTCAGGCTTTCTTGTCTTCGCCGATCAATAGGCGCGTATCAGACAAATACATGTGGGGTGGGACTTCCAGGTTGTCGGGTGCAGGCTTGTTCTTGAAAACGCGGCCAGCGACATCAAATGTGGAGCCATGGCAGGCACACAGAAAACCACCTTGCCAATCATCGGGCAACGACGGCTGGGGACCTGTCTGGAACTTGTCACCGGGCGAGCAACCCAGGTGGGTGCAGATGCCCACACCGACAAAAACTTCAGGCTTGATCGAGCGGTGCTGGTTCTTTGCGTATTCCGGGATTGGATACGTCTTGCGCTCGGATTGGGGATCGGCCACCTGCGGATCGGTCTTTTCCAGCGAAGCGAGCTGCTCGGGCGTGCGCTTGAGGATCCAGACGGGCTTCCCGCGCCATTCAACGGTCAATTTTTCGCCGGGTTTCAGGGCGGAAATGTCCACTTCAACGGCGGCGCCGGCCGCTTTGGCTCTCTCCGAAGGCTGGAAGCTGCTGACGAATGGCACGGCTACGGCCACTCCGCCAACGGCACCGGCGCATCCGGACGCAATCAGCCACGTCCGTTTACTGGTGTCGACTGGTGTGTCACTCATGGGAATCCTCGGTCTACATCACTGTGTTGGGGTCAACCGCACATTGTAGCGGAGTGAAAATACCAATGCCCTGGCCGCACCTTGGCAGAATGCTGTGACAGGAACTGTGCAGTGCAGTTCCCCAAGCATGCAGGAAAAGGAGTCTCCATGAGCGTTGTTCAAGAATTCCGGGAATTTGCCATCAAGGGCAATGTGATCGATTTGGCTGTGGGTGTCATCATTGGCGGGGCCTTCGGCAAGATCGTGGATTCGGTGGTGTCCGACCTCATCATGCCGGTTGTGGGCCTGGTGTTTGGAAAGCTGGATTTCTCCAATCTGTTCATGGCGCTGGGCCCTGTTCCCGATGGCACAGCCAACACCCTGGACGCCCTGCGCAAAGCCGGTGTGCCCGTGTTTGCCTACGGCAGCTTCATCACCGTGGCGGTGAATTTCCTGATCCTGGCATTCATCATTTTCATGATGGTCAAGCAAATCAACCGTCTCAAGCGCCAGCCGATCGACAGCGCCCCTGCGACACCGGCAGCCCCTCCCCCCCCCGCAGAGGACATCTTGCTGCTGCGCGAAATTCGGGACAGCCTCACCAAGCGCTGATCCGGCTGTGTACAGGCCCTACCGCCCCCCCAGCAGGAGGCGACAGGGCCTTTTGCCCCCATTCAAGCCGACAGGCGTCGCGCCAAGCGCACCGCCTCGATCAGGCTGCGCGCGTCGGCCACGCCCTGGCCGGCAATGTCAAAAGCCGTGCCATGGTCCGGACTGGTGCGCACCAAGGGCAGGCCCAGGGTGACGTTCACGCCGCTGTCCAAGCCCAGGTACTTGATGGGGATCAGGCCCTGGTCGTGGTACATGGCGAGCACCACATCGAATTCGGCAGGATGGTCCGGCGCCTGGCGGGCGCGCATGAACACCGTGTCTGGCGCCAGCGGACCAAGGACCTGCAAACCAGCCTGTTGCGCCGCCGCAACAGCTGGCGCAATCACCTCGATCTCCTCTCGGCCCATCAGGCCACCCTCCCCCGCATGGGGGTTCAAGCCCGCCACAGCGATCCGGGGTACCCGGCCCAACATGCGGGACAGGGCTTCGTGGGTGATCTGAATCGTTTGTAGCACCTGATCGTAGGTCACCGCCTCAATCGCCTGACGTAGCGAGACGTGGATGCTGACCAGCACCGTGCGCAGCGCGTCGCTGGCCAGCATCATCCGCACGGGCATCTGTGCGATAGAGGCACCCGCATAGGCCGCTGCTTCGGCCTGCAGCAGCTCGGTGTGGCCCGGGAAGGGCACGCCCGCCGCGTGCAGGGCTTCCTTGTTCAGGGGCGCAGTGACCAGGCCCGCCACTTCGCCGCGCAGGGAAGCCCGGGCCGCCCAGACCACCGCCTCGGCCGCGGCACGACCGGCCTCGGCGCTCACCTGCCCCCAAGGCACGGGGCCTGGCAAACCGGGCAAAGGCAGAAGCGGCAGGCAGCGGGGCGGGACTTCCCACACCTCGTCGGGGTGGGCAATCACCGCGACAGGCAAGCTCAGCTGGCCTGGCCGCTCCAGGCATTGCGCTGCACGGCGCACGGTATGGAGCTCGCCCACCACAAAGCAGCCGCGCAGTTCCTGTGGCGCATCGCGGAAGGCCTTGGCCACGATCTCCGGGCCAATGCCCGCTGGGTCCCCAGGGGTCAGAACCAAAGGTTTCATTCAAATTGCCCTCCAGGCCAATCAATACCAGCGGTACCAGCTATTTATTTAATAGCAAATATGCGATCGAATATGCCCTGGCTTACGCCGGGTTGTCGATTTCGATGAAACGGTGCTCCAGGCCCAACTGCCGGGCGATCTGCTCGGCCACCGCCGGGGCGCCGTAGCGCTCGGTCGCATGGTGGCCTGCGGCCAGAAAGGCCACACCGGTCTCCCGCGCCAGATGCGCCTGGGGTTCGGAGATTTCGCCGGTCACAAAGGCGTCGGCCCCGGCCGCGATGGCCGCCTCGAAATAGCCCTGCGCCCCGCCCGTGCACCAGGCCACGCGGCGGATGGGACGGGGCTCCGCAGCCACGCAAGTGACTGGGCGCCCAAGCACCGCACCCACATGGGCCGCGAGCGCCTGCGCGTCGGCAAAAGCCACCGGCGCCGCAAAGCCCAGGTCTTGCTCACCCCAACGGCGATCGGCCTCCCAGCCCAATTGCAGGCCCAGTTGGGCGTTGTTGCCCAGGGTGGGGTGTGCGTCCAGCGGCAGGTGGTAGGCGAACAGGTTGATGTCATGGGCCAGCAAGCGCTGCAGGCGCTGCTTCATCCAGCCGGTCACGCGCCCATCCTGGCCGCGCCAGAACAGGCCGTGGTGCACCAGGATCGCGTCGGCGCCCTCGGCAATCGCCGCATCGATCAGCGCCCGGCTGGCCGTGACGCCACTGACGATGCGCCGGACCTCGGGCTTGCCTTCGACCTGCAGGCCGTTGGGACCGTAGTCTTTGAACAAGGCGGGTTGCAGCAGCCGATCCAGGGCCTGCAGCAGTTCGTGTCGGGTGGTTTGCATGGACTGGATTGTCGTGCCAGGCTGACGCCCCGACGCCGGAAAGGGCTTGGGAGCTGAGGGACAATGCACGCTTTGCGGTGCGGTGACACAGCGCGCCCTTTTCCTGCGAGCCCTGCCCCATGAAACGACTCTGGTTGCTGTTTTCTCAAAGCGTGACGGTCCTGGTGGCCGCGTATTTCGTGGTCGCCACCCTGCAGCCCGACTGGGCGCGCCAGGGCCGTTACCTGGCGGGTGCGGGGGTGCAGGTGCTCGAAGCGCCGCACCCAGCAGGGGCCCAGCCACCGGCCGGCAGCCTGAGCGCGGCAGCACGCAAGGCCGCGCCTGCCGTGGTCAGCATCAATACCAGCAAAGCCGTGCGGCACCCGCGCAGCAACGACCCCTGGTTCGAATTCTTCTTTGGCGACCAGGGCAACCAGCAGCAGGCGGGACTGGGCAGCGGCGTGATCGTCAGCCCCGAGGGCTACATCCTGACCAACAACCATGTGGTCGAAGGTGCGGACGACATCGAGGTCACCCTCAGCGACAGCCGCAAGACGCGTGCCCAAGTCATCGGCACCGACCCCGACACCGACCTGGCGATCCTGAAAATCGACCTGGACAAACTGCCCGTGATCGTCTTGGGCCACGCCGAGGAGATCGCGGTGGGCGACCAGGTGCTGGCGATTGGCAACCCGTTTGGCGTAGGACAGACGGTGACCAGCGGCATCGTCAGCGCCCTGGGGCGCACCCAGCTGGGCATCAACACCTTTGAAAATTTCATCCAGACCGATGCGGCCATCAACCCGGGCAACTCCGGCGGTGCGCTGGTGGATGTGCAAGGGCATTTGCTGGGCATCAACACCGCCATCTATTCGCGCTCGGGCGGCAGCATGGGAATCGGTTTTGCGATTCCGGTCTCCACCGCCAAACAGGTGCTGGACGGCATCGTGCGCGATGGCCAGGTCACCCGTGGCTGGATTGGCGTGGAGCCCAACGAGCTATCGCCCGAACTGGCGGAAACCTTTGGCGTCAAGGCCAGCGAGGGGGTGATCATCACCGGTGTGCTGCAGGATGGCCCCGCTGCCCAAGGCGGCATGCGCCCTGGCGATGTGATCGTGCGCGTGGAGGGCCAGGACGTTGGGAATGTGGCGGTCCTGCTCAACACGGTGGCGGGCCTGAAACCAGGCACACCAGCCAGCTTCGAAATCCGCCGGGGCAATGCCGCGCTGGTGCTGAAAATTGCCCCAGGCGTGCGCCCCCGCGCTTCCAGGGCCCCGCGGCGCTGAACGACCAGGGGACAAAGGCGCGCAGCGCCCTCCTCCTCTGCCTCTGTGCGCACAGCGCCCAAAACAAAGGCGGCTCCAAAGAGCCGCCTTTTTGCTGTATCGCACCTTGCACGGTGCTGTCTGGCTGGGCGTGGAGTCAGGAGGCGGCCGGCGTGTCGTCGGCCGCCTCTGGGGCCTGGGTGTGCTTGATGAACACTTGCGCCGCCCAGATGCCCACTTCGTACAGCAGGCACATCGGAATGGCCAGCGCCAGCTGCGAGACCACATCGGGGGGCGTCACGATGGCGGCAATCACAAACGCCAGCACGATGAAGTAGCCCCGAAAATCCTTGAGCTTTTGCACGCTGACGATGCCCATGCGGGCCAGCAGCACCACGGCAATCGGCACCTCGAAGGCCAGGCCAAAGGCCAGGAACATCGACAGCACAAAGCTCAAATAGGCCTCGATGTCTGGCGCGGCGGTGATGCTCTTGGGCGCAAAGCCCTGGATAAAGGCAAACACCTGGCCAAACACCAGGAAATAACAAAAAGCGACGCCAATGAAGAACAGCACCGTGCTGGACACCACCAGCGGCAGCACCAGTTTTTTCTCATGCGAATACAGACCCGGTGCCACAAAGGCCCAGACCTGCCACAGCACGAACGGCAGCGCCATCAGAAAGGCCGACATCAACAGGATCTTGAGCGGCACCATGAAGGGCGAGATCACGGAAGTGGCGATCAGCGTGGCGCCCGCAGGCAAATGCGCCACCAGGGGCGCTGCCAGGTAGTCGTACAGCGCACCAGGGCCAGGGTAGAAGAACAACAGCGCGGCCATCACCGCGACCGAGGCCAGGGCCTTGACCAGGCGGTCGCGCAGCTCCATCAGGTGCTGGACAAACGGCTGCTCGGTGCCAGCCAGTTCGTCTTCAGGGGAAGAGGGTTGGGACATAGGAAACTCGAAACGGAACCCGACTGCAGGCCGGGCCCAGACTAGCCACCCCGGGTGGTCTCAATGGAATTTGCGCGGACGGTAACGGGCCACCCGCGCTGCACCCGACAAGGCCTTGGTGCGCACCCCATTGCGGGACTTGTACCACTGGGGCACCGCACCCCGCTTGAGGCGCCAGTTCTTGCCGGGATGTTTGTAGGCCGGGATCACAGCACTGCTGTCGAGCGCGGTGGCGTCGGCCTCGAAAGACGAGGTCCAGTCTTTCTCGAAATCGCTGGCCTGGGTCTGGATGGACTGCTGCACATCGCGGGCGGCATCCTCGACGGTGTCCTTCATCTTGCGCAGCTCGTCGAGCTCCATTGAACGGTTCACCTCGGCCTTCACATCGGACACATAGCGCTGGGCCTTGCCCAGCAAGGTGCCCACGGTGCGCGCCACGCGGGGCAGCTTCTCGGGACCAATGACGATCAGCGCCACTGCGCCGATCAGCGCCATCTTGGACAGGCCTATGTCAATCATGGATCAAACGTACCTGCGCTCAGCTCTTTTGCTTGGCTTCGACATCGATGGTGGTCTTGTCGGCAGCCGACTGGTTGGCCACCTGGCCTGCAGCGGGGGTACCGGTAGCGGACGACTCAGGGTTGGTGCCATCTTTCATGCCGTCCTTGAAGCCCTTGACAGCACCACCGAGGTCGGAGCCGATGTTCTTGAGCTTCTTGGTGCCAAACACCAGGACGACGATCAGCAGCACAATCAGCCAGTGCCATACGGAAAAGGAACCCATGGAAAATCTCCAGAAAACGTTGGTTCATTGTATGCGGCAGGGTTTTTCCCCCACCGCATCAGCCTTTGCGCCAGGGACGCGGGCCCCCAATCACATGCAGGTGCAAATGGTGGACTTCCTGCCCACCTTCAAGCCCCGTGTTGACGATCAGGCGAAAACCGCCGTCCGGATAGGGGTTGCACCCCTGCTCCAGCGCCAGCTTCGGTGCCAAGGCCATCATGCGGCCCAGCACGCCGGCATGCTCGGGCTGAACCTGGGCCATCGACGGGATGTGCAGCTTGGGCACCATCAGGAAATGCACCGGCGCCCAGGGATGGATGTCATGAAAGGCAAAGATCTCGTCATCCTCATACACCTTGCGGGACGGGATCTGGCCGGCAATGATTTTGCAAAACAGGCAGTTCGGGTCGTGGGAAGTCATCGGTGACATGGAAAAAACAAAGGGAAACGGTCTGGACTGCAGCGTTCAGCCCGGCAAAGCTTTGGACTGGTTCATCGCCACCATGCCGCGCACGATGCGGTAGAGGAACCACAGCGAAATCCCTGCCCACGCCAGCCAACCCGGCAGCACGAACAAAAGCCACAGCGGCGCGGTGAGCAAATACAACACCCCCGCCCATAGCACCGAACGCAGCCGCCAATGGAAATGGCTGGCTTGCCAGGTGCCCCGGGCATCGGACTGTTTGACCAGGTCAATCACCAGGGCCACGACGAGCAGGACCACGCCAGGCTGAGCCCCAGGCAGGACCACGCCGATGGCGACAACCAGGTGCAGCAGGTAGCTGACCCAGCCCCAGGCCTGCAGACCATCGGCTTTGTCGGCCTCGGCGTCCAGGTCGATGACCTCGTCCTCGGGCTTCACGGCGCTTTGGCTTCCTCGACAGCGCGGTCCTGAGCCTTGCGCAGGGCTTTTTCTTCCAAGCCGCTCAGGCCCTCGCGGCGTGCCAGTTCAGCGACCACGTCGGCGGGGGTGAGGCCGTAATGGGCCAGGACGACCATGCTGTGAAACCACAGGTCGGCCACTTCATAGAGCAGCTTGGCCGGGTCGGCGCCATGGTCCACGTCCTTGGCGGCCATGACGACCTCGGTGGCTTCCTCGCCGATCTTTTTCAAGAAGGCATCGGGGCCTTTGTGCAGCAGGCGGGCGACGTAGCTTTTCTCGGGATCACCACCATTGGCGGGCTTGCGGCTTTCGAGCACCGCCGCCAGGCGGGCCAGGGTGTCTTCAGGGGACATGGGATTTATTTGTAGATGGTTTCGGGGTCTTTGAGCACCGGGTCCACCGGCTGCCAGACACCGTCTTTGAGCACGCTGTAGAAGCAGCTGTGGCGACCGGTATGGCAGGCGATGCCGGGTTCGTGGCCCAACTGGGTGACCTTGAGCAGCACCACATCGTTGTCGCAATCGAGGCGGATTTCATGCACGGTCTGCACATGGCCGGACTCTTCGCCCTTGAACCAGAGCTTTCCGCGCGAGCGGCTGAAGTACACGGCCCGGCCCAGCTCGGCGGTTTTTTGCAGCGCTTCGCGGTTCATCCAGGCAAACATCAGCACATCGCCGGTGGCCTGCTCTTGCGCAATGACGGGCACCAGGCCCTGCGCATCCCATTTGATGTCGTCGATCCAATTCATAGCGCGCGATTGTGCGGGATTCCCGTGACAGGTTTCAGGCGGTACGGCCGACCTTGCGCATCAGGTGTGCAAAGACGGGCGGGGAGACAAACTTGTCCACCTCACCGCCCAGCTGGGCGATCTCGCGCACCAGGGTGCTACTGATGAACTGGTACTTGTCGCCAGGGGTGAGGAACACGGTTTCCACATCGGGCATCAGGCTGCGGTTCATGCCGGCAAGCTGGAATTCGTAGTCAAAGTCGGTCACGGCCCGTAAGCCGCGCACCATGGCCGTGCCGCCATGGGCCACGACAAAGTCACGCACCAGGCCCGAGAAGCTGTCCACCGTCACGTTCGGGTAGGGCTGGACCGCTTCGCGCACCATGGCCAAGCGCTCTTCCAGCGAGAACATCGTCTTTTTGTGGTGACCCGCTGCCACCGCCACGATCACGCGGGGAAAGAGCTGAGATGCCCGGCGGACCAGATCCTCGTGCCCCAGGGTGATGGGGTCAAAGGTTCCGGGATAGACAGCAAGCACGTCGTGGGGCATGGGACAGGTCTCCTGAAATGGTGTGACCCCAGCGGGCATCCGCCGGGAAAGCGGGATTATGCCGCTCCATCTCCGGTCGGACACCCGCGTGCTTTTTTAAGCCAAATTGGCCTCCGGGCCAATGGATACCAGCGGTAGTAGCTATTAAAAAAGGAGCGTTATGCCACCCTGGCGACCGCGTCTGAAGCCATCCGGCGCAGCAGATGCGCATGCACCGCGCCCGCCTTGAGGTGGCGATGTACCGCCAGCCCCCAAGGGGCCAGGGCCGCATCGTCCCAGGCCTGGGGCGCTTCGAGGTACAGGTAGCCGTCCGGCGCCATCGCAAGCGCGGCAGCCTGCAAGGCGGGCTCGAAGAAAGCGCTGTCGAATGGCGGATCCAGCAGCACCAGGTGCAGGCTACCGGGCGCGCACTGGCGCAGCGCGGCCAGGCCATCGCCGCGCTGCACGCGCGCGGCGCTGGCGCCCAGGCGCTGCTGCAGGGTGCGCAGCGCGGCGGCCAGGCTGGCGTCCTGCTCCACCAGCACCACCTCGGCGGCGCCGCGCGAGGCGGCTTCCAGGCCCAGGGCGCCGGTGCCGGCAAAGGCATCCAGGCAGCGCCAGCCCGTCAGGTCCTGGCCCAGCCAGTTGAACAGGGTTTCGCGCACACGGTCAGGCGTGGGGCGCAGGCCGGGGCGGTCGGGTACGGCCAGGCGGGTGCGCTTCCACTGGCCGCCGATGATGCGGATTTCGCCCGCAGCGCGGCGGGGTGCGGGCATGGCCTTGCCGGGTTTGGCACTGGGTTTAGCGCTGGATTTCATGGTTTGCCCCCCACCACCACGGTGACCATGCGCTCGGGCTGGAGCTTGCGGGCCATCGCGGCGCGGATGTCGGCCACCGTGAGCGCATCCACCGCCTGGGTCCAGCGGTCCAGGTAGTCCAGCGGCAGGCCGTTCCAGGCGATGTTGGCCACGTTGGCGAGCAGCTTGCGGTTGCTGTCGATGCGCAGCGCAAAGCCGCCGATCAGGTTGTCCTTGGCGGCACGCAGCTCGGCCTCGGTCGGGCCTTCGGCGACAAAGCGGGCGACCACGTCCTTGGCCACCTGCACGGCCTGGGCCGCCTGGTCGGGCCGGGTCTGCAGGCCAATGGTGAACGCACCGGCGTGCAAGCCCGGGGCAAACTGGCTATAGACGCTGTAGCTCAGGCCGCGCTCCTCGCGCACCGCCTGGGTCAGGCGCGAGACAAAGCCACCGCCGCCCAGGATGTGGTTGCCCACCAACAGCGCCAGAAAGTCCGGGTCGCGGCGCACAAAGCCCGGCTGGCCGATCAGCACATGCGCCTGGGCCGAGGCAAAGGGCAGCGCCTGTTGCACCGGCGCAGCCAGCGGCGCCACCTCCGGCACGGCGGGCAGGGGCGCGCAATCGGCGGCGGCGGGCGTGGGCAGGTGGGCCAGCAGGCGCTCGACCAGCTGCTGGGCCTGGGCGCGGCCCACGGCGCCGACGATGCTGATCCGCGCCCGGCAGGGGGCCAGGTAACGGGCATGGAAGCGTTCGAAATCCGCCACCGCGATGCGCGCCAGGGTCTCGGCCGTGGGGCGCTGGGCATAGGGATGGCTGCCGTACACCGCGTCGGCAAAGGCGTGGGCGGCGACGGTGGCGGGGCGGGTCAGGGCTTCTTTCAGGCTGGCGTTCCAGCGGGCGCGCTCGCGTTGCCAGACCTCGGCAGGCCAGCTGGGCTGGCCAATCTGGCGGGCGGCCAGCGCGGCGGCGCGGTCCAGCAAGGCGGGCTCGGTCAAGGAGCGCAAGACAAAGCGCAGGCCATCCGCATCGGCGTTGGCATCGAAGCTGGCGCCCAGGTCAGCCCAGGCCTCGCCCAGGGCGTTTTCGTCCAGGGCGGGCGCATTGCCCACCGCGCGCACGCCCTTGGTGACCATGCCGGCCACCGCATCGGCCAGCCCGGCCTGGGGGGCCGGGTCGCGGCGGCTGCCGGCGTCAAAGTCGATTTGCACATCGACCATGGGGATCGTGGGGCTTTCCACCAACCAGACCTGGGCGCCGTTGGCCTGCGTCCAGTGCTGGATGGGAATCAGTGCCCAAGCAGGGTTGGCCACCAGGCCTTGCAGGACCAGAGCGGCCGAAACGCCCAGATAACGCGCGGTTCTAGCGATGATTTTGTGAGCACTCATCGAATCTCTCCTGCCCCGTGGCGGACCGTGCCGGGGGCATTCTTTGGGCGGGCGGCCGCCAGCGGCTGGGGCAGCAGGGTGGCGACGGTGAGCTGGTCGTCGCCAAAGTAGCGGGCGGCCACGGACTGGACCTGGGCGGGGGTGATTTCGCGCAGCAGCGCCAGCAAGCGCTCGTTGGCATCGAGCGGCAGGCCCTGGACCCAATTGCTGCCCAACTCCTGCGCCTGGTAGAACACGGAATCGCGTTGATAGACCATGGCGGCGCGCCATTGGGCCAGCACGCGCTGCAATTCGGCCTGGCCGATGCCTTCGCGCGCGACCTTGGCGATTTCGGTGCGCAAGGCGGCTTCCAGGTCCTCGGCGCTGCGGCCGGCGGCGGGCACGCCCAGGAGCATGAACAGTCCCGGTCCCCGGCCCTGCACCATCGCGGCGCTGGAAACGCTGTCGGCCACGCGCTGCGCGTCCTGCGCCAAGGCGCGTTCCAGGCGGGCGCCGTCGTAGCCGCTGAGCACGGCGGACAGCAGCATCAGCGCCAGCGCATCGCGGTCGCTGTCCTGCAGGGCGTCCAGGCGCTCCAGGCTAGGCGCGCGGTAGGCCAGCGCGACATAGGCCTGCTCGGCCGGCGCCTTGACCGCGATGCGGCGCAGCCCCTGCTGGGTGGGTTCGGTGCGCGGCTTGCGGGCGGGCACCGCGCGGGCGGGCAGCTGGCCGTAATGGCGTTCGGCCAGCTGGCGCACCTGCTCGGGATCGACATCGCCGGCCACCACCACCGCAGCGTTGGCGGGGGTGTACCACTGGCGGTGGAAGGCCCGCACGTCGTCCAAGGTCAGGGCCTCCAGGTCGCTCATCCAGCCGACGATGGGCCGGCGGTAGGGCGAGGCGATGAAGCTGGTGGCAAACAGCTGCTCGGCCAGCACGGCGCGGGGCTGGTCTTCGGTGCGCAGGCGGCGCTCTTCCTTGACGACCTCGATTTCCTTGCGGAATTCGGCCTCAGACCACTCGGGGTGGGCAAAGCGCTCGGCCTCCAGGCGCATCACGTCTTCCAAGCGCTGGGCCGGAATCTGCTGGTAGTAGCCGGTGTAGTCGCGGCTGGTGAAGGCGTTTTCGCGGCCACCCAGGGCCGCCACGCGGCGCGAGAACTCGCCGGGCGCCAGGGCCTTCGAGCCCTTGAACATCATGTGTTCCAGCACATGGGCGATGCCAGACAGACCGTCCACCTCGTCCATGGCACCCACGCGCACCCACAGCATGTGCACCGCCGTGGGCGCACGCCGGTCGGGCTGCACGATCAGCGGCATGCCGTTGGACAGGGTGTAGTGCCGGGCGCCAGAAGCCGTGGCCTGCACGGGCGGTGCCTTGGCCAGCGGTGGCGCGGTGGATTCAACATGCGCAGGGGCGGGAGAAGCGCCCCAGGCCGGAAAAGCCAGGCCAGCGGCCATGGCAAGGACCGCAAGGGTCCGGGAAGGGAGATGGCGTTTCATAGAATGCCCCGATTCTAAGAACCCGCCAATGTTCAGTTTTTTCAAAAAGAAATCCCACGCCGCCCCTGCGGACACCGCCCTCCCAGCCCCCGCCGGGACGCCCACACCACAGACCGCCCCCGCTGCCGGGGAGCTGCCTGCCCCCAGCAAAAGCTGGTTGCGCAACCCCTTTGCCAGCAAGTCCGCTCCTGACACGCCACCGGTGTCTGCGCCGGCGGACACCGCCGCCCCCGTCGCCCTGCCCCAGGACAAACCCGAGGCCACCGGCGACCAGCGCAAGGGCTGGATGGAGCGGCTCAAGGCCGGGCTGCGCAAGACCGGCTCCAGCATTGCCACGGTGTTCACCGGCACGCAAATCGACGATGCGCTGTACGAGGAGCTGGAAGAGGCCCTTTTGATGGCCGACACCGGCGTCAAGGCCACGCAGCATTTGCTCAAGGACCTGCAGCGCCGGGTCAAGGAGACCAAGACCACCGATCCCGCCGCCGTCAAAGGCCTGCTGGCCGACGCCCTGGCCGAGCTGCTGCAGCCCCTGGAAAAAGCGCTGGTCATTGGCCAGCACCAGCCCACCGTCATCATGGTCGCGGGCGTGAACGGCGCCGGCAAGACCACCTCGATCGGCAAACTGACCAAGCACCTGGCCAACGAGGGCGCCAGCGTGCTGCTGGCCGCCGCCGACACCTTCCGCGCCGCCGCCCGCGAGCAATTGGGCGTCTGGGCCGACCGCAACCTGGTCGAAATCGTCAGCCAGGAAGGCGGCGACCCGGCCGCCGTCAGCTTTGATGCCGTGAACGCGGGCCGCGCCCGGGGCAAGGACGTGGTCCTGGTGGACACGGCTGGCCGCCTGCCGACCCAGCTGCACCTGATGGAAGAGCTGAAAAAAATCAAGCGCGTAGTCACCAAGGCCGACGGCACCGCGCCGCACGAGGTGCTGCTGGTGATCGATGGC
The DNA here is from genome assembly GCA_964480105.1 of uncultured Burkholderiaceae bacterium. GTDB lineage: Bacteria > Pseudomonadota > Gammaproteobacteria > Burkholderiales > Burkholderiaceae_C > CAYZPX01. The sequence goes on along the minus strand of CAYZPX010000002.1, from coordinate 11,089 downwards.
AACACGGGCCAGAACGCGCTGGCCCAGGTGCGGGCCTTTGACGACGCACTGGGTCTCACCGGCCTGGTCGTGACAAAGCTCGACGGTACCGCCAAGGGCGGCGTGCTGGCGGCGATTGCGCAGGAGCGCCCGATTCCGGTGTATTTCATCGGCGTCGGCGAAAAACTGGAAGACCTGGAAACCTTCAACGCACGCGAATTTGCGCAGGCGCTGCTGTCGTAAAGCGATCAGGATTCCGACTCAAGGGCGACCATCGCGCTGCCGATAACCGGGAATTTCCTTATCGGGGGTTCCCCATGCGCATCGCCCAAGCCGCCCAGCAATTCCAGGTCCAGCACCAGGCCTCCCAAAGCAGCCAGAAAAGTTCACGGCTGGAGGCGTGGGTGGGGGATCGGCGCCCCACGTCCCCAGCGGCGGCGCGGGGAGACGGCGACAACCCCTCCGCCCGCGTGCGGCTCTCGCCGGCGGCGCTGGCCTTGCAACGGCCCAACGCCGCTCGCCAGGCGCCCACGCCCATGGCTGCGCCCAAATCGCTCTCCACCAGCTCTGCCACCACCGCCACGAACAAGGCGGAGGCCAGCGACGGCCAGGCCAGCCTGACCCCGCAGCTGTCCATGATCAAGGACCTGATGGAACGCCTGACGGGCGTCGCCATCAAGGTGTATGCCGCAGAAGTGCAAGCGAGTTCCAGCAGTGTGCAAGTGCAATCACAAAGCGCTGCGGTAGGCGCTGCGGCCAATGGGCGTGCTTCGGCGGGCTTTGGGCTGCTCTACGAAGAGTCCACGGTACGCCAGGAATACGAGCGGCTGGACTTCCAGATGCAGGGCCAGATCCAGACCACGGACGGCCGCACCATCGACTTCCAGCTCGACCTCACCATGGAGCGGATGTACCGCGAGGAAACCAGCACCCGCATCGCGCTGGGCGATGCGGCCGTGCCGGTCGATCCCTTGGTGCTGCAGTTCGATGGCCCCGCATCCGCCCTGCAAAACCAGCGTTTTGCCTTTGACCTGCAGGGCGATGGCCAGGCCGAGAACGTGCCACTGCTGGCCCAGGGTTGGGGCTATCTGGCGCTGGACAAGAACGCCAATGGCCGCATCGACAACGGCCTGGAACTGTTCGGCCCCCGCACCGACAACGGTTTTGCCGAACTGGCCATGCTGGACGACGACGGCAATGGCTGGATTGACGAGGCCGATGCGGCCTTCGAGGATCTGCGCATCTGGCGGCCGAGCGCCGATGGCGGCGGTAGCCTGCAAAGCCTGCAGGCCGAAGGCATCGGCGCGCTGGGCTTGGCGAATGCCGCCAGTCCCTTTACGCTGCGCAGCGACGGCAACGCCACCCTGGGCGCACTGCGCGCCACCGGCGCCTACCTGCGCGAGGATGGCAAGGCGGGCGCGCTGCAGCAGCTGGACCTGGCGGTATGAGCGCCACGCAGCGGTGTCAAGCCTGCACAGGTGGCGTGGTTTGCGCCTGCACCCACTCCGCATAGTCGGCCTGTGCCTCGGCGGTCTGCACCAGCAGCTGCGGCAATCGGTAAGGGTGGTGGGCCCGCAGCCATTGCAGGAGCACATCGACCGCTGCTGGGCTGGTCTTGCACACCAGACGCCATTCCGCCCCCTGCTGCAGGGCGCCATCCCAGACATAGTGCGAGGTGATGGGCTCCACCTGCACGCAGGCCGCCAGACGCTCCTGAATCAGGCCCTGGGCCAGTCGGGTGGCATCGGCCTCGGTCTCGACGGTGGTGGTGACGGTGTGGACGGGATGCAGGGCGGGCATGCTGCGCATACAAATACTCCTATATTGATAGCTATTACCGCTGGTATTCATTGGCTTGAGGCCATTTTTACCTTAAACAAGCTCTGATTGTCCCTACACTTTTTTCGGGAACTCTGGGCTTAGCACTCCGTCCAATGGAGTGCTAACATCACTGCATTGTTGAAAGGATTTGAGGCATGAACCTGTCCACTGGAACCGCCGCAGCCACCCTGGCCCCTGCGAATCCCTGGGCCATGGTGCCTTCGCTGGGCAACCTGGACGCCTACATCACGGCCGTCAACCGGCTGCCGCTGCTGACCCTGGAGGAGGAGCAGCGCTACGCCCGCCAGCTCAAGGCCGACAACGATGTGGAAGCCGCAGGCCGCTTGGTGCTGTCCCACCTGCGCTTGGTGGTGTCGATTGCGCGCCAGTACCTGGGCTATGGCCTGCCCCACGGCGACCTGATTCAAGAGGGCAACGTCGGGCTGATGAAGGCCGTCAAGCGCTTCGACCCCGACCAGGGCGTGCGCCTGGTGAGCTACGCCATGCACTGGATCAAGGCCGAGATCCACGAATACATCCTGAAGAACTGGCGCATGGTCAAGGTGGCCACCACCAAGGCGCAGCGCAAGCTGTTCTTCAACCTGCGCTCGATGAAGCAAGGCTTCAAGGCCGACGCCAGCCTGGACGCTGACACCCACCGCGATGCCCTGAACGACCGCGAGATCGACACCGTGGCCGCGCAGCTGAACGTCAAGCGCGAAGACGTGATCGAGATGGAAACCCGCATGGCCGGCGGCGACGTGCTGCTGGACCCCGCGCCCAGCGACGATGGCGAGCAAGCCTACGGCCCCATCGCCTACCTGGCCGACCCCTCGCACGAACCCACGGCCATGATCGAATCGCGCCAGCGCGACCTGTTGGCCACCGATGGCATCGCCACCGCCTTGGCCAGCCTGGACGAGCGCAGCCGCCGCATCGTGGAAGAGCGCTGGCTCAAGGTCAACGACGACGGCACTGGCGGTATGACCCTGCACGAACTGGCAGCCGTCTATGGTGTGAGCGCCGAGCGCATCCGCCAAATCGAAGTCGCCGCGATGAAAAAGATGAAAAAATCGCTGGCTGAATTTGCCTGAGCACCCCGGGCCCTGCCCGGCGGCGTCCGCCACCCCTGCGCGCAACGCTCTTTCGGCTTGCGCGCTTTGTTTTTTCTGGAACAGGAACCCGTTTCATGCCCTCCCTGCGTACCACCCCTCCCCGCTCCCTGCGTCTGCAACGCCGCGCCCTGGGCGCCCTGGCGCTGGCTTCCTGGATCGCGCCCCTGGGCCTGGCCAACGCACAGACCCTGGCCGCCTGGCCGACCAAGCCCGTGAAGATCATCGTCGGCTTTCCGGCGGGCTCTTCGCCCGACCTGACCGCACGCACCTTTGCCGAACCGCTGTCCAAGGTGCTGGGCCAGCCGGTGGTCGTGGAAAACAAGGTGGGCGCGGGCGGCAACATTGGCGCTGATGCGGTGGCCAAGGCGCGCGACGACCACACCATCGGGCTGATGATCAACGGCAATATGACGATTGCCAAGCTGCTGAACCCGGCGGTGCCCTACGACCCGCTCAAGGACCTGGCACCGCTGAGCCTGGTGGGCACCTCGCCCTTGGTGCTGACGGCGCCCGTCAGCCAGGCCGGCCTACCCAGCGGCGGCTCGGCGCGCGACTTTATGGCGGCGGCACGCCAGGCGGGTAGGCAGTGGAACTACGGCACCCCCGGCGTGGGCACCGTGGGCCACATCGGCATGGAACTGCTCAAGGCGCGCAGCCAGATTCAGCCGGTGCATGTGCCCTACCCCGGCTACCCGCAGGTGGCCAATGCCATGCTGGCCGGTCAGCTGCAACTGGCGCTGCTGCCGCCGGCGCTGGCCCAGGCCCAGGTGCGCGCGGGCAAGCTGCGGGCGATTGGCATCACCTCGGCCGGGCGCAGCCCGCTCACGCCGGACATCCCCAGCCTGAGCGAAGCCGGCATCCCCAACCTGCACCTGGAAATCTGGAACGCCTTTGCCGCCCCAGCGACGATGCCCAAGGCCATCCAGGCCAAGCTGGCCACGGTGATCAGTGGCATCGCCCGCTCCGACGAGATACGTGCCAAGCTGTTCCAGCAAGGCTGGCAAGTGGCCGGCACCACTGCTGAAGGGCTGGCCAAGCGCATCCAGGCCGACACCCAGATGCTGGGCCAGGTGATTGCCACCCAGGGCATCAAGGCGGAATAAGGGTCTTTTTGGCCTCTAGGCCAATGAATACCAGCGGTAGCAGCTATTGATTTAGGAGTAAATTTGCTGCTACAGCGCCTTCTCAAGCGCTGTCAGCGGCTTTGCAGCAAGGTCTTCACGTCCTCGGCCAGCGCGGGGGCACCGCTGGCGTAACGGTGGTACACGCGGATGCGGCCCTGGGGGTCGTAGAGGTAGCTGCCCGCCGAGTGGTCCATGGTGTAGCTGGTGGGCGTCTTGCCCTCGACCTTTTTGTAATAGACCTTGAAGTCCTTGGCCACGGCGGCCAGCTGCTCGGGCGTGCCGCGCAGCGCCAGGAAGCTGGGGTCGAAGTTGCCCATGTAGGCCTTGAGCACCTCGGGGGTGTCACGCTCGGGATCCACCGACACAAAAATGCCCTGCAGGCGCTCGCCATCGGCACCCAGCAAGCGCTTGGCCTCAGCCAGCTCCTGCAGGCTGGTGGGGCACACGTCTGGGCATTGGGTGTAGCCAAAGAACACCACCACCACCTTGCCGGCAAAGTCCTTGAGGTGGCGGGCCTGGCCATGGTGGTCGGTCAGCGGCAGGTCGCGGGCGTATTCCGCGCCAGTGAGGTCCACGCCGCGAAAGGCGATCTTCTTTTCCGAACAGGCGGTCAGCAGCCCGGCGGCACCGGCCAACAGGGCGGTGCCAACGATCCGTTCAAGGGCATGGCGGCGGGTGGGGCGCATGGGCATTCCGTCCAGGTGAAATTCAAAGCACATAGTGGTCCACCAGCAGCGCCGCGAACAGCAGGCTCAGGTGGATCAGCGAAAAGCGGAAGGTCTTGCGGGCCAGCTCGTCCGAATACTGGCGCCATAGGGCGAAACCATAGGCACAGAAACCGAGGCTGAGCACCACGGCCGCAGCCAGGTAAATCCAGGAGCTCATGCCGTAAATAAAAGGCAGCAAGCAGCCGGCAAACAGAATCAGCGTGTAGAGCAGGATCTGCAGGCGGGTGAACTCGTTGCCGTGGGTCACGGGCAGCATCGGCAGGCCGGACTTGCGATAATCCTCTACCCGGTACAGCGCCAAGGCCCAGAAATGCGGCGGCGTCCACAGGAAGATGATCAAAAACAGCAGGAGGGCTTCCGGACCCACCTCCCCGGTCATCGAGGACCAGCCCAGCACCGGCGGCATGGCGCCCGACGCGCCGCCGATCACGATGTTTTGTGGCGTCAGTGGCTTGAGGATCACCGTGTAGATCACTGCGTAGCCCACGAACGTCGCAAAGGTGAGCCACATGGTCAGCGGATTCACCGTGAAATACAGCAAGGCCGAGCCCACGCCGCACAACAGCGCCGAGAACAGCAGGGTCTGGGCGTTGGACAGCTCGCCCTTGGCGGTGGGGCGCCAGGCGGTGCGCTTCATGCGCGCGTCAATGCCTTGCTCGACGATGCAGTTGAAGGCGGCGGCCGCGCCGGCCACCAGCCAGATCCCGGCACAGGCCAGCAGAAGGCGCTGCCACTGCTCGGCATTGGGCATGCCAGGAACAGCCAGCACCATGCCGATCAAGGCGCAAAAGACAATCAGCTGCACCACGCGGGGCTTGGTCAGCGCATAAAACTGGGCCGCGCGGGATGGCTTGGCACTCACGGAAACGGCACTCATGCACTCACTCTCGTTGCGCCCGCAGGCGCGCAATTGCGGACAGGCGCCTGGGCGACGGCCACGCGCAGGGGTTGCAGCAGGGCCAGCGCCCAGACCAGCACAGCCAGCAGCGCGGCGGCGCCCCCGGTGTGCAGCACCGCCGCCAGCAGGGGCCAGCCCAGCACCACGTTGGACAAGCCCGTGGCCAGTTGCAGCGCCGACAAGGCCAGCACCGCCCGACCAGGCGTGCGCAGGCTGGGCTGTTGCACCATGCGCCACCCGGTCCACACCAGGGCGAGCAATACGACGTACGCGACCAAGCGGTGCACGTAGTGAATGGCCGTCAAGGCGGCAAAGGCAACCGGTTGGCCCTCGGGCGTCATGCCCAGGGGACGCCACAGGCTGAAGCCCTGCGCAAAGTCCATCGGCGGCCACCAGCTGCCCTGGCATTGCGGGAAGGTGGTGCAGGCCAGCACCGCGTAATTGGTGCTGACCCAGCCGCCCAACAAAATTTGGAAGACCAGCAAAGCCGTCAGAACGACCAGCGCCAGGCGCCAGCGGCCTGGCAGCGCTGGCAAATGTGAAACGTCCCGAGCAGCCGCCATTTGCCAGCGCACCGCCTGGTAGGCCAGCAGGGCCAGCAAGACCAGCCCGCCCAGCAGGTGCAGGGTGACGATCGCCGGAAACAGCTTCATCGTGACCGTCAGCGCCCCAAACGCCCCTTGCAGGCACACCCAGAACAGGGTGAACGCCGCCCACCCTGGACTGAGCGGCAAGGTCGGCACCTGCCCGCGCCGGGCCTGGGCCCGCAGGCGCCAGGTCATGGCGACCAGGGCAATGATGAGCACGCCCACACCGGTGGCCAGATAGCGGTGAACCATCTCGATCCAGGCTTTCTGAACGGTGACGGGGCCGGTCGGCATGGCGGCCTCGGCGGCGGCGATCTCGGTGCGCGCGCCCGCGGGCGTGGCGCTGCCGTAGCAGCCTGGCCAGTCTGGGCAGCCCAGCCCCGAGTCGGTCAGGCGGGTGAAGGCACCAAACAGCACCAGGTCAAAGGTCAAAAACAGGGTGAGCACCGTGAGGGCCTGCAGCCGCCGCTGCGGCGAGGCCTGGCGGTTGCGCCAGAGCACCCAGGCAAACGGTCCGAGGGCCAACAGAAGGCCGACCAGCATCAACTCGATGACAGGGGCCAGGTCGTACAGGGCTTGGGGCTCGGGGCTCACGGTGCGCCCCCTTCCCGGCCCTCACGGCCTGCCTTGTCCCAGGAGGCCGAGGCGCGCATCAGCCGCTCCAGGTCACGTTTGGCCTTGGGTGCTGTGGACTTGTCCAGGCCCGCCGGGAAACGCAGCATCCAATTGCCCATGGGGTCCACGACGTACAAGTGCTCCTGAACCTGGTGGCCGGCGGCGGGGGCCAGCCAGGCAGACAGCGCGGTCGGATCCATGCGCAGCACGGTGGCCTTTTGCACACCCTGGCGCAGCGCCTCGGACGGTGCCACGTCGTCATTGACCAGCCAGACCCAGTCCAGTCGGTCTTTGTCCTTGCCCAGGCCTTCACGCAGTTGGCGCTGCAAGTACAGATGGTTTTGGCAGGCAGTGTTGCAAGCCCCACCGGCCACACTGACCAGCAGCCACTGGCCCTTGAGGGAAGCCAATGGCACCGACTCGCCGGTCAGCGTGCGAACAGTGGTCTCGGGCAGGGTGCGCTGGGGGTCGATCAGCTCGCCGAAATTGCGACGCCCCTCGGGCCGAACCACGTAATAGGTGAAGTACGAGGCAATGACCGGCGCAGCACATGCCAAGAGGATGCCGATCATCTTCCAGCGGCCAGAGCGGGCGCGCTCGACGGAAGCCAGTGCCTCGGTGGCTTGCGGCATGGGGTAGACGGTCATGCCCATGGGATCGGCGTCACCGGCTGCCGGCGTCTGGCTGGCGGCCTGGGCGAAGGAGGGGGCGGACGATTTGGAACCAGACATAGAGAAGTGCAATCAGGCCACAAAGCCCAAACCATTGAAATGCGTAGCCGTAGTTCTTGTCGGCGCTCAGGGCCGCCTGAGGCCAGTCGCGCTGAAGTCCGTCCTCCACCACCTGGGTCTGCAGCAGGGAGACCGGGGCCAGGGAACGGCCGATTTCGGCGGCATACGCCTGAGGGTCGAGATTTTGCCGGATGCGCACTGCCCCAGGGGCTGCGGGGGCATCAAACTCGTAGAGTTTCGCCGGCCACGGCGCCAAGCGGCCTTCCAGGCGCACCGCCCCCGTCGGGGTGGACACTTCGGGCAAGCGGGTGCGGTCCTGAAAGTGCCTGGGCGCCCAGCCGCGCTGGACCAGGACGACGGTGTCCTGCCCGTGCAGCTGCAGGGGGGTCACGACATAAAAGCCGGGACGCCCACCCATCTGCCGATTTTCAAGGTACACAGTCTTGTCGGCCAACCACTGCCCCTCCAGCACCATGCGGCGGTGCTGCAAGGCGGCCCAATCGCCAGACATCGGACCCGCCCAGGGCAGCCGGTTCCCATCAATGGCCGGCAAGGCCTTGCGCTCGGCCAGGGCGGCTTGCAAGGCCTCTTTCTGGGCAGCCCGCGACAGCTGCCAACGGCCCAGCGATGCGGTCACCACCACGCCCAGCAACGCCACCAGGGTGATCAGGACAAAACGCCAGTCCCACGGCCTTCGTGCTGCAATCACTGGATAATTCCTTCCATGAAATACGCCGTCATTCTGGGTTTCCTGGCCATCCTCGCCAGCTTGGGCACGGCCCTGTTCTTCATGATGCGCCAGGGCCGCGCCAACGACACTCACGCCAAGGGCAAGCACATGGCCACGGCACTCGCGATCCGGGTGGGGCTGTCGGTGGTCTTGTTCCTGTGCATCCTGGTGGCCTGGCAACTCGGTTGGATCCAGCCCAGCGGGTTGCCAGCCACTGGGCGCTGAAACCACAGCGCAGGATGCTGCCTTGCGCAGCCCCTCGCTGCGCAAGGGGCTTGCATTGCGAACCCGCCCATGAAAAAAGCGCCTTACGGCGCTTTTCCCGCAGCTGGCCCAAGACAGCAAGGGCCACAGGCTTACATCCAGTACACCAGGATGTAGAGGCCCAGCCAGACCACGTCCACAAAGTGCCAGTACCAGGCAGCACCTTCAAAGCCGAAATGCTTGTCGGCTGTGAAGTGGCCCTTTTGCAGGCGCAGCGTGATGAAGAACAGCATCAGCATGCCCACCAGCACGTGGAAGCCGTGGAAACCGGTCAGCATGAAAAAGGTGGAACCAAAGATGCCCGAACTGAGCTTGAGGTTCAGGTCGGTGTACAGGTGGTAGTACTCATAGCCTTGCACGAACAGGAAAACCACGCCCAGCAGCACAGTCATCCACATGTAGGCAATGGTCTTGCCACGCTGGTTTTCACGCAGCGCGTGGTGGGCGATGGTCAGGGTCACGCCCGAGGTGAGCAGCAAGGCGGTGTTGATGGTGGGCAGCCAGAAGGGGCCCACGGTCTGGAAGGGCTCGACGATACCGGCAGGCGATGCGGTCACACCGGCCGCAATGCTGGGCCAGACGGCCTTGAAGTCGGGCCAGAGCAGCGCGTTTTCCAGGCTGCCCAGCGCAGGCACCGAGTGGGAACGGGCCCACCACAACGCAGTAAAGAAGGCACCGAAGAACATGACCTCGGAGAAGATGAACCAGCTCATGCTCCAGCGGTAGGAAAGGTCGATCTTGTAGCCGTACAGACCACCTTCGCTTTCACGGGCCGCATCGCGGAACCACTGGTAGAGCACGAAGAGCCACCAGGCCAGTCCGAACATCAGGGAATACTTGCCCCATTCGTGACCGTTGATCCACTGGCCAGCGCCCAGCATCACAAAAAAGAGCCCTGCCGAGGCCATCACGGGATGGCGGGATTCGGCTGGCACGTAGTAGTACGGTGTTCCACCGTGGGTTGATGCGCTCATTACAGCTCCTGACTCACTAAATCGTTGTTTTGTTGAATTCACACCATCAGATTGACCACAGCCAGCAAGCCCACGACAAACAGCAGCAGGGCGGAAAGAGCCACCACGATGATGTGCAGAGGGTTGAGGCTTTGCAGGTCTTTCTGGTATTCACTGCCCTTGCGCAAACCAATCAGCGCCCACGCTATCGCTTGCACGGTACGCAGCAGCGAACCTTGGCGTTTCAGCGGATTTTCCGGGGAAGGGGTGGGCTTGGTTGTCATGAACCCACCTTGCCAGACAGGCCATCCGAAGGCACGGCGGCCGTACTGGCGGGCGCCGCAGGGGTCTGACCCCCGACCTCAAAGAAGGTGTAGGACAGCGTGATCGTCGTCACATCCTTGGGAAGCTTAGGATCGATCACAAAGGCCACGGGCCACTGCTTTTTTTCACCCGGCTCCAACACATATTGGTTAAAGCAGAAGCATTCCAGCTTGTTGAAATGCGCACCCGCTTGGCGAGGGGCATAACTGGGGATGGCCTGGGCGGCCATGCGACGGTTCTGGATGTTCTGGAACTCGTACATCACCGTGCTGAGTTCCCCAGGGTGGACCTGGATGGAGCGCTGTGCGGGCTTGAAATCCCAAGGACCACGGGCGTTCGCGTCGAACTCCACCGTGATAGTGCGACTGCGATCCACCTGGGTGTTGGTGGGCACCCGCACGTCTCTACCCGCGACGCCATTGCCAGGAACCTGGCGCTCGGACAGCGACAGGATGTTGATGCCGGTCATCTCGCAAATGTGCTCGTAGATCGGAATCAGGGCATAGCCAAAGGCGAACATGCCGGTTGCAATCACAACCAGCTTGCCGACCATTTTGGCGTTTTCGCGGCGCAGGCTCATGGCGTGTGGTCCTGATGCCTCAGCGGGTCAGCCAAATGACCTTGGCCATGAACCCCAGCAAAAACACGGCTGCGATCGAGGCCAGGATCCAGGCCAGGCGGGCGTTGTTTTTCTTTTGCTCAGGGGTCATGGCAGTCAGGCTCCGATCAACCGATCACGCGGGTTGCCGTGGCATCCAGCTTGGGCGGGTTTTCGTAGGTGTGGAACGGTGCGGGCGAAGGCACTTCCCATTCCAGACCTTCTGCAGCTTCCCAGGGCTTCTGGGGAGCCTTTTCACCCTTGCCGCGCATGGCAGGCACCACGATGAACAGGAAGAAGTACACCTGCATCAGGCCGAAGCCAAAGGCACCGACAGAAGCGATGGCGTTGAAATCCGCGAATTGCATGGGGTAATCAGCATAACGACGGGGCATGCCGGCCAGGCCCAGGAAGTGCATTGGGAAGAAGGTGATGTTGAACGTGATCAACGAGCCCCAGAAGTGGATCTTGCCGCGGGTCTCGCTGTACATCACGCCAGTCCACTTGGGAGACCAATAGTAGTAAGCAGCAAACATCGAGAACAGCGAACCAGCCACCAGCACGTAATGGAAGTGGGCCACCACGTAATAGGTGTCTTGCAGCTGGATGTCGATCGGGGCCA
>CAYZPX010000001.1:0-86941 GCA_964480105.1 uncultured Burkholderiaceae bacterium | reverse complement strand
AAATTGGTAGACGCAGGGGACTCAAAATCCCCCGCCGCAAGGCGTGCCGGTTCGATTCCGGCCCCGGGCACCAGATGAATCAAAGGCCCCCTTCTTGGGGGCCTTTTTCATTGGGGAGATTGGGAATCGCCATGAATGGTTATGCCTTGATTGGTGTATCGTTTGCACACGTACTGCACACGAGATTGCACATGGCATCCTTCCAAAAGCACAACAGCGGGTGGCGGGTCTTTGTCTTGGCCCATGGCAAGCGCCACTCCAAGGTGTTCCCGACCAAGAAAGAGGCCCAAGCCTGGGCGCTGGAAATCGAATCCTCACTGCGCACCAAGGCCAAAGGCTGGCACACCTTCCGCGAGGCCGCGCTCAAATACATCAAGGAAGTCTCCCCCACCAAGCGCAGCCCGGAATGGGAGGAGCGCCGGATTCAGACCTTCATTGACCATTTTGGCGACAAGCGCCTGGGCGAGCTGGACACCCCGGACATTGCAGGCTGGCGCGATGCCCGATTGCGCACAGTCTCCGGGTCCACCGTCAATCGGGAAAAGAACCTGCTCTGCCACATCTTCACCGTCGCCCGGACGGAGTGGAAGTGGATGGAGCAAGACTTGTTCGATGGGGTGAAGATGCCCAAGGAGAACACCCCCCGCCACCAGCGGTGGACCTGGCAGCTTATCAAGCGCATGCTGCGCGCCGGCCAGCGCACGGGTGGCAAGACCCAGGAGGTGACGGAAGCCTTCCACATCTCCCTGCGCACCGGCATGCGCCTGAACGAAGCCCTGGCCGCCCCCGCCCTATTGGATCGCAAGCGCCGGGTGCTGCGGATGCAGACCAAAACCCGGGTGGAGGAGATCCCGGTGGGCCGCCTGGCCTTCAAGCTGGTTGACAGGCCGCCCTTCACCGTGGGTGCGAATGAGGCCAGCACCCTGTTCTCCCAGCTGCGCAAGTCCCAGCTGATCGAGGGCCTGACCCTGCGAGACGCCCGGGCCACCGCTCTGACCCTTTTGGCCAAGAAGGTGGACATCCTCACGCTGGCGCGCATCTCCCGCCACAAGGACATGGAACTGTTGCGCTCCACGTACTACCGCGAGACGGCGGAGGAGATTGCGCGCAGGATTTAGCCATCAATCCACCTCCTCCGCCTCCTCCACCCGGTCACGGAACGACTGGCGCAGGATCTGCGGTGCGGTTTCCACCACCCGCTCAGACCTTGCTTGCTCTGCTACGCCATCACCACCATTGAAAGAGGTTGGGAATCACCTGTAGTAGATGGCGGCCACGGCCACGATAAATCCAATGGCGGAGAATATGTTCTCGAAGGCAAGCCAAATGATGTAGATGGCGGGGGTACCGAACAGCATGACGATAAAAATCAACGAAATTCTTTTTTCTTCTATTACCTCTTTGCCGGCGCTCAACGCGAAGAACGCAAAGATACAGAACAGGAATCCCATGAACACCCCGCCAACCAAACCTCCTACAGCCGCAAAAAATTCCATACAAGCCCTTTAAGTTGACTTCAGCGCATAACGATGTGTAAGCTCGGTCCCGTCGAAAGACACGGGATTGGCGTCCCGGTACGCAGGCGCAGAGGCAGAAGCCGCGCCATGTAGGTTGCGGCTTTTTGCAACCGCCATAACCGAATTCAATTTCAACAACAGCGAGATCCGACTGATCGTCCGCGCCGGAGAGCCTTGGTTCATCGCCGCAGATGTTGCACGAATTCTTGGGTACCGTGATGCCAGCAATGCTGGCCGCGTTCTGGATGACGACGAGAAGGATACTCAGCTTGTAAGTACCCCTGGCAGTGACCAGAAGGTGGCGATCATCATCTACAAACCAGCCTGACTTAGCTTCATTGCAATCCAGCCAACAATGTTTCCAAGGACAAGGCCGATGAGTGAAATGCTCATTCCGTCCTTAGCATCTTTTGTTGCCCCATAGTAGAAGCCTCCAAATATCAAAAAAACACACCAGGCAAGAGCTACATATGCAATAAAAGTCAGCATGATTCTTGTGAAGGATGAATAGGCGCGAATGGTGCCGCCCTATCGACGGCTTAGACGACGAACAATATCCGCAGCCTTCTCATCACTCAGTCGTTCAGCCTCACTGTTCAAGTACAGCTCCGCAAGAACAATCAGCATCACTTCTCTGGACTGCTCCGCGAGCAGATGCCAACTCTCTGCCAGTGCGCCATGCAGCATGTCTCCAAGCACGCCCGTGCTAAAGGAGAGCTCGCCCCACTGCGGGCCTTTCGCCATAGCCTCTTTGAGCTTGGCGTCCACTTCTGGGCAATTCTTGATGAAGTTTGAGTCTTTGGTCATGCTTCACTATACCCACACGCTGCGTCAAATTGTCATGTGGCATACTCGCGCTGCCTCGAAAGAGGTGGTGCTTCAAACACACCGACAAGTCAGCCGGTCAGACCGCCCCGATAGCGCGGTTTTGTTGTGCCCGAATTCCGTCAGGTTTTGGGCAGATGGCCCCAACCGTGAGGCGGGCAGCATCGCGTTGACCGATGTGTTTGAACATCTGCCCACCCGCTTTCAAACAGCGAGTGAATCTGAAAGCCTCGTCAACGGAGCACGACAACATGACTACTATCGCCATCATCACGGCAGCCCCCGACCTCGAAATCGTCAACGGTCAAATCACCACCACCAGCAACCAAGTTGCAGCGCATTTCGGCAAGCGCCACGACATGGTTTTGCGCGCAGTTCGTAACCTCGAATGCAGCGATGAATTTCGACTCCGCAATTTTGCAGAGTCGTCCTACATCAACGAACAAGGCAAAGAACAACCCTGCTACCGCCTGACCCGCGACGGATTTGTTTTTCTGGCCATGGGGTTCACCGGCAAAGAGGCTGCGCAGTGGAAGGAAGCCTACATCACCGCCTTCAACAAGATGGAGCAGGAGCTGCTGGCCTGCACCACCCGCCCATCCAACCCCGCCATCGACTACGACCGAATCAGCCCCGCCCAGGCGCAAGACCTCAAGGAGCTGGTTCACAGCATCGTGGACGCTGGCATCCAGGGCTTTGCCGAAACCTGGGCGCGGTTGCACAAGAAGTTTCGGGTGAACAGCTACCTCGAACTGCCTGCCACCCGGTTTGAGGAAGCCCGGGACTACCTGCTGGGCAAACTGCCAGAAGAAGCCCCGCAACCCCAGCCCACCGCCTTTTCTCAAGGCCTGAACGCCGCCCGCGAAAACGCCCTGCACTACTTTGACGCTGCGCGCGCCGGCCAGGCCAATGCCCCACTGAAAGACATCCCGGCCCAAGTGCTCGAAGGCATCGTGGCGGAATCGCTGATGCAGCACCAATTTCTCGCGGGCTTTGACTACCGCACCGGCCAAATGCAGGTACGGCTGGTGCCGCGTGGATCAACCATGTTCGACTTCCAAGAAGGCGACTTTGCCCAAGCCGTCAGCGCCATCCCAACAAAGCGCCTCCCTGACCTGCAGGATGCGCTGAACCGCAGGATCGCGCGCCACCTTGGGGTTTTGGCGCACTGACCTGCACCCCAGAAGTAAATAAACCCGCACTAGGCGGGTTTATTGACGAGCTACATGACTGATTTAAGCAGCTTGCAGCGCCTCTGCGGCTTCGAACAAATTGCTCAGGCTTGCTTGGATGTCATCAGCCACCAGAAGGGCTTCGTCAAGCAACGCCTCATAGTCAGCTTGTGTCTTGGGCTGAATCAGCTTGTTGATGTCAAAGTTCAGTTGGCTCATGGGTCACTCCTGCTTAATAATCAAATATGAGCTTGTTTTTCAAGCTCTCGCACCGCCTCGTCGTAATCAGCTTGGTTATCTGCACTGATTGCGTTGGCAATTCTTTCCATCAAGTTCACCTGCTGTTTGCAGTTCAGCAGCAGTCTTGTATGCGTGTAATCAATATCGAAAACTGATGTATGGTCCAACAAAAGACTGACAATATCATCAAAAACCCGCAAGCGTTCAAGCAAGTCATTAATCGAAGGATTCGGCAGGTTGCCGATGTCTTCGAAGGTGAATGTTTTTGTCATTTTCAGAGCAGTAACGATCTGCTCACACACCTTCGACCAAAGCGCTTCGACCTTGGGCTCAATTTTTTTGTTAATGCTCATCTTGTCAGCCGATTTCTTTAAGCAAAGCCCGACATTATAGCCACGGTCTTGTAAGAAGATTGCTGAACGCAGGCTTACTTTTTAACACAAAACGATGTCTTTGCGGTGAATGCGACTGAAGTTGTTGCGGTTTGGGGGGGGATTCCCCCGCCACCACCCCATCACTTCGCCGTCGCCTCGTTGAACCGGCGCATGGCCTCGCCCATGCGGCGCTCCACTTCCTGAATCTGGGCGCGCGGTGCGCCCTTCTCCAGCAGTTGGCGCTTCTCACGGCGCAGGCGCGTCACCTGGCTGTCGGCCACGCGGGCTTTGGCCAGCAGGTAGGCATTACTGCGCTGCAGCTCCATCGCCTTGGCCGTCTGGCCGTCTTCGCGCAGGCCATCAATCTGACGATCCAGGCGCTTGGCCTCGGTCACTTTGGCATAGAACGGGCCTGCCTGGCTTGCGCCACCGTTGGCTGATCCAAAGAAGCGTCCGAACAGCGGTATCTTGTGCGCGGGCAGCTCCTCGCCGGTGTAGATGGCTTGACCGGTCTGCACGGCCTTGAGTATCTCGCGGCCCACGCCGCCCGTGGCCTGGCCGATCAGGTAGTCAATTTGGTCGGGAGTTGGGCTTACCTTGCCGGCCACGTACTTGTTGCCTCCTGTCATCCAGTTGATGGCCTCGGCAATCGCCATGCTCGGCCACGTTGCCGTGGTACGGGTTAGTTCGTGCCCTGGCACGTTCGGGTCTATGCTTTCTCGGGCGATGGGGCGTCCAGCGTAGTCCTTGTTTTCAGCCAATGCAATGATGGGGTCGAAGAGCGTTGGGGACAGCGTCTGCAGACTCCAGCCAGCGCTGCCAAAGGGATAGACGCTGTCAAAGATCATGGCAAACATGTCGATGGCCCGCTTCTGCGGCTCTTTGCCACCAGACAAGGCGAACTCCGTCAAGTGTCTGCCAATGCCAGGGAGGATGTGCAGACCCAGAGGCATTGGACTCGTCAAGAATCGCCCCCAGCCGGTAGGTAGGATGAAGTTGCGCTCACGCACGAAGTCGGGTGGGTTCTCGTCCTCAAACCCAGCCACCGCCATGACCACCGCCTGCAGGGCTCCCAGCAGAACACCGCCAGCGACAACCTTCTTTCCCAGCGGGCTCAGGCGAATGGTTTTGGGTTTGCCGGGGTCCATCGTGAACAATGTCTGGGCAAGGCGGGCATTTCCCTGCACGGCCGCATTGAAAAAGGCATATAGGGCGCCGGCCTTCAATGCCATCTGCCCCTTGCGGTTGAAGTTGACGGTGATGTTTTTGGCGAGGCTTGCTGCGCGCTCACGGGTCATACCGCTTTCAATCGCGGCACGGTAGGTCGAAACCCGGATAGCGTTTTCCATGGCAAGGTTGTAGTCGCTCAACAAGTCGAACATCCAGCCGCCCTTTTTTGCAACTGCTGCTGCCGGGTTTTTGAGCAAGCCACCTGCCGTAGCCACTTTGCCGAATGCTGACTCCATCCAAGCGTCAGGGCTCATGGTCTTGGTGATGGCCTTAGTGCGCTCGTTGCTGTCCTTGAAGATGTCGCGGTAGCCAGTAGGGCCACCATCCTCCTGGAACATATCCCACCATTGGGTCCATTCGCCCGAGTGCGCTTCGTTTTTGCGGTCGGCCCGTGCAGCGCGATAGATGTCCAGCAGCGCATTCTTGGCTTGCCAAGCAATCTTGCCCTTCTTGTCCGCCAGCGGCGTGCCAGCAAGGTTGACCGCTGCGCCTTGCAGGTCTCGCGCCAGGTTGATCACACCAAAAACCGGGTTGTATTGGGTGCTCATGGCAGCCAGGTAGCGCGTGATGGTGGCTGATTTTTCCCACAGCCCCTCCAGCGTCTGCCCGTCCAGGTTCTTCAGGCTCTCGGCCATGCGCTTGGCGCGGTTATCTTCCTCGTTGAAGACCACGGCCACCTCGCTGACCTTGCCGTCTGCACCCCGCAGCTTGGCTGTCACCACATTGGGCAGGTTCTTGTAGTTAGGATTGGCAACCAGCTTGACGGAGTTGGTGCGCGGATCGTATTTACGCTCCATGTCCGGGGCGCCCACCTGCCAGAAGTCCGGATTGGGGTTGGCTGAAGCCAGGCCCACCAGCGCTTGAGAAACGCGGTTCTTCTCGCCACGCACAATCAGGCGCTCGCGCTGCATGGCCAGGTTAGCCACGATGTCCACCACCTTGCGTGTGGAGCCGGTGCGGCTCTTGGTTTCCCGGCCCTTGATGTTGAAGCCCTGCCCTGTCCCCTGGGAGTTTCCTTCGTCTTCGCGCATCAGCGGCACATAGAACTCGAACATCTGGCCCCAGCCGTCCACCGTGTCCTGGTCCTCAAGTTCGTAGTCCACCATCTCCTGGCGGTTCTTCTTGACGATGGAATCGAACATGGCGGCGACTTCGGCCATGTCGCGCGCCTGCTCTGGCGACAGGGCGGCCATGACGGCGCGGGCCTCGTCGTCGGACATGCCAGACAGCTTTTGGCGGTCTTCCTCACTGCCCTGCCAGGGCTTGACCTGGGCCAGTAGCTCCAGCTTGCCGGCCATCTGGTTGAACAGGCGCTGCACCCGGGCCTTTTCTTTGGCGGGCGCGCCTTCGTCCTTGAGCATGCTGCCCAAAGCCTGAAGCTGGGCATAGACCACCTTCTTCTTGGCCTCGATCTCGGCCTCGTTCGGGTTGCGCTCTTTCATCACCCGGTTGGCCTCGGGCGCATGACGGGCGTGCAGGTAGCGCTCAAAGTCAGCAAGTTCGATGCCTTTGCTGGCCAGGGCCTGCACCATGGGGGTCAGTTCTTTCTGAACGAACTCCTGCGACTTGTGGCTGACGCGGGCGTGGTACAGCTCCTCTTGTAGGTAAACATCGGTCTGGTCTTTCAGCTCCCCGCCTGCTTGCTGGATGGCCTGAACAACCCGCTTGGTGTCGATCAGCTTGTCCTGCAAGGCATAGGTCATGTTGTCCCA
This sequence comes from uncultured Burkholderiaceae bacterium, assembly GCA_964480105.1. GTDB lineage: Bacteria > Pseudomonadota > Gammaproteobacteria > Burkholderiales > Burkholderiaceae_C > CAYZPX01. Next base: position 79,871 of record CAYZPX010000001.1, on the reverse strand, counting down.
TGCAAACTTGTGGGAAGCATCTTCCAGGCTGGGGGCTTGCCAGGGTTGGGGGGTGGTGTCGTCAGGGGCTTTGCGGCTGAAGCGAATGTCAGGGTTTGCCGGGTCAAAGTCACCGTTGTTGCCAATGGCGGATTTCACCTGTGTCGGCTCGAAGGCGACCAACTCAATGACGCCATCTTCCTTCTCCAGGACGACGCCATCATGCCCCATGGCCTTTACCCGGGCCGTGAAAGCGCGCACAGCATCTTTGCTGGCGGTCTTCAGTCTTTCCTTCTCAACCTCGGTCGCCTGGTATGGATTGCGGACATTTGCGTAGAGCGGCATGACGTTGGGACCATTTGGCCCACGTTTTGCTTGCGAGTAGTAGCCGCCCTCCCATGGGTCATCAGTCAGGTAAACGCCATCGCCTAGCCAACCAAAGTCTTTGCGCCGGGGGTGGTTGATGTCGAAGACGGTGATGTCGTCGCGCGTGCCGTGATATAGGCGTAGAGGCGCTCCATCCGCTCCCGTAGGCCCGGAGGCCCCTGAAAAGTATGCCTGCCCCACTGTATATCCGCTCGCAGAATCCGTATCCACGTTCTGCGGTCGCTGTACGGCGTTGACATCCGCAGCTCCTCCCGGATTTGCGGGGTTATCACGATCTCCTTGAAGCCCTCCGCCAGCTCCGGCATCAGCTCCTCGAATGGGACTTTGGGTGTCAGCATTCGCAGCATTCTGCCATTCACCGTACCAGCGCTTGAAGTTCTCGGTCTGGGTCTGGTCGCCCGACCGGCTGAACATCACCCCGCCGTTTTCCAGGTAGGTCTTCAGATTGCCGCCCGAATTGGACTGCTGGATAACCTTGCGCAGAACATCACGCAGGGCTTGCACGTCCTTGAAATACTGCTCAGAGCCCAGCGTCTTGTCGCCGGTCAGGCCGGAACCAGTCACGCGGGCGCGCATCTTGCTCAGGGTCTGAATCAGGAAGTTGCGGAAAGCGCGAATCAGCTGGCGGAATTTGTTTTGGTCGGCCTGCTCCAGGCTGCGGCGGAACTCAGGGTCTGCCAAGGCATCGCCCGTGAAGTCTGCCAGCAGCTCCTTCAGGCGGCCTGCGTCGCTCTGTTTGTCTCCTGAGCGTTTTATCTTGTCCACATACGCGGCAAGTGCGCCATCCTTCATGTGGCGCAGGGACTCATTCACGAACCAGTTATGAAGTTTCGGATTCTGGACCAAAAGCCCTTCGTAGAACTCGTGCCCAAGGATGGACATGAGGTTGACGTTTGCGTCAATGTTGACGTAGATGGTGTTGGGGTCGGATTTGGCGAGAATGAACCCGTTGAAGAACGAAGGTGATCCTCGATCAGGGCGGACAAATACAACTCGTCTTCCGAAGGTGGCCCCGAACTCTCGTGCCTGGCGAGATAAGGCGTCAGTGAGATTTTGTGCCCTAGCCGATCCGCTATTACCGAAGCCGGCACCCAGTCGTCCTCGGGCTGGCTCGACGATGGTGTAGGCGTAGGTTCCAGGCTTGTTTTGGTTGTCGGCTCGGATGGCATTGGCAACAATCGTGGCAGCAGACTGATCTGCAGATTCCACCCAGTTTACGCCAGCATTGGCGCCTGCTGCGCCACGGCTGAAAGCAGCATCCACATGGCGCAGGCTGCTGGGCATGGCCTCCTCGACCAGGTACTTCAGCGCCATTTCCTTGGTGTTGAAGCGGGTATCGCTCCACGGCTCGCCATCCTTGCCAAAGCGCGTCAGTTGCCACCGGCCCTGCTCGCTGGCCGATGGGGTAACGATCAGCATCCGGCCATCTGCGGTCAGGCCTTCCACGGCAAAACCATCGTCAGACGCCTTGGCCAAAGCCTCGACCATCGCCTTTTCCGCGTTCATGCGCGCCTCACCCGCAGCCATGAAGTCTTCCAGGGTGATGGTGTCCGGGTTCGCCTCGTTCATGGCGTCGCCCATTTCGTTGGCTGCATCCAGGGCGGCAGCGGCTTCGCGGACTTCTTGGGCCAGCGGGCTTTCGTCCATGCGGCGGCTGAAGGCGATGTCACCACCCTCGATGGCTGCCTCCCCGGGTGCCACATCCGGCTTGTCGATGATGACCATGCGGGCGTTCACCCCGGTGGTCACTGGCAGGCTAGGGTCCATGAAACTGCCTTCGGGCAGCTTTTCGGACGTGCCGCCCACCGATTCCAGCCAGTCGCGGAAGTCCTGGGCCTTCTGGTCGTTGCCGAAAAAGACACCCTCCCCCATGATGGCGACGATGCGGCCACCGGGCTTGAGCAGGTCATAGGCGTGGCGAACGTGCTGGGCGTCGCGGCGGTTGCTGAACGGCGGATTCATGATGATCCGGTCGTAGCCGCTACCAGTGCCACGATGGCGCACACCGGTCAGTTCGTCGCGGTAGTAGAAGCCAAGTTGGTTCCCCTCCTCGTCCACCAGCCGCACGCGGTTCTGGTTCGAGCCCCGAAGGATGCCCTCAGTGCCATCCGGCGCGCGGAAAACGTCGCCATAGGTGAAGGTCTCGCGCGGCTTCAGGCCCAGGAAATCGTCCACGTCGGCCAGGTGGTAGCCCTTTTCCTCTAGCAGCTCGCGGCGGTCGGGCGAAATCTCGATCACGTCAGGCTCTGCGCCGGCAGCGCGGATTCGGTCAGCCAAGTGGCCCATGCCGGCGCTGGGTTCCAGCACAGCCATGTCGGGCGTCAGGTCGGCCGCCTCGATCATCTGGTCGGCAATCTCGGCGGCGGTCGGGAAGAAATCCAGACCATCGGCCTTGCGCCCCACCATTTGCAGCTCCAGCTCGCGCACCTTGTTCTGGGTGGCTTGCTCTTTCAGACCAATGAACTCGCGCAGCGCAGAGCGGAACTCGCTGGGGGTCTCAATCCCCAGGCGGGACAGGGCCTTGCGGCGGTCGTAGGCGTTCTGGAACTGCCATGGCACCGTCAGTTTGTTCTGCTTGTTGCCACGCCGGCCAATGGCCTCGACCAGTTCGGCACCAAATTCGGCCGTCAGCATGATGCGCTTGTCGCCGTCACCCTGCCAGATGCCGCGATTGATTGCCTCGCTGGGGCTCATGACAATCCGGTTTTGCCCGCGCTTGATTGGCAGCACGATGGCCTTGCCAGACAGGCTACTCTTGCGAATGGCGCGCTCTGCCGCTTCGCGGTTGGCAAAGTCTGCCAGGGCATCGCCACGGGTGAACTGCGAAACCAGCGACAGATTCGCCTTGGCGAACTCCAGATAGGCGTCGGTCACGTCATCGGCCACCGACATCAGGCTCTGGCCCAGCTTCTTGGTGCCGTCCACCTCCAGCAGCTGGCGGCCCAGCGTGGCCAGGTCCGAACGGAATGCGCCATAGGTCGGGAACTCGGCAAAATCTGCCGTCTCGGCGGTCGGCGGCTCCCCTTTGCGCTTTTCCTGGTCGGCGTAGCTGGGGTACTTGGCACGCAGTTCGTTGTCCTTGGCGGTGCGAACCAGCTGGTTCAGCATGTCCACCTGGGTCTTGGCGCGCACTTGGTCCAGGAACTTGGCCCTGCCATCACCAATGGCCTGGGCGATGTTGCGCATGGTCTTGGCCAGGGCCTTGTCCGCAGCGGCGGCATCCAGGGCAGCGCGGGCAAAGCGTGCGCGGCGGCCGGTGTTGGCCTTGCGGTCGCGGTTTTCCTCCTCGATGGCAGCGGCTTCGAGCTTGTCTGCCATGGCAGACAGGCGCTCCACCACGGTTTGGCTACGGTCGTCCTCGAAGGCGTCACGGCGCTGCTCCACCTGGGCCTGCACGGCGCTGGCATCGCCCTGGGCCAGCTGCAGGAAGGCGTCAGCATTGGCGCGATCCTTGAACTGGAAGCCCGGAATGGCTCCATTTCCCCGGAAGGAGCTGTACCAGCCGCCCATCTTCTTGGCGCTGGCCAGCACTTTCTTGTAGTCCTCGGGGCTCAGGCGGTCGGCAAGTTGCACCACGAACAGGTCATACCCGTTCTTCGTGTGCTTGGTGGCAATCACTTGGCCGGTGGTTGTCTGCCCAGCCGTCTGCACCCGGGTGGCGTCGGCACGCTTGCGCGCCTCACGGGCTTCGCGGGTGGATTCGGCTTCCAGGGTGTCGTACTGAATCCGCTGCTCGGGGGTCAGCGTCAGGAAAGCCTCCCTGCGCGTCATGCCGCTGCGGATCTTGCTGTTCAGCAGCTCGCGGTAGTCGCTCAGGGTCTGGGGGTTCTCTAGCGCTGCGGCCTTAGCCTGGCGGCGGGCTGCGGCCTCTTGAATGGCGGCGGCGCGTTCTTCGGCAAAGCGGGTCAGCTTGTCGGCGTCGGTAGCTTCTACCAGGCGGCGCACTGCTTTTTCATACGAGCCCATGCCATAACTGAACGATTCACCAAGGGTGTACTCATCCAGCATGGCGCGGTAGATGCCGTCAATCACTGTGGGCTTGGATTCGCTTTTGTACCTTGCCTGAAAGTACGGACCACCACCGGCTAGCAGTTCAGCCTTGGTCTTGCCGTTCAGCTCGGCCTTGATGGCGTCGGCGCCAGAAACCACTGCCTCGAACGACTCTTTGAAGGTTTCGGGGGTGGATTTGCCCTCGCGCACTGCGTCCATGACGGCGGTGTGGCGATCAATCAGCGGGGTTTTGCTGTCTGCCTGGGGTGCTTGCGGCTTTTCTTGGGGAGGCTTGAATCCATCCGGAAAGAATGTCGCCATCCCCTCCTGCACCAAATAGGCTTTCATGGCGGCTTTGCCGAATTTGGTTATGACCTCGCCGCTGGGCAGCGTCAATACGTATTTGCACTTGCTCATCAGGCCCCCAGCTTGTTGTCCAGCAACATCAAAGCGGCACGGTCATCGCCGGCCAAAGCCACTTCAGCGAGCAAGTCGCTGTATTCGCCCACCGACTTGCGCTGATCCTCCAGGAAGGCCAGCAGGAATTGGCGGGTCACTTCGCAGGGGCAGGCTTTGTACCAGCCCACATAGTCCCGCTCCAGCTGCAGCTCGGTGTCGTAGGCGATTTGCAGGGCCTGGGGCAGGTCTTTGGCCGCCTCGTCGCAATTCGGAATGGATGGCATGGCCACCCACTCGCCACGGTCATCGAAGTAATCCGCCAGCTTCTGAAAGTGGGCGCGCTCGTTCAGGCTCTCGGCCTGGAAGAACTTGGCTGCACCAAAACGGCCAACGAACTGCATCTGATTGGCCAGGTGCTGGTACAGGTGCGAGGCATACAACTCAGAGGCCACCGCATCCAGCAGCATCTTTTTGGTAATGGGGTCAAGCAGGGATTTCACAGGCATGATTTGTTGTCCTCATGGATTTTTTTGTGGCCATTCACTTCAAGATCCCCGCGTTCCATCAGGGAAAGGAGCATGTCGTAGAACTGGGATTCGACTTGGTTGATGACTTCCGCGTCCGGTCGTTCCTTGAGGGCGGATTTGGCTCTGCGTTTTTTCAGGCCGTCCTCTGCTTCCAAGGCCGAGAAAATGGCCTCAAGCTCGTTTTCGGCGGGGGCGGATTTCTGCGCTTTCTCCAGCTTGCGGGCTTCCGGTCGCTGGTAGCCTGCAGGGATGGCGCTCTCGGGCAGAACGGTGTTCGGGCGAATCTCCAGCAGCTTGTCCAGGGTCTTGGCTGGCAGGGACTGGCCGCTCTTGGCCTGGTTCACCACCGCATCCACCCAGCGCTGCTCGATGTTCTTCAGGCCCGCCTCGTCGCCCTGCATCTCGCGCACCTCGGCCAGCGGCAAGCCGTTGGTTTCTGCCGACCAGCGCAGCCAGGCATCGGCGTATTGCTTGGGGGTGTGCTCAAGGGGGTTTGGTTCGGCAACCGCCTGCTTATCGGCCAGCAGCTTTTGGGCGTAGTCGTATTCGGTCTTGGTGACGGTGTATTCGCCAATGCGGTATTTGGATACCTGGCCGCCCTCTCGTACCTTCGCCTCGTGAGCCGCCTGCTCCTGGTTGTCCATGCGATCCCATTCGCGGCGGGACTTGTCCTTGATCTTGTTCTCAAGCCATGTATCCAACGCATCACCGGCCTCAATGCGGCGCTTAACCCACTCGGCGCGCGTCATTCGCTCGCCGGTTTCGCCATCCACAACGGGGGCATCCAGATACTTTTGAGCCTTGATTTCAGAAAGCGTTTTGCCTTGATTGGCTTCCTTTCTTGCAGCTTCGGCTGCGGCCCTCTCTGCCTTCATCGCAGCCATGGCGGCGCGGTGCTCCTCAAGCTGCTTTGCTGAGGCGACCACCGCTTCGGCCAGCCGCTTGGCACCGTCAATGGTTTCTGACACCGGGTCGCCACCAAGTTGGCGCTCGCCATTCGCTTCACGCTCGGCATTGTTCAGGGTTTGAACTGCCCACATGGATTTGACCTCGCCGCCGACATTGAGAGTGACCGGGTAAATCTTCAGGCCAGAGTGAAAAAACACGCCTGTTTTCGTCGGGTTCTCAGTCTGCGCCTCTGCAGCTTTCTTGGTGGCGCCATCATCCTGCGCAACATCCACCACACGCCCTTCCCTGTCGGCCGTCAAGGCGTGCTTTACCGACTCGGACAACTCCACGCCAAGCTCTGCGGCAGGGTTTAGAAGGCTGAACGCGCTCACGTCCGTCATGGCGTCGGCAATCTTGGCCTTACCAACAGGCGCCTTTTTGCCCATGGTCGGCAAGAATCGGGCGGCAATCCGCTGCACCTCGCCCGCTTTCATGCCGTCAATCTTCTGGCGGATCATGTCTGCGGCCAGGCGTTCGGCGGCAGCTACGTCTGCGCGGGTCACGGGTTGCGCTACGGCGTCAGTCGGGGGTACACTTTGGTTGCGCTCAGGGTTAAGGCTAGCTGTGTCATCCTTAACGTCAGCGGCTCCAGTGTCCGTCCTAGTGGAGTCCTTGGGCGCATTACTCTCAAATGCAGTCAGAAGCCAATTTTTGGCCTTCCCGTCCCACTGCAATCTCACAACCGCCTTGTCCTGACCATCAACCAGTCGAATGCGGTTGGGGCCGGAGGTAGCCTCATCTTTGCGCAGTCGGTTCAAGAATCCCTGTAGGTCGCCAAGCACCTCGGGGTGCCATTTGACCAGCTTGGCCAGTCCAAGGCCATCGCTGTTCGACGTTCCTTCTTTGCCCCATACCAGATCAATATCGCCCACGTCGGGGTGATAGAGCGCAGCTACAGCCTCGCCGTTCTGCAATGCGGTCAGCGCCTTGATGGCGCCTTGGGCGTCGTGGTAATACTGGGTCAGGATTGGGCCGAATGGGCCGACCTCTGGTGCTACAGTTTCGGTAGCTGATGCCGCTCGTGTTTGTTGGGCTTGTGGCTGATTTGGCTTGGATTCTTCCGCCTGGGTGGCTTGATCTTTTTTCGCACCCCTGTCCGCATTGCGCAGTGCAGCCTGGGCGTACTCACGCATCAACCCTGGGGGGAGTTCATACCCACGGCCTGCATCATCTGCAAGGTAGGTCTTGGTGATCGCGCCCTTCTTCGCCGTCGTAAGCCGGTTGAATCCTTGCGAAATCAGGCCGTCAACATACTCCCTGATGGGTAGCTTCGTGTCCGTGTCGCGGACATGGACCAACTCTTTGCCCGCCCTGTCACTCACGCGAGCATCAACCTCTGCCTGGTACTTTGCCTCATACGCGGCATCGGCATCGGCTTTTGCCTTGCTGCGATCCGCCATGTAGGCGGATGCCTGTTCGTCAGACCATCCTGCCCAGCCAAAGATCGCTTTCGCGCGGCCGGCGGACGGCAGGCGGCTCAACTTGAGGCCAGAAAACTTCTCGAAGGCGGAAATACTGCCCTCGCTCCCGGCGATTCCCCGTCCATCCATGGCCCAGGCATCCACCAGTGGGCGTGGGTCTTTCTCGGCAATCGCCTTGGCGAGCATCTTGGTGCGCTCGGTGGGCTCGGATTTGCTCCAGCGATCACGCGCCTTCGCCATTTCAGCATCGGCCGACTCTTGGCTGAGTAGCCGCTTTGCAACTTGTTCTCGATAGAATTTCTCGCTCGCACCCAGGCTGCGCTCGGCAATGGATTGTTGGATGGCACCCGCAATGGCGTCAGCATCTCCCGAAGGTGCTGCCCCATCGCCGGCTACCTGAGGATCAGACTCGGGCATGGTCCCCTCATTCGTGAGGGCACCATCCTTGTCTCCCTCATTCGTGAGGGCGACATCCTGCTTTTGCCCCGGCTGCGCGCTCGGCATCTGCTTGAGCGCGCCCAGCACCTGGGTGATGGGCTGATCCAGGCGGATCACGTTGATCGGCTCGCCCTTCTGGCGCTGGGCCAGCCATTGGTGATGGCCATCCACCACATGGCCGTCCGCCGACACGATGATGCTGCGGTCGCCGTCTGTGCGGTCGGCAGCTTCCTGCACCTTGGCGGGGGAAAACTCGGCCTGGGTGGGCTTGAGGGCGGTCGGTGGCAGCTGCTCTTTGGAACTGTCGATGCCGCGCGCCTTCAGGAAGTTGACCATGGCGCCACGGTCTTGGGCCTTGACCTGTGGCATTTCAGCCCGTGGGATGCCCAGCGTGCCAGACTGCGGGGCGAACGCTGTCCACTCGTCATTGATCTTCTGGCCGGCAATCGGGTCGCGGCGCACCACATCGGCAGCGGTGAAGCCTGGGCCAGCCTTGGCATCCGTGCGCGTTCCCATGGTGGCCGAAGGCGTACCGCTCATGTTCTGCGGCATCCGCACCACGAAGCCGCCCTGCACGGGCACCACCTGAGCGCCCGTATTCTTGGCAGCTTGCTCTGCGGCCTTGCGGAATTTGAACGGCAGCCCGACGTTGTTCAGAACGTCGCCCTGTTGGGGCTGGTCGGCAGCCAGTAGATCGCCCTGGTTTGGGTTGGCATCTGCCGGTCGGTCGCTGCCTGTCAGGGTGAAGTCGCCAAGTTCGGCGTCCGCCTGGGCTTTGGCTTCGGCGGCTTGCTCGGCATCGCGCTGGCGTTTCTCCTCGGCGGCGCGCTCATCGGCTTGGGCCTGGAGCTGTTCCGGGGTTTGTGCTTCCAAGTCAAAGCCGGGCGCCTCTGGGACGGCTTCAGGGGCGGCGTCGGTCGGGGCTTGCTCTTGGGTTGTGACCTTCTCGGCGTCGCGCTTGGCCAGCGCTTCGCGCGCCTGGATGGTGGCCTGGTCGTTGGGGTCGATGTTGCCAAGACGGGCAAAGAGCTGGTCGCGGGTCAGCGTGGGCTGCGCACCAAACAACCCACCCTGGCTTTGGTTGGTCCGGTCAATCTCGGCCTGGCCCAGCACGTCCCTGGCCCACTCGCGCAGGCCGTTGGCCATCTGGCGGGGCTTGTTGGCGTACTTCCCAAGGAAGCGGGCCACGGCGAAGGCGTCCGGGTCGGTGTCCAGGTCGGCGTTCTGGGCAAACTCGGCCAGCGGCTTTTGCTGGCGGGAGGCGTTGACGGCCATCTTGACGGCACCGGCCACAGCCTCGCGCACATCAAAGTCAGGGTTCATCTCCTTGAGGGCGGACAAAGCCCCCGCAGCTTCGGCGGCCGCGTTCAGGATGGCGCGGGCCTCGGGCTCCGGGGCCTGGGCGTACAGCTCCACCAACTCATCCGAGTCGTAGGCCTGTTTGAAGGTGGCGGCCATCAGGCGCTCTGCGGCCTGGCGGGTGGGCGTCCCTTCCTTGCCGGCGATCAGGTCGCCCTTTTCGGCATCCGGCATGGTGTTGATGAAGCGGCGCAGTGTTTCCTGGGTGGGATTGCCGTTTTCGTCAAAGCTCAGGTCGGCCAGATTCAGCCGGCGCGCATCGTTGGCGGCCTGCTCTACCGGGGAAAGGCGCTGGGTGCCGGTGATGTTGGTGCGGTCGCCCATGTCGTCGCGCACATCGGCCGCATCCATCACGCGCACCAGCACTGGCTGCTGCATGGCCTCAATGGCGGCGGCGTCCAGGCCCATGGTCTGGGCTTGCTCGATCAGGTCCTGGCGGTATTTCTCGGCGGTGCCTTGCTGGTAGGCCTTCTGGATGCCTGCCGTGCGGCCGTTGCCAGCGACGGCACGCAGTTTTCCGGGTAAGCCGTTGACGTAGGACTCCACCGGGGTGCCGTCCGCGTTGTTCGAGGCAATCAGGTCGCGGGCATCCACCACCACATACTGAGCCTGGATGCGGTCGCCCTTGCCGTCCACCACCGTTTCGGGTCGGCCTTTGACGGCGGTGGCTGGAAGGTCGCCAAACACCACCGGGGCGCCCGTGGTCATCTCGGTCGACGGGCCAATCCGCAGAAAGTCCGGGTTGGAGGCGATGCCACTCATCTGCTGCACACTGGCGGCGCCAGAACGGTCACGGTTCTGGAGCACCACCTTGGGTTGCTCTTTGGGGCGCTTGGCGTTGATCTCTGCGCCGGGCATGTAGGTGCCGGCTGGCTCTGGGGCTGCCTCGGCTGTCTGCTCTGCAGGGGATTCGGGCGCCTGCGGGGCCGCCTCCTGCGTCGGTGTCACGGCTGCAGTGGCTTGCGGGGTCTTGCGGCGCTTGATTTCCTCCTTGGCCAGGTAGTAGCGCACCCAGTCATCGTCAGAGACTGCGACCTCTTCCTTGGATTCAATGCCGGCGATCAGCGCATCCAGGTCCGTATCGGCCATGGCGGCCATCTCGGGGTCGATTTCCTCCTGGCCAAGGTCTGAGACTGGGCTGCTCAGGTCGGGCGGGGCTACTGGCGGCGCTGCGGGTGGCGCTGGGGGTGTTGCTGCTGCGGGCGCTGCCTCGGTGGGGGCCTGTGGAGCCGGCTGCGCAACTGGGGCGCCTGCGTTCAGAGCGCGGGTCAGAGGACCATTGGGTGCTGGTGTTGCCGGTGCTGCAGGCTTGTCAAAGTAACCGCCGATTGCACCAGGGCCGGCGCTGGCTACAGCCTCGCCAAAACCCTGACCAATGGCGCCCTTGAAGGTAGGCTCGTTGTAACCAAGGTTTTGCAGCGCAATGTTCGATGCGACTCGCTCTTGGCCACCCTGGAAGCCCTCGATTGGCGACTCCTTGAGAATGCCAATTCCGGTACGGGCAAGAACATCGCGGCTGGCTTGCTCTACGACTTCACCACCTGCGCGGCGGCTGGCCAGCTTGCCGACGGTGTTTTCAATGCCGCTCGTGCCAGCGACAGCACCAAGCAATGCGCCAAGTGCGATCTGACCAGCGTTTTGGCTGTCGTAGGCCTGGGCGCCGGCAGCCACCTTGGCGGCCTCGCTCTTGCTCATGCCATCTTTTTCCAGCCGCTCCTGCACCTTCTCGTAGATGGAGCCCTTGACTGCGCCGGCACCTTGGGCCGCGCCGATGGCACCCTGCATGATGAATCGGGCCGCGTTGACCTGGCCAATGCCGGGGATCACGGATGCCAGCAGCGTGGGAGCGCTAGAACCAAGGGCGTTCAGGGTTGTTTCCAGCGGGGCGTCAGCAAAGGCGCCTACGTTGGCGACAATTTCATCCCAGGTGTTGCCAGAATCCTCGGCCTCCTGGATCTTGGCCTGACGGTTCTGTCGCTCCACCTGTCGGGCTTGCGACTGGGCGCCCTGCAGGGCTTTGATGACACCGCCAGAGAACTCGGATACCGGATTGTCTGCGCCAAATGCGTCTGAAATAGACTTGACGCCAGTGTAAATACCCGTCGCAGCACCAATCACCGGGTCCATGACGGCTTCGCCCCATGTGCGCTCCTTGGGTGGCGTCAAGGAAGACTCCACCATGCCATCCGAGCTATTGAGCGACATATTGAGAATGTCGTCGGTCGAGAAGCGATCCAGGAAGCTGGCACTGGCAGGCTGTGGCCGCGGCTGGGGCTTGGCCTGCCCGCCGCCTACCTCAGACCCTGCGCCATACACCTTGCCCATGATCTTGGGCACATAGTCCCGGGTCTCAGCTGGCAGGTAGGAAAGCCATGCGCCCGGATTCCCGTCTTGGCTTGCTTTGCGCAATGCGCTTTGCACGCGGCCCGGTCCAGCGTTGTAGGCAGCCAAGGCCATGCCTTCGTCGCCAAAAGTGGAAAGCTGCTTATTAAAGTAGGCGCGACCAAGTGAGGCGTTGTAGTCCGGGTCTGTGCGGTAGCGCTTTTCATCCCATGGCAGACCAGCCAGGCGAGCCGCCTCTGGTGCGGTGCCTGGCATCACCTGTGCAATGCCGATTGCACCGGCTTTGCTGGTCAGGGGGTTGCCATTGCTGTCAAATTGACGGCCGCGAGACTCTTGCCAGATGACGCCGCGGTCAAACAGCCGGCTTCCACCATCGGCAGCACGCGCTATACCAGGCTCGTCTTCGGGCATGTCAAAGGCCGGCATGACAGCTGGCTTGCTGGCCCCCGGTACCTGGGAAACGTTGCCGTCAAGGTCAAAGCTCAGTGAGTCGAGAAAGGAATTGCTCATGTCTTGGGCTCACTTCAGTCCGTAGGTACGAATCAGGTTCAGGCGGTTGTTGATTGCCGCCATGCCCTGCGGGCTTCGGTGCTCGCTGCGCAGCTTTTCCAGAATCTGCTCACGGGTTGGAGGTGGCGGTACAGGCTGACCCATGGCGCGCAGGCGTTCTGCTTGCTGCTGATACAGCTGCATGATCTTTGGCTGGGCGGTTTGGAAGGCTGTGCCAATCGTGTTGGCAACAACCTGTTCCAGCAAATACTTGTCCTGCGGATTGGCTGCGGCTTTCTTGAGCACGTCGGCCCAGCTGATTTCGCTGCCAGACTCCCGGCCTAGCTTTTCCTGCTCCGCCAGATAGGACTGGACTTCCGCCTTCAGGGCTGGCGCCATCTCTGGCGTGGGTTTGGCTTGGTGCAGCTTGACCTTGTTTCCAGTGCGCGGGTCCGTGAAAACCGCCACGACTTGCCCGGTGTTGAAGTCCAACTTGCGGGCAATGCTGGGGGAGGCGTCGCCTTCGGTGACTGCGGCCTGGGCGGCGTAGGCAATCTCCTCGGGGGCAGCGCCAGGGTTCAGCGCCATTGCCTGCCGCGCGATGTTCAACCCCTCGGCGCGCTGGGTTGGCTGATCCTTGGGGCTGAACTTGTCGAAGTAGTCAACCACCTTGTCGAAGTCTGCTTTTGGAGCCTTGCCCTTGCCCGTCCCGCCAGGCAAAGTGCCGTCCGCCCGCGCATCAGACACCCTGGCTGCCGCCTCTCGTTGACCCGCAAGTGCCTTGATTGCATCCACGTTGGCCACCTGCGCGTCAGTTTGGGCCTTGCGTAGCCCGGTCCCGCTGTTGTGGTAATTGATCTGCGACAACTTTAGGAGCTTGTCCATCTGCTTGTCGATCTCGCCAATGGCTGCTTGCTCTACGGCTGTGTCAATGGTGATGTTGCGCTTTTGCACGGGATCGAAGTAGGTGATGACACGGTTTTTGATACCGTTCTCATCTGTTTTCGTCACATCGGCAACCACGTTTTTGGGGTCAAATCCAGGCTTTCCGTTTTGAGCCACCAGTTTCGCCACATCGTCAATGGTGGCGCCTTGTGCGATTGCACTCAGCGCGCGACCCCAGCCTTGTTCTTGCAACTTCTGGTATGCCTCGGCGTGGCTTGCGAACGTCTTTGGGTCAAAATCAGCGCCTGCAGCCACCTGCGCATTCATGATGGCCAAATTGCTGGCGATCATCCTGGCCGGCGAAATAACGGGCATGACCGGCTTTGCGCGCACGGGAGGCAGGTCCGCCTCGGGTGTGCCAGCCTCAATCTGGGCTTGGCGCTTCGCGTTTTCCTCCTGCCACGCGGACAGATCCTGCGAGTACGCCGCGTTCACCTGGCCAAAGTCCGATTCCTTCAGGGCCTTGACGCCAGCCTGTTTAATGTTTTCCTGCTTCTTGCGCTCCTCGGCCTTGTGTGCCGCCTCTGTCTTCATCAGCCCAAACTTGAAGTCCTCCTGGTCCTGCAACTCTAGCTCGCGCATCTGCTTGAGCCCGCGCACGGGGTTGAACAGTTCGGAAATGCGGCCTTTCAGGCTGTCCGTGCGGGCAGCCTTCACCTGATCGTCGGTCAGGGGCTGGTCATAGGTCTTGCCCAACAGCTGATACTGCTTAGGGCTCACCTGCGTGCGCTTGGGCTCAATGACTACTTGGTCTGGGATCGCGGGTGCGTCAGGGCTCGCAAAAGGCGCAGAAAGGTCGGCCTTCGGTTGTTGCTGGTTCTGAATCTGCTCGACCGGCACAGCCTCCACATCCTCAACCGGCGCAAGCTCTTGAACCTTGGCGTCCTTGGTCTCGGACATGATCTTGCCAAGGCGGGCCTGGTCAAAAGCGTCCATGGCGGTCTGGGCAATCTGCTGGCCCATGGCGAAATTCCGTGCAAAGCTCATGCGTACCCCTTGTTACTTTTTGCCAATCCAGGCGGCGCCCAGCGTGGCGCCTGCGCCAAGCAATGCAGCAAACGGATCGCTCGATGCTGCAATCTGGTCCTGGCTGTTCTTGTAGTTGGCCTGGGCGCCAAACATATTGGTCGCGCTGCTACCCATCTGTCCTGCCATCTGTCCCACCGCACCGAAGCCCGAGTTCATCCCCGCCAGACCGGCGTTCATGAAATTCATGGCGTTGCCGGCGCCTGCCAGGCCGTTGTTGGCAATGGTCAGGCCCATGCCGCCGAAGCCTGCGCCGTTGCTGGATGCCTGCATCCCCATGCTTGGATAGCCCGACAGCATGTTGGCAGCGTTGCTCTTGAGCTGTAGGCCCTCGGCCCGGGCGGATTCAGACGCCTTGCTTCCTGCGGCCGTCTTGGCCAGCGCTTCCTGCAGGTTGTTCTGGTTGACCATCGCGGCCATCTTCCCGTCATTAGGGTTTACCCCCATGCGGGCCATGGAACGAAGTCCTTGCGCTTCAGACTGGTCAAACGCCTGTGTAATGTCTCCAACCGCTTGGCCAAACAGCTTGTCGCGGCGCTGGCCTTCGTCAAATGTTTCTGCTTCATCCAGCAGAGCACCCTGCGCGCGATCCAGCTGTCCGCGCTTTTGCAGCGCCCACTGGCGGTCCTCTTGAGCCTGTTCGTAAGCGGTATTGGCCGACTTCAGGCCAAACCGCAGCTGCTCCTCCTGAATGGGTGCTAGGCGGTCTTGAAGCTCGATACCCTTTTCGATCTGACGGATCTGATAGGGCTGCATCATCTTCGCGTTGGCCAGAACCTCCTCAATCGCCTTGTCCTGAATGCCAAGCGACTTGATGTGAGCCTTGACCAGCTCCGGATCAGGCGGCGGCGCAGAGCTACCCTTACCCCCATGCAGGCGCATCCCACCACCCGGGCGGGGCTCAAAAGCCCCCACGGGGGCCATCTCGAAAAATGCTTTAGACATATCTGCAGTCCTCTCGCCGCATCACATAGATCAGCACATCGCCACCGTCGGGGGCGGCGCCGGCCAGGGTTGCCTCCACCCGGTAGCCAAAGTGCTCGTTAAGTCGTCTTGCCTCGTGGTTGCTGGCATTGACGTAGCCGCTCAAGCGCTTGACGCCACACACAAGGAAGGGGTAGCCGAAGCCAGCCCGAAGAAAATCCCGGGTCATCCAGCGGGCGCCAGGGAGGCCGCACAGGTGAGCCCACATGTTTTGGCCATTGAAGCCCTCATACACCGCAGCCGCCACCAGCTCGCCATCCCGGCGCAGTCCAATTGCGCGCATGTCGTCCGCCGTGTGCAGGCCGTGTATCAGCCCCTGGGCAAACGGGAGAACCCGGCCCAGGTCATAGTCAAAGGTGTGAAGTGCCATGCAGCAGACGCAAAAAAGCCTCCGGTGTTTCCACGGGAGGCTCAGTGCTGAAATGAAAAAACCGCCTCATGGGCGGTTCGTTTGGACATGCGGCAGCATCAATGGCTCGCCGCTTGTTTGAATGACCGGAACACCCGGCCTTTGTTGCGTCCGCCGATTTTACGCTAGGGTCAGCCGCACAGGTAGATACACGCCACCATCTTCACCTCGGTCGGGCTGGTGAAAGTCACCTTCTCCCGGCACTTGGCCACGGTGTAGCTGCGCACCAGGTCATCGACTTGGCCATCCTTCATTTGGCGCATCCCTTTGCCCTGCGTCGAGCTGGACACGATCAGGTCACCGATCTCCAGGTCGCCGTTCTCGCCGCAGACGTTGATCTGGCCTTCGCCGACGGCGTTGATGTCAACAATCTTGTGGGTTGCCAAGAGGCTGGCAAACTTTGGGGCAGGGGCGCCGCCGATGCTTGCGTCGGCCGTTAGCGCGGCGGGCATGGTGGTGTTCTCGCCAGAATAAACGCCAATGACGCCTTTCTGGTTCTTTGCGGATGACGGGCGGACGAGTGTTACGGTGTTGGATATGTCGAGCTTCGATACGACTTGGCTGTCAACCAAGATGTCGCCAACGGCAATCTTGTCAGCTCTGTCAAGTACGCCGGGGTGGGCTCCGGTAAACGCAAGTGTTTTACCTTTGACCTGGAGGGCGCCATTAATAAGCACGTTGCCATCGACGCCCAGGTGCTGCTTAATATATGCGGAAAGTGTGGTGTTAAGGCCAAGAGGGAATCCGACGTGCGAGCCAGACCCAAGCGTGGTCGTGCCGTTATTCCCGTAGGTTGTTATTCCACCGGAGGCAGTAACGGTCGTGGGCTGGATGGCGACGTTGTTGACGTTGGAGCCTCCGGTCACAGCCACCCCATTGACGGTCAACGAGCTAACGCTCAGTGCATTGCTGATGCGGACGGGGCCAGAGATGTCCATTGCGTGGGCGCCTGTGAGGATGTGGACCTCACGGCCGTCCGATCCGATGAACTTCGCAGCCATATCCGACAGTCCAAAGGCAGCATACCGTCCGCCTTGGGCGAATGATCCAGCCACCCGTGTCCCATATCGGTGGTCCGTGGAGCACAGCTTTGCTGACGTTTGCCAAGCCCCTCCGCCCGTCACATCCCCTGAGTTGAACTCAGCTGCTGATCCATAGGTCGGCACCACTGCTGCCAATGCAACCCCGCCCGCCGAATTAACAGCCGCCAGCCCAAATGTCGCGGTCGTGTTGGACTTAAAAAAACCCGCGCCGTTAAAGTTGCCAACCTGGCTTCCAGCCCCAAAGCCAAAGCTAAAACCTGCGTTTGCCGTGTTTACCCCAGACCCGATGCGATCCACCGAAAGAGCCCCGGAGGTGATCTGACTGGCGCTAATCGTGATGGCGCCGATACGATCTGCCGAGATCGTTCCTGATGTGATCTTGCTAGCGTTGAGCTCAGTTGTCTGGATTTTATTGATCAGTGCTTGACTGGCAAAAAGCTGGTCCGTGTTGATCTTGTCTGCGCTCACCGTCCCTTTGACCAGCAAGTTGCCGTCGATGGTGACGCCTGGCTTCAGCCACCCTGTACCCGACCAATAGCGCGTTTCGGCCCTGGTTTGGTCCTGACTCACCAGCGTAACGGTGTCGCCAATACGCAAGTGGCTTGTCAGGTTGTAGTACGCGCCTAGGTCCAAGCCAAGCATGAGCGCAACCACGCCCGCAGCCTGCCTGCCGTTGACCGTCGCGGCACTGTTCCAGTCAAAACCATTTAGCCACAAGCCGTTAGATGCGCCGCCATACCCCGTCAGCGACCCGCGCGGCCCATCTTGACCCTTCTCTCCGGAGATGCGATAGGGGGTGCCCCACGCGGTGTCTGGGCTTGGAGGTGTCACCGTTCCGGCACGCATCCACATGTATTGCCCAGCCGAGAGCGTCGGCGGGGTACTGCCCCAATTTCCGGTGGCAGATGTCTCGGTCCCGGTGGTGTACTGGTACACCGTGTACTTACCGTCGGTGCCTGGTTTACCATCCAGGCGCACAGGGGTGGACCAGGAGCCGACCAGGGTGCCATTCGCTTTTTTCATCGCCTGGGACATATACAGCGGGTCTGTACCTGGAGGTGGGGTGTCAGACCAACCAGAGGGTGTTGCGCCCACAGGGGTTCCTGGAGCAGACGTGCTGCGAATAAAGATGTAGTCCGTGTAGTTCCCGGCCGCGCCCGCCTTTTGCCGGGCCAGGGTGAACACCTTGTCGATGGCTTGCCCGCCCACCGTCGCGCGGAAAGTGACCGTAGCCACATCGGCCGTCAGCCCTCCCGACACGGCGAACTGGCCGGACGCTCCTATCGTCGCTGTCAACGCCGACCCCGGAACTACGGAGTAGCTGACCCCAGAGATCTGCTCGGCCCCGCCCTTGAACACCACAAACTTGCCCGATGCCCCGGTGTAGCTCGACACCAGGCCAGCCGAATCGGCCGCAAGCGCGTGGCTCTCGTTGGTCAGGAAGCCCACCAGCGCATCAGCGCCGTCCACCACCTTGTAAAGCGTGAACTCGTCCGTGTAGGTCACGCCGTTATGCGACAGCGAGGCGGTTACCTTGACGCTGGTGTTGGTCGCAAAGGCCGAAGACGCTACCGTGGCCGTATTGCCATTGGCAGTCACCAACCCGGAGGGTGTGGAGCTGAAGGTCGCCACCTTGCCCGCAATCGCCCCCTTGAGGTTGGCAGTGACCGTGATGCTGGACGGCGACAGTGCGCTGGTGTTGGGGTTTTGGTTGAACACCTGCCCCGAGGCGGTGAGGTAGAACTCGTTGGTCAGATCGGCAAGTTGTTGCCCGTTGGCATTGATGCGCACCTGGCCATTGAGGTAGATGCCGGAGGGGTCGATTCCAAAGGGGTTTGTACTGCCATCCGGGGAAACGATGGCAAACTTGTCTGCAGCAACCAGGAACTGCGAGTAGGTCGGCTTGTAGGCCGGATTGCTTGGGTCCGCCGTAGAAACCGCCGAAAGCCCAAACCCTCCAAAGGCACCGCCCGCACCCACTTTGACAAAGTATTCCGCCTTGATGCCGTCCACGTCATCCACCGTGGTCTTGAGCGTCTGCTCTACCGTGGCAACCTTGTCATCGAGCTTGGACTGCACCTGGGTGATTTGCCCGGCGATTGCCTGGGTAGCGCTTGCCTGGGCCAGCTGGGTTTGCCGCACCCCAGCGGCAGCGTCCTGCACGGCGGCGGTAACTTCCAGCACAGACATGGCCAATGCTCGGCTCTCCGACTGGATCTTGGTGTCAAGGCGGCGGATGTCTGCTCCGCGCAGGCGCGCTTCCTCAGCAATGTCGCGCAGCAGAACCGCCTTGATCTCGTCAGCCAGGTCGTCAAACCGCGTGGGGTCGTCGATGCGCTTCATCAGCTCGCGGTACAGGCTGGAGTTTTTCAGCTCCTCCCAGAACTTCTCGTAGTCCGGGTTTTGGTTGGTGTAGCCGGCATAGGCCCCGCCGCCAGGACCGCCCGCAGCGATGCGCCCACCCCCACCCATGACAGCAATGCCGCCCTCGGTCAGGTCGCGCACGGTCACCGCACGCTCATAGGGGTTACCCCGCGAGCCCTCGCGCACCTCAAGGCGTTCAGAGACCGCCTGGACCCAGCGGGCCAGGTCGGCGTTGTCAACCTTGGGCGATACCAGCCCTGGTAGGCGTGCTTTTCCGGTGTCTTTCATACGGCTTTCAACTCCTCAAGGCTACCTGCCAATGTCACACGGGTCACGCGCGAACGGCTCTCGACTTCGATCTCATGGTCGCGCCAGCGCCCAAACGGCAGGCGCACCGGTTTGCTGTCGGTCAGCTTGACCGTGTAGTTGATGGCGGTGTGCTCGGGGGTTCCTGGCACAAACAACACCCCGTCTCGGCGCCGGCGCCACCCAGTCACCGAAGTCTGCGAGACCGTCTGCCCGTTCACCTGGCGGACTGTTACCTCAGTCTGCGCCTCGTACACATCCCCCCGGTAGTCGATGAAATAGTTGTCGCCGTACAGGCGGATCAGCACCGGGTCTTGAGGCGTTGGGAAACCTTCCACCTGCGCCCAGGCCAGGGTGGCGTGCTGCGGGAATGGGTTGCGCCCGGACTTCCAAAGCCCCGTGCGCCGCGTCGTGCCACCGTACAGCCTGCGAATCGTCTGCGCCCCGGTGGTGCTGGCGTAGTACAGCACGTCGTTCAGCCGGTCGACAAACAGCGCAGACGGCAGGATTCCAGCCAGTCGCGTGAGCTTCTTGCTGGGCAGGTCAAAGCAGAACACCCCACCCCCATTGCCCTCGTAACTCATGAAGTAGATGCCCTCGTGCTCTGCACCCAGGATCGTCTCGGGCTTGAGCGCCTGCCAGTCCTCCCGGGTGAACAGACCCTGCGATACCACCTGAATGCCCCGGCCATCGGCCAGGCACAGACCGTCGGGCGAGGCGTAAAGCACGCCACCCTGCACCGCCACAATCGAACGGCGCGACACGCATGACTGGTTGGAGTCCATCTTCAGGGCCGACATCGAGGCCGAGTCTGAGCCGCTGACAAAGTACGGGGAGCCCGTGGTCCCCACAAACAGCGTCTGGCCAAAGGCTGCCAGGCCGACGATGGGGTGCTCAGTCGTGATCTGGTACTCCACCGGCCAGGCGTAGGGTGCATACGGCTCACAAAAGCAAACCGTGTTGTCAAAGAACCCAGCCATGATGCCGTTGGGCATCCCCACCAGGCCCACCAGCCTCTCGGGCGGCTCCGCCCAGGTCGTGGTTGCCAGGCCTTCCCCCAGCTCGGCGGCCTTGAGGCCGTCCACGAAATTGGCTGCAGGCGCATCCAACTCCGCCACAAACTGAAACGCCGCGTTGGTCGTGCCCGCATTGCTGCGGTAGAGGCGAACCTTCTGAATGAAGCGATCAGCGGGCGGCGCCGGGAAAGTCACCTCCACAGTGTCGTACTGGGTGGGCTCCAGCAGCGTTGTCACAGGGCTGGGCGCGGACTCCTCGCCCCAGTCAGTCACATGGGTGGCCACATAGAAACGCGCCTCCTTGGCCCGGTCGTCATCCACGCCGCCAAACAGCGCAGGCGCCCCGCCAAAGCCGTTGACCAGAGACGCCTCCAAGTTTTCCAGGTTGAGCATCTCCTCCTGGTACACCCGCAACACCCGGGCCTCGATCTGCTGAGACAGGCTGATGGCGCGGTTGCGCAGCGCATTCACGCGCGAGGCGAGGCCCTGCTGCGCGGTTGCAAGTTTGCCCGCATCCAGACCTCGGTCAATCAGCTTTTGGTCGTATGCCTGTTTGTCGGTGTTGTATTTGGCGAGGGCGGCGTTGTATGTCTTCAGATCCTCGTAGTACTTGACCCACTGCGGGTCCATGTCCCCCATCTCGTCCCCGTTCCCGGGGTACTCAGACACACCGGGCCGAGTCGGCTCCACAGGGCGCACTGGCGCCGGCCCTACGTCGGTGAGCGGAACATTCAGGTCGGCCTGCGTGGTGTTGAAGACCACCTCCGAGAACTCCTTGACGACCTGATCGAACTCCTCGCGCAGGTTCTTTGCAAAGCGGTCCACGCGCGACCCATCCACCAGCACCTCCAGAATGCTGATGATTTCTTTGTCATCAAAAAGCGGCGAGCCGTCCTTGGGGTTTTTGATTGCCCGCAGCTTGGATTCCAGTAGCAGCTTTCCTGGGTTGGCCGGGTCGGGCTTGTCCGGGACCAAGCAGAACGGCAGGGCGTGGATGGTCACCGCCGCCTGGTAGCTTGTCACGCTGGAATTGGTGGCCGCAGGGATGTTGCTGACGATGACCCCGAGATCCACCATGCCCTGCTCCCCAAAGATGGACCGCAGCTCAATGGATGGCCGAACGGCATACAGCAGCCAGTGCATCTCGTTGTACGGCTCAGGGAGCACCGAGGCAATTTCCTCAGTTGGCCCCATGCCATAGTTCGAGTACGGGCCTGCAAGCGGCGTCAGGGTGGCGGCTTTCGGTACGCCGTTGGATGGCCTGTAGTCCTTGTACCGCGCCCCCCGCTGATCCACCCGCGGGTCAATGATGCACTCCTCAATCGCCGCAGCGACCGTCTTGGCAATCTCCTTGATGGCCCCCTCGGTCTCCTCCAGCGTAAAGGACGCCCCGGCAACGATGTTGGCAATCAGCCCACCAGGCGGCGGGACCCCAAGGCGGCGGGGCGTTGGCTTTTCCAAATCGAACGCCTGCGGGAAGACAGAAGCGTCGTTGGTCGTGAAGTAGGTGCGCTCCTTGGCGTCATCGTTCACCTGGCCCTTGACGTAGCTCAACTCCTTGGTGCTCACGCGCCAGTTGGCGGACTCGTTGTCCGTGCTGTTGTACCCGCCACCCGCCTTGCGCTGGGTCCGGTAAATGGTCTTGGCACCCGCCGAGGAAACCCCGGTGTCCTTGTCCTCCATCAGCGGGCGGAACTCGCGGATGCCTGCGTACAGGTTCACGTTGCGCTGGGCCAGGTCGCCAGGCAAGGCTTGCCCAGAAACGGATGGCGCCTCGCCACCAAAAGACTCGATGCGT
Organism: uncultured Burkholderiaceae bacterium; assembly: GCA_964480105.1. Classification (GTDB taxonomy): domain Bacteria; phylum Pseudomonadota; class Gammaproteobacteria; order Burkholderiales; family Burkholderiaceae_C; genus CAYZPX01. Next base: position 57,700 of record CAYZPX010000001.1, on the reverse strand, counting down.
ACAACACTCATGGGTTCTGTCCTTTCAGGGCTTCGCCATAGGCAGCTTGGCACTGGGCAAGCTGTAGTCGTAGCTCGTCGGCTCGGGCAGCTTCCCGTGCAAGAAACTCGCCATCCGATCGGAAAAGCTGTGCTCCAGTGCAGCTGGGGGCAGCATCTCGATCTCCGGCAGCCTGGGGCACACCTCCGTCACTTGGACGGTCGGCACGGTCTGACAAGCGGTCAGCCAGCTCACGCTGCACAGCAGCAATGCGATTCGCTTCATGGGTCTTCTCCTTCTTGAGGCGGTTGAGGTTGGCCTGGAGCTGGCGCTCTCGGGCCAAGGCCTCGGTGCGCTGTTGTTCTTGGGCTTGCGCAGTGGCTGCGCGTTCAGCATCCCACTGCGCCCGCACCGACTTGGCGCCTTGCGTGTAGCCCAGCAGGCCCGCCCCAAGAGTGGCCACCGCCAGCACACCTGCAGCGATCAGGCTCAATGGAACCATCGAAACCTCCACCAGTAAATCACCATACAAATGAGAACGGGATTCATTCCGATTGCCCCATGCAAGACTTCACGCGCTCCTGCGCCCGCAGGTGGACGCCGTAGCACCCGTTGGAGCGGATAGAGCAATCCCGGCCTGCCACAAAGCGGTAGCGGGCATAGGCCTGGCAAGCCTCCTCGTAGCGTCCCGCATTGGTCAGCTTGACCATGCTGCTGCTGCACACCGCCCGAACGCCGTATTGGTACGTCGCCCCGACAAGCGTGTCGTATTCGTGCTGCGCCAGAGGGGCTGTCACACACTGCTTCAGGGCCGTCTCATCCTTCTGGATGTGGGCCATGGTGCGCTGCAGTGCTTTCACCGGGGTGATGCTGTCGCCCATCTGCACCGGCGTGCCATCGTCCCGGAAGGTGCTGCCAAAGCCCACCGTGGGGCGATCCCCGGGCACCGGAACCACAGCCCTGTCGGTGTAGCCCTCATGGCTGGCCAGGGCCACCAGCAGCGTGGCACTTGCTGCCAGGGCGCCGATGCCCAGGCGATTCTTGTTCTTTGCTTCCACGGTCAACCTCCCAGGATCGGGCCGATCACGTCACGGATGGCAGGCCCAATGCCAAACGTCAGCAGGGTCAGCAGCAGGCCAATCGCGCCTTGCAGCAGCCGCGTGGTCACGGCGCGCTTGTACTCGCCCATGGCTTTGTCGTTTGCAGCAATCGCCAGGTGCTGGACCTTGTGGCCGCCGTAGTCGGGCAACCCTCGGTCGTCGAGTGGGAAGGCGCCTTCCACTTTTTCTTTGTGGTGCCCCCACTCCAGCAGCAGGTGTTGCAGCAGGGCCCCGTTTTCTCGCAGCTGCTTCCAGATTTCTTCGTGCGTGACTTCAGTGGGCATGGCGCAGGGCTCCTTTTTCCAGAATCAGCGGGCGCGCCCAAATCCACACTGCAGCAAACGCCAGGGCCAGCTCACCGCCTACTGCGGCAGGGGGTGGATAGACGGACAGCAGCATCGAGCCCACGGTAAAGCACCACAGCCCGGCGTTCCAGGTCGCAAACAGGCGCGCCCATGGGGTGTGGAATTGGTCGCGCAGCACTACGGCAAACTGCAGCAGCGCCGTCGCGCCAAAGATCAGCGCCCACACCATCTCGGGCGCGGTCGCAGCCATCAGGCCGTAGGTGGGGCGTGAGAACGTGTCGCCAGGCCACAGAAGCATCAGGCACCAGCACAGCTCGGCCAGGGCCAGGGTCAGGCGGGTGCTGATCAGGTCCGAGTCGAAGATGGCGCGGGTCAATGGGTCAACGATTCGGCTCATCGGTACTCCTTGGGCAACTGCGATCCACGGCGCTCGGACTCATAAGCCTTGCGGCAGTGCTCGCGCTCGATGGGCAGGAAGATCAGGTCAATCAGCGGCCTGAAGGCAACACCCAAAAGCCGGTTCTTGCGCTCGGTACGGTACGCGGCTGCACTCAGGGTCTCGTCCGGGTGGCCTGCGCCCAGGGTCAGCAGCACGTAGGCCAGCTGGTCCAGGGCGATCAAGAAATTGAGGATGCGCAGCTTCACAGCCCCACCTCATCCTTCACCTCCAGCACGCTATGCGGCACAGGCCCAAAGCTGCTGAAATCAAGGTTGTCCACGCTGTTGGGCGTCACCAGGGCCTTTCGGGCGTAATACTCTGCCCAAATGTTTTGAGTCCAAGCAGTGACCGCCATTGCTTTCGGCTTCATCTGAGAAACACCGATGGTCAAGATACCAATAGCAACGCCGCTGATATATCGAGCGATATAGGTATCGGCTGCACGCCACAGCGATTCAATTTTATTGGCCTTGATTTGCTCATTTACAGCAAGTAGGTCTGCTTCGGATAATGCTTCTGGAATGCTCTCAAACTTGGTATCGTCTGGCTCCTCAACAGCATCCGGTGTATCTGCATCAACAACCATCCAGTATTCGTTGCCGTGTTTTGCAACACCCCACCATAGTTCAGTCGTGTAGTTTTCAATGCGTTTTACAGCTTCAGCACGGCTGCGATCTTGTGCTTCGGAAAGTGTTTGGAATTTCAGAACATGCATGATTAAGCCACCTCAATAGAATGAACAACGGCTGTCCAGAGAATGGTTGTTGCCTCAGCACCTGTGGCGGTAATAGCCAAGGCTCCGTTGGTTGTGTCGGCAGTCACCGCAATACTCCAACTTGCAGCGGCAGTGTCTGCAAATGTGCTGGTGATAGACGGCGTTCCTACGATAGAGGTGGAAGATGTATCTGCACCACGTTTGATTAGCGCCTCAAACGTCCATTCTTTGCTGTCGTTGGTGGAGGTATTACGAGCAACAACGGTTCCTTTTACACGGAAGGTGCTTTTAGTGCGTAAAGTTAATTGGTTGATTACACTTGCGACTGCTGCATCTGCTGTAATGCGAGTAGCGGTCGCATTTGTCGTTTCTAAACGCCCTCCCCAGAAGGACATTTGGTTTTTCCCGACTGCCTCTCCATAAAACCCATAAGCAAACAAACCCTGAATCAAGTTTGTCGTTGCATATCTTCCGCCAGGAATAACAGAAGCCGAGCCATTCGCTCTATTTGATATTCCACCAGAAATAACAGAATAAATGTTCGACACATCATTGCCTCTGCCACCAGAAACAACAGAAAAACTAGCAGATATAGTATTATTTTGTCCGCCAGAAATAGTACTGTATTCACCACCACCATTATTATTTCCACCGCCACCGACTGTGCTGCATAGACTGCTCGCTGCATTGTCGAACCCACCAGAAATAACAGAATAACCACCAGATGCGACTTGGTGTGCGAAGGCTCGTTGTAATTGCCAATCTACCGCATTAATGCCGCGTTTATTCCCCCCTCCTGCCGATGTGCTATTAGGGGTTCGCGCAACTAACGCCCCAGTCCCTTTCGGAGAAAGCACCAAGTCGATATTAGATTCAGTGCCCGTCGCAATGATCCCATGCACAGGTACAGTTGCATTTGGTGCAGTGGTATTGCGTACTTCAGTAAGGTAATTCAGACCACCAGCGGGAATATCACCTGATCCAAGCAGGGTTTGTCCGCCAACTGTTTTTATGTTGGTGCCGCTGACCAGAGTGGCCTGTTTGGCTTCCAACGCCGCCTGAAGCTCGGTAACAGTGGAGATTGCCTGGGTGCCTGTGTGCGTAGAACGATCCCGCAGTTGCGCATCTGTGGCATTGGCGGTTGCGCCGGTCGCAACCCCATCCAGCTTGGTTTTGTCAGCGGGCGACATGAAGCCGGCCGCGGCTGTTGTCGCGTTGGCGTGCGTATGTGAAGTGCTTGATTTGCCGTCCAAAGCGGTCTGCAAACTCGTCACATCGTTGATCGCGTGGCTGTGTGCTGTTGGTGCGCGCGCATCGCTCAACCGCGAGTCATTCCCAAGGACAAGCTGAGTGGCGGCGGCATTGCCTGTTGCTGGAATGTCTTTCGCCGCTGCGGTGCCAAGCGCCGGCTTGTTGGTCAGGTTGGTGTAGCTGATGTCGATGTTGGCCTGGCCGTCAAAGCTGGTGCCAGCAATCGTGCGGGCGGTGGCCAGCTTGGTGGCGCTCAGGACAGCTTTGGTGGCATCGCTCGTGTTGTCCACATTGCCCAGACCAACATCCGCTTTGGCCAGCGTCACAGCGCCCGTCTTGCCCGCCACGCTCTGCACTGGGGCAGCTGCTGCAGCTTCTGCGGTCGTGGTGTATTGTGGGTGGGGGTCGGTGGCGGCTTCGTGGGTGGTGATGGCTGCCGCTGCAGTGCCAGCGCTTTCTTTGCCGTCCAAACCCGCCTTGGTCACTCGCAGCTCAATGCGCGTGCCCGCGTTCCAACTGGTGGCGGTCGTGCCCTCCTGGCCGCGTGTCACCGTCAGCTGGTCCGTAGCGCGGGCCGTGCAGCGCACGATCTCCCATGAGCTTTCGACCCCATTGGCGTTCAGACCCACCAATGTGGCGTGGAAGTAGTCTCCTCCGGTGGGGTTTGGGAAGCGCGCTCCATCGCCGGAAACCAGTGTGATCGTCGTGGCTGCACCATTGATGGGGCTTGCCAGCGCTCCAAAGGCGTTGTTTGCAAACAGTTGCGGCATCTCAGCGGTCCTTTACTTTGATCACAAATTCGTGCTGCAGCACCCGGCCGTCGTCGGTGCGCGCGGTCACCGTGACCTTGTGCTTGATGCCCACCGCACCATCGGCAAGCCATACCTTCACCCGCGCGGGGCTGGTATAGACGGCCTGCACGGTCAGCCCCGGCTGATCCACCGTCGCATCGGCGGTAGCTAGGCTGTCGCCAGGTGTCAGCCACTGGGAATAGTCGATGTCGTAGTCCTTGACATCGGCAGGTTGCTTCTCAAAAGTGCCCAAGATCATTCAGGCCTCCACAGTCATGGTTCGGTTTTCTTCGGGGGCGAACATCGCTCGCTCCTCTGTCGTGACGGTCATGGCCCGGCTTGCGGGTGCCAGCACGTCTACGTTGGACTGGGCCAGGGACTTCCCTGTCGATGCGCCAATCGCAAGCGCGTAAGCGGTACGAAAGACGCCAGCGGATGCAAAGCCGCTACCGTAAGAGGCGCTCAAAGCCGCGGCTCGGAATACATCAGCGGGCTTGGCGGAGCCGATGGCCAGTGCAGTGGCAGGAGCCACACCCGGTGCTCGATGGTGGGTACCACCAACGAGGCCAGAGCCTTCGGCGGCGGCCAGTGATTTGCCGGAGAGGCGCATGCGCGGCCTGCCAACGGTGGCATCAGCACCTGCGATGGCCGAAACGGAACCGCGTCGAATATCCGCTGGGCGAGCAAAACTCGTAGCTTCAGACCTGGCCAGCACCGCCCCGCGCCGGAAATCAGCCGGGACAGCAAAGCCGATGGAGCCTGCACGCGCGGGCTCAACAGCGGAAGCTCGCTGGTAGTATGGGTCTGCAATGCTGGTGGCCAGCGCCTTGGCATCCACCTCGCCCTTGTGGTTGAGGTACAAAATCTCCCGACTGCTGGCTGTGCAGCGCGACTGCGCCTCTACGCTGGCAAAGTAGTGCTGCGAGTAGTCCGCGCGGGCGGTGGCCGTACTGGTGGCCAGGAACGGCACAGACGCTTCGTTGCGCTTGGCATTGACTGCCATCACCACCACGGACCCCGTGGACCAAGCTTCGGCATACTGGTGATCAGCAGGCACAGCCGTCGCAGTGGCTGTAGCAGTGACAGATGCGCTGCCCTGGAAGAAGAAATACTGCACCCCCTCCGCGCCGGCGCTCGCTGTGGAGCCGGCTTGCCCCTGGGCGTAATGCTGCTCCGCATAGGGCGCGACACCAAAGCTGGTGGCGCTGGCCACTGCAAAGCTGGGGTGAAAGTTCGCCGGCACCGCCAGGCCAGCGGCCGAACCAAACGCTTTGGACGCCCCCATGATGGCAATGTCGCCCGAAGGCACCGCGCCCTGCGCCCCACCTGCAGCCGAGGCCGCGCCGAAGTGGTGGGCTGCAAAGGTCGGCGCAAAAGACGCCGCCTCACCTCTGCTGGTGGCAGCGCCATGGACCTTGGTGTTGAACTTGACAGGTTGCGACTGCGCCGCCGAAGCACCGGAAGCCGCCCCAAGGAAATGCTGGTCCGCATCGACCAAGTAATGCTTTGCCGACGAAGCGCCAGAAGCCCCAGCCGGCACAATCAGGGTGTAATCCGCCTGGTAGTTGCACACCGCCTGTCCAACCGCAAACCCTGGCTGGGTGCGTAGCGCCTCCGACTGCGTGCTTGCCACCCCTAGGGCGTAGGACGCCGCCTGGTAGCGGATCGCCGCCCGCCCTTCTGCAGTCAGTGTGCGGCCAAAATCAAACGCCCCATAGGTGGCAATGATCGCGGTGTAGTCGTTGCGCAAGATCGGCGTGGCGGTACTGCTGGCCTTGGCAAACCCGTCCAGGCGCTGGAAGTCTTCGCCGGACAGCTGCATGGTCGCTTCGCCATAACCATTGCCGACGGCAAGTCCGATGGCCGGCGACATGCGGATGGCAAGGCCAAGACCTGAACCAGACCCAACACCCAGGATGTTCGCACGCCCAGGGTGAACAACGTGGGCATCTGCGGCGGAGGTCGTGATGGCTGCCGCCAGGGAATCCCCCAGCTGGTCCGCTGCAAGTGCTTCGCCGTAGGCAGTTCCATCAGCCGAAGCCAGTCCTGCAACGTTACGCAACACGGCGCCATTGCCAATCGCCTCGCAGCGGGTGAACGTCGTGCCAAAAAAGATGGTCGTCGGCTTAACCGACGAGGTAGCTCCCGCCAGCGCATTGCAGCGAGCGGCAATGTTGTGCGCCGAGGTCAGCGTGACCACCGCAGAAGCGTCCCCGTAGGCCGCAGCCCCGAAGAAGCGCTGCGCGTAAGCCTCCGACGTGGCGCCAGCCGACACAACGGCCGCAGCCGACACCACCCAGCCAGCCAGCCAGACGCTGGCCGTTGAGCTGACTTGAATTGATGCCGCTGCGGTTCATGGGCTATCAGTCCAGACCGAACACCACCGCGTTGGTGGCGAACGAGAGCACGTCGCCGGGGCTCAGTGTCTTGGGGGCCGACAGGGCTGCGTAGAACAGGCGGTTACCGGCTGTGGCTGCGTCAAACAGGCACAGGTGGGTGATGGTCACCGAGGCCGAAGCGTTGCCGTTGGCCGGGAAGGTGATGGTGCCCGAGTTCTTGGTCTGGCCGTTGGCGTCGATAGCCGTCCAGGCAGAAGTCTGGCGTGCGTAGTTGGTGTACGCCGTTTCGGTGCCGCCAGAGGCTTCACCGGGGTCGGACTCAAACAGGCCCACATACACCGTGGTCGGCGGTGTTGTGGCATTGTTGCGCAGGAAATGCTCAACGATCTTGTCTTCGAGGTAGTTGCTAAAAGCACCCATGACGTTCTCCTTCAGTTAGGCGTGCCCGTCATTGCCGGGCGATTGGGGTTGTGGATGGGGTTAGGGGCGACAGCGATGGTCCCCTTGATCTCGATACCCAAGGCGTTGGCAAACGCCTGGTAGTGGGCTTGGGCACGCTGGGCGTTGCCGGCGTACTCGGAGTCTTTTGTGTATGCCCTGTATAGACAATAGTCTTGGAGCACGTTGCCGTAGATGTCCGGCAGGCCGATGTTTCCGGTCACAGCGGTGTAGAGCGCACCGTCTGCAGGCTCGGTGATGTCCGTCGGGTAGGCCGAATAGACAATCTCCAGCTTGGCGCCGACGGCTGCAGGGGGGTACACATAGAAAACGCGCGGGTCACGCGGGTCGTACATGTAGTGCAGCACTGTGGTGGAGCCAGTGATGGTGTGCCAGCCGGGGGTTTGGGCGTCCAGAATCTCGCGGTTGGTCAGGCGCACGGCCTTGCCATTGGAGTTGCGAACCACCTCGATCAGCTTGGAGCCGCCGTCAGGCAGGGTTTGCTTGGAGCCGGTGACGAGATCCTTGGTCGCGTTCGTGACCATGGAGTCAGGGCGGTGCAAAACGACTTCGCGCTGCCCGTCGTTCAGATACCGCACCAGCTCGTTGATGGGCCAGCGGATGCTGGTGTTGTCCTGCAGCGTCTCTACGACACGCCGGATGATGGCTTGGGCTGCTATGGCCATATGGATTCCTCTCAGTAAGAAAAGCGGCGCTTAGTGACGGTCAGCGGAAGGTCCACTCCGTCCTTGATGGCATCTATCCGGGCGTCGCTCACTGCGCGCTCGAACATCTGCTGGTGGTATCCCGCCAGCTGCGGGTTGGTCCAGACTTGGCCTGAAATCACCATCAAGGTGGCCTTTGCCCCATGTGCGATGCCAGTCTGGTAACGCATACCCATGGCGTCTGGGATCGTGGTGGAGGTGAGCTTGGGGGCCATCACCAGCCGCAGTTGCAGCCGTTGGCCTTGACGTGGCTTGCCCTCCAGGCGGATGACCTGGCGGTCGTCGTAGTGGGTGTAGCCAGCAGCATTGGCATTGCGCTCGAAAGCCGTGGTGGCCTTGGCAGGCTGCAGCAAGATGCCATCCAGCCAGGCATCGCGCACGCGCAGGACCATGGCATCTTGGGCAGGCTCCAACTCGTACTCGGTCAAGCCATCGGTGGTGATCTGCTCGTCTGCCATCACCACCCAGGCGCCCGTTTCCATGAAAAAGCGCTGCGAAGCCATGGCCAAGTGCAGCATCAGGGTTGGATGCGGGCAGCCAATGACCTCCGGCAGCACTAGGGGCGAGAGCGCTTCGAGCCGCATGGCTTACCGATCAGCCTTCGATGGTGAAGCTAAAGCGCTGGCGGTGGTACGGCTGGTATTCGCCGTTGACCTCGCGGTATTCGGTGTAAACCGCATTGCGCAGCACCTCGATGGCCTCGTCAGGTAGCTGGACGGGCATGTTGCGGGGCACCAGCAGCAGTTCGCCATTCACGCCAATCTTGACTGGCGCCATACCGTCACTCTCACTGCCTGGGTGGATGGTGACGATCTTGCGGCCATCGGCTGCAGGCGCTTTGGTTGCGCGCTTGGCGGGCTTGACGGCTTCTGCGGTGTCGATGTCGGAAATGTCGGTGGTATTGCTCATTGCGGTGTCTCGGTGAAGGGGCAAAGAAAAAGCCCCGAGGCTTTTGGCACTCGGGGCTGTGGGTGGGGATTGCGCGTATCAGGCAGTGGCAGCGACCTCGCCGCGCACCATCCAGGCGTCGTTCAAGATCAGCGCCGTTTGCAGGGTCTTCCAACCGGCATGGCCACGCTGACCCAGTGGGTCGGAGTCGCTGGGCTTGGGGTTGACCACGGTGGGGGTCACGGCAAAAGCCCCTTTGTGAGCCATGATGCCGTAGGCGTCACGACCCAGGAACAGGATGGGGTACACGTCGGCATTGGTGCCGGTCGTGGACTGCATCGCACCAGCTGCACCGCCGGCGTCGGCCCATGCCTCAAAGATGGTCGAAGTGACATAGCGCACGTCGTCCAGCTTGCCCAGCTCGTTTTCCCAGGGGGAAATCGTGCCGTACTTCTCAGCGGGGGTGAAGCCAGGCAGGCTACGCACATCGGCTTCCAGGTCAGGGTGGATGAGGGCCACAAAAGCAGGCGCCACGTTCTCAGTGCCATAAGCGGGAGTCGAGCGCACGATGGTGGTGATCTGGGAAGCGTTCTGGCGCTTCAGAGCCTTCACGGCACGGCGCTGCAAGGCAACGCTGATGGGTGTGTTGACTGCGGCGCGCGAAGATCCATTCGCGTACAACACGTTGGTGCCGGCCTTGAGAATGCCGAAGCGCATACGCTCCACCATCTGAGCCGATTGCTCGCCCAGCAGGCCCATGGTTTCCATCAAAACCTTGTCCTCGTGGGTGTCGAGAACGATGTCCGTCAGGGTCACCACGTCGCCCATCTGGGTCAGGGTGGCGGTCACGTCGGTGTGGGTCAGCTTGGTCGAAGCTGGGGTCACGCCTTCTTGCAGCACCTTGGGAGTGGTGGGCAGCGCTTCATAGCGGCGGAATTTCTGGATCAGGCCGGTGTTGGCGTCCTGAACCTTGGATTGGCCGAACTTTTCCAGCACCAGGTAGGGCTGGCCGCGGCGCAGGAGTTCTTTGGCTGCGTAAGCAGCGGTACGTGGCGAAATATCGCCAAACGAGGTGGTAGGCATGGTGAATGTCCTTGTTTGCTACGTTGTCAATCGCCCCCTTTCGGGAGCGGGAGTCACCGCAGCGACGCGGACGTATGCACCACGTCAGACAACAAAGCCCCGCATCTGCCGGCCCTTTCGGGTATCGGCCTGCGAGGCTTGCTGGTCGTGTTGCGCGTCTCAATCGCTCTCGGGTTGCCGGGTCAAAAGGCCCCGGCGGGCCGTTGGGGAAATCAGGAGCGCTTAGGCGTCTTCCCAGGCGCTCAGGTAGTCGTCGCTGGAAGCAGGCTTGTCAGGCAGGCGCAGGCCGCCAGAGCGGCTGGGCACAGAAACCGCGCCCTCTTCTGCCGGATCGCCCTTGTGCGCGCCCTTCTTGAACTCGTCCAGCAGGGCGCACACTTGGCGCGCGCTGCCCACGTTGACGATGTTCTGGGCCTCCTCGCCCTTTTGCTTCACCCAGTCCTGGAACTCAGGGCTGGAGCCCACTTCCATGAAGTCGGCGTGCTTTTCAGCGATGTATTCAAAGTGCTCGCGCTGCTTGTCACTCTTCAGGGCATCGATCAGGCTGGCCACGTCGGAATTGACGGCGCCCACCTTCTCATCCACCACCCGGGCTGCTTGGGCAGACACCAGGGCGGTCAAGGCCTGCACGAACTCGGGGCCAAAGTCGGCTTCGATCTGGGCCAGGGCATCGTCCATAGGTTGACCGGATGCCACGGCGTCGGCCACTTGCTCGACGGCCTGGGCGGCATCGCTAGCGGGAGCGTCTTCACCGCTGGCGGATTCGGCTTCACGGGCCTTCAGTTCTGCTTCGCGGGCTTTGAGTCGTCCTTCCCAGGACTTCAGGCGCTGGATTTCCTTCTCGATGTCGGGCGCAGGAGCGGCAGGAGCGGCTTCAGCGGCAACTTCAGGCGCTTCTTCAGCACCTTCGGCCATTTCTTCAGCGGCTTCCTCGGTCACAGTCTCGCCTTCTTCGGCAGCCTCGGCGGCCATGGCAGGTGCCTCGGCTTCCAGGCCGTCAGGAATCAGGCCCTCGGCTGCCACATCGTCTTCGGTGATTGCACCGTTCTCGATTGCCATCTCGTCGTCAAACGCCTGGGCGTACTCTTTTTTCGGGTCCATGTGGACGTCCTTTCTTCGGGGGTAAGGCCGGGAACCCCCGGCTCAACTGTCCCGCCTTGCAGCGGGGGGTGAGGTATCTATTCGGGCTGGCCGCACAGCAGGCGGCGCAACGAGCGCAGGGCAGCAATGGCACCCTGGTTGCGCGTCATTTCTTCGGCGTCACAGCACTCCAGCTGGTCGCGCAGGGATTCGATGCGGCGGTCAATCACCACTACGGCCGCCCGGTTCTGGGGGGTTGCGGCGTATTCACCTAGCAGCTGCTCAGGCGTCGTGACACTCATTGCGCACCGTCCACCAGTTCAGCGGTCTCGATCCCTGCCCGCGCACCCTCTTGGCCGGTGGCTGGATTGGGGCTCTGCGGCTGAGGCGACTGGCCAAAGCCCGCTTCCTGCAGCATCGCGTCGGCCACGGGCGCCACTTGCGGGCTCTGCGCGGCGACACCAGCGGCTTGCATGGCGGCGTACATCGCTTCCATAGTCAGGTCCAGCTTCTTGGCCGCGGTCAGTTCCACATTGGCCAGGGCCTCCTTAGCGCGGGCCATCTGCAGCTCTGCACGGGCGGCGACTTCCTGGGCCTTTGCCATGGCTTCCTGGAGCTGGATCTGCAGCATCTGCTGCTGCATGGCCTGGGCGCCCTCGTTCTGGGCCGCTTTCAGCTCCTGCTCGACTTCTTGCTGGGTCTTCACCACGTCGGCCAGCTCGTTGGCTTCGCCGCGCAGTCGGTTCAGCACGTCACGCTTGATGAAAGGCGCGTCCAGCGGGTTGGCTGTCATTGCCGCAAAATCGTTCAACTGGCGGGCGCGGACTTCCTTGGCCACCAGGCTGGTTGTGCCAGTCGCAGCGACTTGGTAGTCGCCCTTGATGGCGTCGTCCTTGCTGTAGGTCATGTTCCAGCGGTACATCGCCTCGATCAAGGGGCGGGTGACGCCTTCATCCCAGCTGGTGATCAAGTCCTTGATGACGATGTTGGCCGCACCCATCAGCATGGACATGCCGCTTGCGGTGCCTGCAGCGCCGGACGTAGCGTTCTCCCCGCTCATGTAGCGCGGGATCGCCGTTGTCTCGTCGGCATTGTTCTCGAACATCGTCTTGATGCCCTGGAGATCAGCCAAGCGACCGTCAATCGAAATAGGCGAAACGGCACGAACGCCAGGGCTCTGGCTGTTGCGCAGCCAAATGCGCCATGCGTGGATGTCTCCAAGGCTGGCTGCTTCGCTAGTGGCCAGCAGGCTGGGGTTCACCTCGAACATGGGACCACTGGCCAATGCGCCGTTGTCCAGCAACATGCGGGTAGCCGCGTTGATCATCTGCTGGTCGTCACGCATGATGGACGCCAGGCCCTCTCCGAAGAACGATGTCTCGTCTTTGTCGAAGTGGTACAGGTGGAACGGCCAGGTCGTGCCGTCAATGTTGGCCAGGTGGGCGCGAATCACCTCGCCATTGGCCAGCATCCAGACGCAGCCGAAAAAGCTCTCGTGCTTGCGGTCTTCCTCAATCTTGACTCCGATAGAGCACAGCTGCTCTCCAGTGAGCCAGCCCCAGCGCTCCAGCACCTCGTAGCCAGAATGAACGATGTCGGCTGTGATGCGGTTGCCGATCTTGCGCAGCTCGGAGTCCGAATACAGGGCCGTCGTGTGGCCAGTTGGATGCGCCCGCAGGTAGGTGCGGATGCGGTCGGACGCCGACTTGAACCCCGGGCGGTCAGACAGCTCGGCCAGGTCTGCGGCGCTCATGATGTGGCGCTGCCAGAAGTAGCGGCAGTTGTCCAGTTCGGCACTGCTCATGTCTGGGAAGGCATCCCAAAGGGGGACATGCTCAATCTCTGGCGTGACGTAGTATTCGGTCGATGCCCTGAACTGGCCGTTCTTGTCTTTCTTGAAGACAGTGCGGGCCTTGCGGTCCACCGCGGGGCCTTTGAGGATGCCCGTGCCGTACAGGTGGCAGTCGTGGATTGCCTTCAGGGCTTCTTTGCGGTAGCGCGTCTCTGTCAGCTGGTCATGCACCAGGTCGGCCATTTTCTGCGCGGCTTCCTTGGCCACGCGGTCCACGGCTTCCTTGATCGCAGCGTCGTCAATCTGCTTTCCACCCTGCTCGGCCGCCTGCAGCATTTGGGCCACGGCCTGCTGCTGCTGGGTGCTCAGATTCGGGATGGGCGTCGGGGCGATGTTCCAGTTGCGCTGGCCGCCCGCAGGGAAAAGCATGTCTGCCACACGGGCATCCACCGTCTTGACCTTTGTGCGCGTCTTGCGAACAAAAGCCCGGCTGGAGCCGCGCATCAGCTTCTTTTCCTCGTCGCTGTACTGGCCTTTGTACTGGCGCAGGTCATCCAGCCAGCGCAGTTCCGTGTTCTGGCGGTCGGACTTGGCGCGGACGTACTCGCCCAGGAGCATGGCTCCCAGGGGTTGCACGTCCACCGCAGTATCGCGGTCGGCAGTGAAAACCTCCTCCGCCACGACACCGTACACGTCAGCCACCGCGAGCACCCTTCCGGGCGGCCATCACTTCGGCCACGCTCTCGGCGGGGCGGGCGTTGCCGTCCTTGCCGGTCACATTGATGGGGGCCACCTGCTTTTGCGGGGCGCTCACGCCGACATTGGCGTAGATGCCCTTTGCACCTGGCTTGGGCTGCATGGCGGGATTCAGGTCTGGGCCAATGCCACCAGTCGAGCGGGCTGGGCCAGTGGCCGGCGCGGGCTCATCTTGCAGCCTGAAGACTTCCACGGCGATGGCCTGGGGTGTGGGCTCCTCTGCAGGCGCTGCGACGGGCGCGGCCTTGGGCAGTGGTTTGGCCTTCTCGCTCTTCAAGGCGGTGCTGTAGATGCTTGTCTTTCCCGTCTTTGGGTTCGTCCAGGGGAAATCCTTTTTTCCTGCAGCGCGGTACTTCTTGAAGGCCTCGCCAAAGCTCATGCCCTTGACGGGTTCGGCAGCAGGCAGGGCCTCGCCCTTGACTGCGGATTCAGCAATGGGGCCACCAACGACAGGATCAGCAGACCCAACGATGGTTTCGCCTTCGCCCAGGCTGTCAGCAGTAGCCACTTCGCCTGCAGTAGGAGTCTCCGACTCGGCAGGCACATCCAAGGCGGGCGCGGCAGGCTCTTCCTCTTCGGCCGTCGTGTCCATCGTGCCGACGTCGGGAGCATTGAACACCTCGGCCATCTTTTGCTTTTCAGCAGTGCCTTTGTCCATCACCAGGCCATAGCCGTCGTTGGCTCGCTTGGTCTCAAATTCACCAACGAAATCGTATTCATTGCCTGTCATATCTTGGTCCTCTCAGTAGCCGGCCACGCTCGTTTGGGATGGCGCGCGCCTGATGTGCAAGCCCACCGCCTCAGCGGCGACCGGCTCGGCAAAGGTCAAAGCCAGGGCATCCGCGCCGTCTGGGCTTCGGAGTCCTCGCTTTTGCATGTCTTCTTTCTTCTCCAGCAGGCGTCGGCCATTGCTGGATACCTTGGGCTGCGGGCTTGTGATGTCTGCCACCAGGGCCATGTTGTTGGGCAGTCGGCAGGGCTGGTCTTCCAGCCACTCTCGCATCAGCCACCACATTTCCGCCCGTTTGTTCTCGTAGCGCTCGTGGTCGTTGGCCCGGGTTGCGCTGTTGACCCCGATCACCGGGATTCCCAGTTCGCGCAGCCGGTCATAGACGCCAGCGCCAAGGCCACCCTTGTCCACGAAGATGGCGGCCGGTTTGTACTGGGCGTGGTACTCGGCCAGTCTCCCGGCGATCTGCATCGTGCTCAGGGCGCTGTGGTACTCGATGCGCTTGGCCACTCGGCCTTGACGGAAGGCGATTGCAGTGCGGTCAGCGCCTTCTGCGCCGTCGCCGGCCGGGTCGCATCCAATGATCAGCGGGCCACTCAGGTCGCGGTAGTCGCTGTTGACCGCCGCCATCACCAGCGTGGGCGAAATCAGCGGGTTGCTTGTGCTGCTGACAAAGGCTTCGGCCGGCGTTGCCGGGTACTCCTGGTTAAAGAGCCAGGAATACCCTGCGCCGTAGGTGGCGATCTTGTTCGCCCGCCACTGCATCTGCTCCAGGTCAAGCCCGTGAGCTTCCTGATAAGCCTTGTCCTCGTCGCTCAGGGCCTGCTCAAAATCCTCTTTGACCGCTGCCCGGTACTCGTCTTGCCAAAACCAGGGCACAAAGATGGCGATCCAGTCACCCTGCCCTGCTTCAGCCATCTGCCACATCAAGTGAAACGCATTGCCCAGGCCATTGCCCGTGGACTCGATGATGATTTCCGTGCCGTCGATGTCGGCAATCGTGTTGCCCAAGCCGGCCATGTGCTTCTGGGCGTTCTTCCAGAAAGCAAATTCGGACAAGTGCGCAACCTGGGCGGTGTTTCCCCGGCCCACGTCGTCACTTCCAGCCGTGGCCAGCTTGTAGCCGCCGTCCAGCTTGTCGAAAACCAGTTCCTTGGCGTTCGTCGCCCCGGTGCTGATGCCCAGCGGGTTGTTCGCGTGGTAGCGCTTCACCATCCCGAACAGGCTGTCCGTGGACTTCTGCTCGTGCCCAACGATCAGCGCCTTGCGGCCCGGTGTCATCGTCGTGTGGTGGTAGAAGCGGGCGGCGCAGTAAGTCGATATTCCTTGCTGACGCCCTTTCAATACAAGCGCCCGGACCTTGCCGGTCTTGGCCTTCTGCTCCTCCAGGCGCTCATGCACGTACTGCTGCGCCCGGTTCCACACGAATGGGGTGGTCTTGCCTTCCTTGTCTGCGATCTTCAGGCAATGGGCCGAGAAAAGCTCCAGGCTGTTTTTGAGCCGGCGAAGTCCCTCCAAGCGGTGGTCCGTCATCAAGACCCCAGGTTGCGCAGGAGGTCTTCCACTGCCGACGCACCGCTGTTTGCCTCTGCATCCAGCTTGTAGATCTTGCGCATCATCGGCACATACACACCAACTGCCGCTGCGACCTCCTTTGCCATCTTGACCCGACCAGGCATATCGATGATGTAGCGGTACAGTTCGTTGGCTTTGTCTTTGATCTCCCGGCCAGTCTCTTCATCCTTGCCAGACTCATCCATGACTTGACCAAGCCACTCCAGGCGCTCCCGAAAGGTCGGGTCATTCAGTGCAGCCAGCTCCTCGATGTGCTGGCGACTGACATCCATGCCTCTCAGTACATCCTTGCGGTTCGTGAGGTCCACATGGGCTACGGCGTGGGCGTTGACCTCAACGACTTGGCGCTCGGTTGGTACGTCCAGGCTTGTTTGCGTACTCGCCTTGCGTACTTCCTCTTTGCGTACCAAGTCTTCCGCCTTGGCCTGTATGCGGGCAGCAAGGTCTCGGGTCCATCCATCACGCTTTGCGCGCTTGCGAATAGCTCCCTCGGTGATGTTGTTCTCTGCCCCGATTTGGCGCAGATTCTTGATGCCAGCGCGGTAGTCTTTCTCAACGATGAGCCAGTCCACAGCGGCGGCGCGCTGCTTCGTGGTGTCTTGTGTCATCGTGGCGCGGCCATGAAAAAGCCCCTGACTCAGTGAGCGAGGGGCTGGAATGAAAAAACCCGCTGAGATTGCTCTGAGCGGGTTTGGTTATCTATTCGCACATGCGGCAGCCTTTATTGGTGCCGCTTGTTGTTGTCCTGGGAACACCCCAGGTTTATTGCGTGGCGCGATTCTATACCAGCTTTCCAGTGCCGTCTGCAACTTCTTTTGCCAGCGCTATCCCCGCCCTGCACCGCTTCACCGCCTGACTCGCCCCTGCCTGGGTGATGCCGGTAGCTTCGATGGCTTCCTTCTGGGTCTTTCCCTCTACAAGCACCAGGCGGGCAGCCTCGATCGAGGGTGCGCCTGTCATGCGCAGGAGCTTGACGAGGGCAGCAAAGGCTTCGGGCGTCATGCGCGCCCCGGTTGGTGGCTGTAGGACTGCCCTGCCGCCTCTTCGGCACGGACCTCAGCCAGGAGGTCCTCGGCCACTGGATCAGCCTCGCCACCGGCGGCACGATGGGCGCTGTACCACCCAGTGATGAGTGATGCCACAGCATCCTCATGCTGGCCCATAAAAAAGCCAGCAGGCAGACCGCTCTCACGCTCGATGCGCTCGATGATGGCTGTGTCAAAAGACACATCGCCGGTCTTCGGGTCGCGCTCAAGGCGCAGGTCGGAAAAAACCACCCCCTGCGGGATGGAGATAGGTGTGATCTGCTTCATGGGCTGCGCCTCCACGCGCTGCAAAATCCAGTCGGTGAGCCGCATCCCTGCGGCACGGCTTTCGCGCACCCAGCGGGCTTTTAGCTCTGCTGGGACGCGCAGGTGAATGAGGGCGTCAGACATCCATCAGCCGATCAATGGTCAGAAATTTTTTCCACCAGCGGCGGGCTACTTTTTCCAGGGTCTGCTCATCTGCCATGAGCGTGCCACCCATGAAGCCACCGCCTTCGCACGGCTGGCGATAGTCCCACTCTTTGCTTTTGACCCGCACATACCCGCCTTCATCTCTGACATGGAAAGTCACATCGCCGTGGGCGCGAGATTTGATTGTGAAAAATGCCATGATTTGCTCCATTTGTGGAATCCCGGAGCCGCCGGGTCGGTGCGCTCAATTTCGAGTGCATGGCTGAATTATAAACCGTTAGCAGTTAACTTTCCAGCTTTTTTGAGTTTTTTTAGCGAGTTGGCCTGAATACCAGACACCCTTCGCTATCGCGCTCGACCGTGCGGATGAGCTTTCGCCACGCCATTTCTTCGATGCGCGCATATATCGACGGCGCTCCATTGGTGGATATGACGATGCGCCCGTCACTCTCCTGATAGCGTTTGCGCACCCACTGCACAATCGAAAGATAGCGGTCGTGGTTGTTCTGCATGATCATCTCCTCAAACCAGTCCTTTTTCTGCCATCGAGAGACTGTCCCCACCCCCAACAATGATGTGGTCCAGCACCCTCACATCGACCAGTGACAGTGCGGACTTCAGGGTCCGGGTTAGGTGCTCGTCGGCATGGCTTGGAGTCACGTTTCCGCTCGGGTGGTTGTGTGCCAGGATGACAGCTGCGGCGCCAATCTCTAAGGCGATTCGAGCGACTTCACGCGGGTACACGCTTGTCTGGGTGAGCGTTCCGTAGAACATCTCTCGATACTCCATCACGGCGTGCTGGGCGTCCAAGAAAATCACACTGAACACTTCCTGCATTGTGTGCTTTGACATCTTGAGCTGGAGGTACTTTTTCACAACGTCCGGGCTCTCAAGAACAGTTGATGGCTTGTAAAGGCGAGCCGCAAGGATTTCCATTGCGCGGGCGATGATGCCATCATCGTCCAAGGTGACAGCATAGGTGCCGGCGTTCAGGTTCAGGGTTGCTGAGTTCATGATGTGATCCTTCAGAGGGTGCCGGGTACCGCCCGGGCGGTGCAGTCTTTGTTGTCTGCATGGGCTGAATCATAACACCTAAATGTTATCTTCAGCAAAAGATTTCAGGTTTTCTGAAAAATCTTCAAAGCTCCATCGCATTCGCCAGCTTCCGCGCCATGTCCGAGAACACCACGCTGCTCAGGCCATTCAGCCGATCCACCAGCTTCTCGGCCAGGGCGTGGTTCTTCACATAGCGGCGCATGGGCCGGATGCCAGTCCCTTCACAGTGATGGCACTCCCGCGTCGTGTCCAGCGTCGGAGTGTTCGGGATGACGGGGTGGCCACGTCCGTGACACACGGGGCATGTCTGGAAGCACCACCATTTCAGGGTCTCCATTGCCAGGTCCACGGACTGGATGCGGGTCATTGTGGGCTTGGCTTGTTTGCCCCTCCCTGCTACGCTCATCCTCATGACGATGGGCGCCAAGTCTTCGGCCAGCTGGCGCGCTCCCTGCATCTCCCCGCTGACGCGCAGGCGCCAGACCCGAAGGGCTAGATCCCGCTGCCGGTGCTGGGACACGCACATGCCTGCGGCGATGAGGGTGTCGGCCTGGGTGAAGCGCTCGGGGTCGATGGTCAGCTGGGTGCTGGTGACTGCGCGGAGGTAGGCTTCAGTGGTGCTCATGTGGTCTTTGGTGGTGGGGATTGGGTCAGGCCAGCAGGCGTTCGATGGTTATGTTTAGGGCGTCCAGTTCGTCCATCTTCTTGATGGCCCACATTCGGCGCTGACCGTGGAGTCCAAGGACAGAACCTCTATGGCACTCGGGGCACAGGGCAATGCAGGTGTATTGGCTGCCTTGGCGGTAGTGATGGGCTTCACTCGGGCCTGGGGCGTCACAAAGCGAGCAAGGAAGCTCCTTGACGCGGGCAAGGTGGGCTCGCTGGCGAGCGGTCAGCTTGTTGTTCACTCCGCAATCTCCCCGGTTTCTGGATCTACTTGCCAACGCGCGGCTTCGCGCAGCTCGATGTCGTTGTTCGCGCACCAGGCCAGCACGTACTCCAGCAGGCTGCCCATTCGGTCGCGGCTCATCTGTGCGGTGCTCTCGCGCAAGTTCAGAAATTCACCCTCAAGCCCTGGCACCACTTCGGCGCCTTGCTGGGTAACCACCGAATGGCCAGACACAAAGATCAGCTTCCATTCGGCTGGAGTTCGGGGCTTGCCCATCCATTCGGCCTGCTTGGACACGTCGTTGAACAGCGCGTGCAGCAGGCGGTTCTGCTGGCTGCTGCGGGTCTCCTGCCGGATCTCCAGAATCAAGCGCTTGGAGCCCAAGGCCAGCTTGGCCTTTGCGTATTCCCAAGCCTTGATCATCACGTCGTGGGCCTGCTTTGGGCTGTGCAGGCGGTAATGCACGGCGTCGCTCATGCAGCCCTCCGATGCGGCCAAGCCACCATCGCGGCGTCGCGGGTGTGCTGGTTGCTGCGCCCTTCCCAGCCGGTCGTGAGCCTGAACTCCTCATCCTTGATCTTTGCGCCCTTCCCTTTCGGACTGATGCCAAGCGTCGGGACGCCCAAGTCTTTGCAAACCGCTGCAATCAAGTGGCACCAGGCATCAACCTGACCGACGTTCCGAGCCATCTTTAACGTGGCGGGAATGTTTTTCCCGCGCTTCCATGTGTGGGGCTGAAGGCGGGAGTCCTCAAAAATGACCTTCTGCACCTTCAGGTCGGCAATCCACCAGGCGATCTGGTGGGGGGCGATGGTGTGCAGCTCGCGCAGCTCTCCAGCTTCGTAGAGGGCAATGCCGGTGCTCGCTCCGGGGTCAATTCCAATCAAGCGCATTCGACCTCCTCGCAAGCAAACTGCGTGAACAGCGGTCCTTCTTGGTAGGGGCCGATGCGCTCATCCTGCAGCGCCCCATATTCGGGGTTCAGTTCGCATCCAAGGTACTGGCGTCCGTACTGGAGTGCCACGGCTGCAGTCGTCCCGCTGCCCATGAACGGGTCCAAAACTATGTCGCCGGGCCTGCTACCGGCCAGAATGCACGGCTCGATCAGCGCAGGAGGGAAGGTGGCGAAGTGGGCGCCCTTGTAGGGGCGGGTGGCGACGGTCCAGACGCTGCGGCGGTTGCGGGTTTCCGTAAGTGCGTATTCGTTGCCGCTCTTGGTTGCGCTGAAACGGCTTTCGTCACCCCCGTACTTTTCGCCTCCCATGCGCGGCGGCTTACCGCTCTGCATGCGCTTGATTGACGCCTCTGCCACCGGCTCTTTGATGGCCTCGCTGTCGAAGAAATACCGCTCCGACTTAGACAACAGGAACACGTACTCATGCGCCTTGGTGCAGCGATCGCGCACCGACTCTGGCATCGGGTTTGGCTTGTGCCAAATGATGTCCTGGCGCAGGTACCAGCCGTCGGCGCGAAGGGCGAAGGCGAGTAGCCAGGGGATGCCTATGAGGTCTTTGGGTTTGACACCCTCCGGGTCAAAGGGGCGCGTGTCCATGCCCCGTTGCGCCAGCTTGTCGTCCGTGTCGCGGGTTTTCCGACCACCGTTGGCATAGCTGTCCCCAATGTTGACCCACAGCGTCCCATCGTCGGCCAGCACATCGCGGACGCACCGGAACACTTCGACCATTGCGGCGATGTACTCATCGGGGGTTTGTTCCAGCCCGATCTGGCCGGCATGGCCGTAATCGCGCAATCCGAAATAAGGCGGGCTGGTCACGCACGTTTGCACGCGCACGCCGTCCTGCGCCCAGCTCCGCATCGTGTCGCGGCAATCCCCAAATTCGATGATGTTCATGCCGCCACCCCCTCGAACAAATCTGCCGTCAGCGTGTCTGCAACCGCCTCGGAGCGCAGTTTCCGGCGCTTGGGCTCCAGCAGGCCGGCCTTCTTCGCGCACACCGGGCCGAAGGCAGCTCGGCCAATCAGCACGGCGGGGTTGAAGATGGGCCGGCCACAGCTTGCGCATCGGGTGGCTTTCGGAGCAGCGCCACGGCTTCGTTCTTGATGCCCTGGAACCCTGGCTGCCGGTCCAGCTCCTGGAGCCTGTGCCAGACGTGCTCCTTCCAGCCCGGTATCCGCCCAAGCGTGAGCAGGTGCTCCAGCTGCTTCTGATACTCCGACATACATCACTCAAACCCTCGCGTCTTGGATTGCGGTTGCGGTGTGGTGGCGCCCTTGGTTGGGGGCGGGCCGACCCAGCTGTCAAAGCAGGTGTATTGCCCCTGGTAGGTGAGGTTCACGTCGCCCGTGCGGCCCTGTCGGTTTTTGGCGATGCGCAGCAGGGCGTAGTCCTTGAAGTGGTCGCCAAGCTCGGGCTGGGCGGCAATCGGGCGGTGGATGAAGCCCACCACGTCCGCGTCCTGCTCAATCGCGCCGGAGTCGCGCAGGTCTTGCAGGCCGGGCACTTGGCCCAAGCGCTCCACAGCGCCCCGGTTGACCTGAGCAAGGCAGATGACCACGATGTCCAGCTCTTTGGCAAGCGACTTCAGGCCACGGCTGATCTCCTCGATCTGGTACGCACGCGGCTGCTTGGAGTCCAGGCCGGACATGAGCCCGATGTAGTCCACCACCAGCACGTCCAGGCCACGGCGGCGCTTGAGGGAGCGGGCTTTGCTGCGGACCTGCAGGATGTTCAGGCCCGACTGGTCGGACACAAACCAGCGCAGGGTCTTGGAGCGCTCCACCGAGTCCACGATGCGGTTGTAGTCCGTGTTCTGGCCTGGGCGCTTGATGTGGCTGATCGGCGCGCGGCCCAAGATAGCGGTTTGACGGTCCCTCACGTCGTTGTGCGGCATCTCCATCGACAGCAGGCCAACGGCGCAGTGGTGGGCCATGTTCAGGCCGATGGTCATTGCCAGGGCAGTTTTCCCCATGGCAGGGCGTGCGCCGATGACCACCAGGTTGCCACGGTACAGGCCGCCATCCAGGATCTCATCCAGGTCGGTCAGGCCGGTTTCCAGCCCTTTGATGTGGCCGTCCTCGCGCTGCTGCATCAGCTCGATGTGCGCCACGGCGGCGGTGTGGGCGTCCACCCAGTCGTCTCGGTCGGACACGTCATCCTCGGCCAGCTTGCCCAGCTCTGCCTGGGCGCGGTCGATGCGGTCCTGCACCGGGCCATCCTCGTATGCCAGCTCGGCCATGCGGTAGCTCAGGGCGTGCAGCTGGCGGGCTTTGTAGGCTTCGATCAGCGCGTCAACATGGCGGGCGATGCCTCGGGCGGTGTGGTCGCTGGCCGTCATCGCGGCGTGGACCACATCCATGGGCACCACGCCATCCAGGGCATCCATCAGGCTCACGGTGTCGAAGCCCTTGCCGGCTGCGATCTGGCGGCGCAACTCGGTGTAGATCGCGCGGTGGTCGGCCAAGGCGAAGTGCTCGGGCTTCAGGCGGTCGCCGTGGTCATCGAAGGCGCTCTGGAAGTTGGCCAGGATGGACAGGGCTGCTTGCTCGATGGCTAGCATCGGGGCCAGCTTGCCGCTGGGTTCTGGCGTGGCCAGGATTTCGGTGGGCTCGAAGTTCATGCTGCGGCCTCCTCTGCGCGGGGGGCGTAGTTGCCCTCCATGACCTTGGTGAAGTTGCCGGCCGTGACCAGCCAGGCCAGCGTGGCTTCCCAGCCTCGGGAGTTCTGGCCGACCAGGTGCGGGCAGGTGGCGACGTACCCGAAGAAGCGGTCAAAAAAGTTCAGCGCCTCCTCGCGGTTCGTGGCGTAGCGCTGGCCGCTGGGCTTTTTGGCCGTCAAGACCCAGCGCCACCGGGCACGCATCGCGTCCGCGTTCTTGCCGTTCCACAGCTCGGGCTTGGGCTGGGCAAGTTGCGGCAGGCGTTTGCCAAAAAGCTCGATCAGCTCGCGGTGTGGGCAGGCTGGCAGGCGGTTGCCTTCGTCGTCCAGGTCTTCGGCGGGCGTCGGATCGTCGTCCAGCTCGGCTGGCGACAAAGAAGCGTTAGCTTCTTCTTTATCCTGTTCCTGATTACGAAAGGGTCTCGAAAGGGTTTCGAAAGGGTTCTGTTTTTTCTTGGCTTCAGCCCCTGCAAACTCGGCGCAAACCCGCATGAAATCTAGCTTCCAGCCACATCCATCAGGTATTTGTGCGACCACCTTGGAGACCGACTTGCGCTGGTTTGGGTTCTCTGGTGGGTTCCACTCGAAATGCTTGGTCACCCAAACCCATTTCGTCTGTTCGCAACGTGTTGCGAAACCCTTATCGAACAGTTCCGCAAACCCTTTGCAAACCCTTTCGGAAGACCATTGCAAGTCTTCGCTAGCGTATCCATCGGGCAAGCGAAACACTCCAGCAATGGTTCCGTGAGGGCTGGTCAACAGATACATTGCCAGCGCGCGACCGTCTTCAGACAGTTCGCGGATGGTGGTGCTGGTCCAGAAAGAGGTGTGGACTTTCCCGTAATCACGCATGGACAGCCTCTGCTTCAATTGCGTTGGCCAGTCGAATCAACTCGTCAGCTACTGCGCGAATTCGGCCAATGTCCCCAAAGAAAACAATGCTCTGCACCACGTCGTTGCAGGAAGGGCAGACATGATCTTGCTGCGCAATAGACACGCCGCCGGCATCGTTCAGGAAAACCTCGGTCTCGTGCTCTTGATTCAATTTCATCTTGTTCCCCTTGCACCCCTTAATAAAAGACCAACGGCAGGCGGGGGTGTCGCTTTTCACCAAGGTGATCAAGCCCTGGCTATCCGTGGTCAAAACCATTCAGACCTCTTGGTCCTGCCGTGCCGCTTTGCGCAGCGCGGTCTGTTGATTCATTTCTTGAAGGCAGCGCTGTGCTGCTTCGCGGTCGCCTTGGTGCATGGCGATTTCCAGGTCCACGCCAGCGAGCTGGGCGGCCAGGGCGCGGCGCTTGTCGATGAGCACCGCCAGGCGCAGGGTTTCCTCAGTCATTCCTGGTTTTCCTCGCCTTTGGCTGCTGATGCGCCGAAGATGGAATCAAGGGCGCGGTACTCAGCTTCTGCCGCCTCAATCGCTTGATCCAGGAGGTGGCGCATGAACTCAGACACACACATCCCTTTGCGTTGGGCAAGTGCGCTGCCACGGGTCATTCGGACATCACACAGCTTCACGGTCACGGCTGCGGTCAACTTCTCAGCCATGGATCGGCTCCTCAATGAAATGGGCGCCCGCCCGTCCTTGACCTACGATGGGAGTTCCTACACAACCATCGCCAAGGAGGGCGGACATGAACGATGCGGAAAAATTCGCGGTCTTTTCGCGCGCCATCGAAGAACTGACACTCAAAGTGCAAGAGCTGGAAGAAGGCGCAAATGCGACAGGGGAGCTGATCGCGGCACTCACGCTGCTACTCCATGCGTGCTATCAGCTGCACCCTCAGCGGGACGAGGTGCTTGCGCTTGCGGATCGGATTGCCGCTCAGGCTTCGGTGCAGCCGCAGGTTCTGCTTGGGAACCGGGGGATGCTGCAAGGGGCGATGCAGCACTTGGCTCTTTGGACGCGGCAGCAAATGCCGCAGGAAGAGTCGCCCAAAAAGCCTCCCAATCACGATGGGAGTACACGGGTGGCCTACTGATCACCTCAAGCAACTGCTCTGTGCGGTCTGCAGTGCGTTTGATGCGGTCCCGCACCTCTTGCGGCACGGCGTCGAAGGCCGAACGCACCGATGACGGCACATACACCGTCCTCGGGGAGCGGCGATGTGCGCCAACAACTTGGTCGATGGCATCGTCGATGGCCGACACCACGCCCGAAAAGTCCACCGTCCAGCTGGTCTCTGCAGACAGCGGCAGGTCTGGGCGGTCCGTCATGACGCAGCCACCAATGGCGACGAACTCGCGCTTGGCCATCTCCAGCACATCCACCAGCGAAAGCGCAGCGCCACCAGGGGTGCGCGGGCTGGGTGTTTGCGTGGAAGCCATGGCAGGTGCTGGGTCTGCGTCGTCAGAAGGATTGCTGCCGGGCTCTACCGCCACCACGCCAGCGGCCTGCATGGCGGCGTATATCGCCTTCATCACCACATCAAGGTCAGCCATGTGCGGGCTCCTGGGTGGCCAGCTTGCGAGCAGCTTTGCGGTGCAAGCTCATCAGAGCGATGCCAATCGAATAGCTCGGCTCTTTAGTGCGGCCGGTTTCCAGATCGCTCACGCTTGCCTGCGCAATGCCAATGCGTTTTGCGATCTGCGCTTGAGTGATTCCGAGTCCAGCCTTGACCTCGGAAATGACGATTTTCCAGTTCATTGGCTGATTTTATAGGGTTTCCTATTTTTTAACAATAGGCTTTCCTAAAAGGAATCCATATAGGATTTCCGTTATGGCTACTGACTTCGGAAACAGACTGCGCGCAGCTCAAAAGCACGCAAAAAAGACGCAACAGCAGGTGGCGAAGGAGGTCGGCATGGGTCAAGGCACCCTGTCGGAGCTGATGAAGATTGGCACCGGGTCAGCCTTCACCACCAAGATCGCCAGGGCCTGCGGCGTAGATGCCCACTGGCTGGCCACGGGAGAGGGGGAAATGCTGCCTACACCACTCGCACTGCTCGGCAAGCCCGTGCGCGCCCTGGCCGAGGTGGACGATTCAGTCGAGGGGCAGGTCCACGTACCCCTGCTGGCCAATGCCGGCAGCATGGGTGCTGGCAATGACCTGCTGCACGACGATGTGCTGGTGGGCCACATTGCGCTGTCAGAAACGTGGGTGGCACGGCGGCTGCAGCCCACCAGTCAGAACGCGCTTCGCTTCATCCACGCCTACGGCGACAGCATGAGCCCCACGTTTGAGGATGGCGACGTGCTGCTGGTGGACACCGGAATGCGTGACCCCAAGGCCATCGATGGCGTTTACGTCATGGCGGCCAATGACAGGCTGTACGTCAAGCGCGTGCGCCAGCGCCTGGATGGATCGGTGGAAATCAGCAGCGACAACGCCAACGTCAAGACCGTCGATGTGCTCAATGGGGGCAGTGCCATCGAAGTGCTTGGCCGCGTGGTGTGGTGCTGGAATGGGCGCAAGCTGTGAACGACGTTGATTTTGCAGAAGCCCAGCGCCTGCTGGGCCAAACGCTTCGGTGCGAAGACATCGAATGCTGGCACCCCGAGAAGCAGCAGCCCGACACATGGAGCTGCTCCGGCGGGCTGCTAAAAGGCGATGGGGTCAGCGCCAAAATGCTGGTCGAGTTGATCTACCGCCGGAGCCCAAAGACCGGGGTGGTCCTTTACAAATTCAGTGTCTTCCTTCAACATCCATGGGGCCTTGAGCGGGTCTATCAGCTGGATATTCGGCAGACCAAGCGCCCCTTAAAGGATGCACACGCAAGACCGCATGAGCACTTTGGGGACCAGCGAGAAGCAGGTGATACCCACTGGTCCCAGTGGACATTTGCCAAAGTCATGGATCACTTTTCTTTGCGCACTGGCATCCAATTTGTGCCGCCAGCGGCAGACCCGGAACATTTTGAATTGAGGGGGTAGTCCCCATGATTTGCAGCCAAATTTCAGACCTGATCGGCTTTTCTTGCCATCCTCTTGACGATCAAGGGCAGATTGCCCTGATTGAAACCCCCTTCGTCTTCAGTGACGGGGACGAGGTGCCTGTTTTCGTGGAACGCGTAGGGTCGCGCGTGCGATTTTTTGACGACGGCGGCTTTTACCTGCACTTCAGGGGGCGAGGCCTTGGCCTGCGCAATGCCACGCAAACGCGATTTCTGAGCACGGCCGCAGAGCAGCACGGCGGCGCCTTCACCAAAGACGGAGTTCTTGAGGTTTGGAGCAGCCCCAATGCCGCGCCGCAAGGGTTTGCGCGCTACATTGGGGCGGCAATGGAGCTGGTGCGCTGGGAGTCAAGCCATGCCGGCATCGCAGCAGAAACGTCGCTGTTCATTGAGGAAGTGGCGCAATGCCTGACCGCATGGAAGCCTGGCGGCAAGTTGGATCGTCAGCCAAAGATTGAGGGCGTCACGGGCAAGTTGCACGAGTTCACCTTTGGAATTGACGGGCTGCTGGTGGCCGCTGTGGGCCTGCACCATGCAGCCGTCAGCGCACTGATTCACAAGCTGATCGACATCAAGGCAAACCCAGAGAACGCCCACCGAAAGACGCTGGTGGTGCTGGACAACCGCCGCGACAAAGAATCGTCGCGCCGAGAGAGCTTGGTCATCAGCGGCATCAGCGATGTCATCGAGATGACCCGTCTGCAGCGCCAAGCTGGAATGACGACGACATTGCAGTAGCCATCTCACCCGCCAACCGCAACCCGCCTCGCGCGGGTTTTTTTGCGCCTGCTGCACGGCATGGCATAGGGGTTTCTACTTACTTTGCAAAAAATATTGGATTTCCTATTGACTGGAGTTATAGGTTAGCCAATAATTCATCCCATCGCAGCGACACAACGCAGCGGTGGGTGAAGCGGATCGGCGCACACCGAACAGTTCATGCAGCAGGCACGGCTGGGTAAATGCAGGGCACCGCAGGCGGTAGCGGGATAGAAAAGATCGTCGGTGCGAAGGCTAGTAGCGCTCTGCCCTCGGATGGGATCAGGCAACGCGAACGAGATAGGGCACATGGGAGGAAACAACCATGGCGCCAATGCACCTCGAAGTCCACACCCTGGGGCTGAATACGGGGTTGAGGCAAACAGGGATGCCAAGAAAAGCAAAGCCCAGCGCATCAAGCGCTGACAGGTCGGAAAGACGACCGAAGCCCTCATATCGAGGGCCATCACAGAACAGGAATGCGCGGGCTGACGCGCAAGGCGGGGCTCTAGGCTGGTCGGCCAATGGTGCCCTTATCGGTTCGACTCCGACAGCCTAGACCAAAGCCGGAGATCAGCACCGGCCCTGTTCTGTGATGGTGAATGCGCGGGCTGACGCGCAGTAAGGCAAGCACGGGTCAGGCGAAGGATTACCTTCGACGCGAAAGCGGATTGGCGATGCCAACGTTCCAGCGAAAGCTGGCGGACGCCGATGAACCAATGCCGGAAATCAGCACCGGCCACCATCACGTTTGGGAAGGGCCGTAGCGTTATGACGGCGTGGCATATACCCTAAGCCACGGACACCCCGGAAAGACGGGGGCCATCACAGAAGCGTAATGCGCAGGCTGATGCGCACGCAGCGACCGTTTGGCAGCTACGGCCTCGGATAGCCAAAAGCAGGAGATCAGCACCTGCACGCTTCTGTGATGGTCTGCGCCAGGCCCTAGCACCCTGGCAGTTCGTTTTGCAAACGCGCGTTCCGAAGGCAAACCCTGCTTCATGGGAGGCAGGCCATCAACTATCACGGCTGCGGATTGGTTACAAGCATGGCAATGGCTGGTCCGCTTGCTTGGACCATGCGCCAGTCCGCATCCGTGATGGTGAGGGCAATGCTGGGAGTACCCCGGCACCCAACAACGCGAAGGCAAGTAGTAGGAATGGCGGAGGTGCATCGAAACCAGGAGACTCGCAATCTTGCCGCCCCTCGTTAGAGCAGAGGGCGCCATCAACCAACATGCGTCAGTAGCTCAATTGGATAGAGCAGGGGTGTTCTAGGCCCTTGGTTTCGGGTTCGAGTCCTGACTGACGCACCACCCACACCGCCCACCCCTAAGTGGGCTTTTTTTCGACGGTACTGCTATTCATTCAATAGCTAGAACCGCCCGTATTCATTGGCCTTGTGCCATTTTTAAGGAGAGTCCCGTGATCACACGAAACCCCCACTACGACGCCCAATGCCACATGGACCGCATGGAAGCAGCAGGCGCAGCGCAAGAGGCCGACGAGATCATTGCCTACCAGAGCCTGACCCGGATGCTTGAGTCTGGCAAGGCTGACGACTTCTTCGGTGACTTGGCTGGCTTTGGAGACTTTGACGAGCGCATCGCCAGCTCCTTCCTGAAGCTGGTCAACAGCAAGAGCACCGAAGCCATGGCGCAAGCCCAGGTCGAAGCGGAAAACCTGCTGCACGACATGAAACTGGCCTGGATCAAGCATTTCGGAGGGATGTGAGATGAAAACCCAGCTCCTTCCCATCTGGGCTTTCACCCTGCTCATCGCCTTCGGCATGGGCACCTCCTACCGCCTGGATCTTCCTGAGTCTGAGGGCGGTTTCGCCAGCGAGACCACCGCAGCCCAGCAGCAAGCACGCCAAGAGCAGCGCCGACTGGCTGCCATCACCAAGCAATGCCAGGCCGAACGCGGCCCCAACAGTGTCGTCATCGAGCAACCCGACGGCGGCTGGCGGTGCACCGACAAACGCGGCAAGGGAAACATCCTCGCCGTCGCGCCGATCTGACGAAAGAGACCGGTGAAGAAAACAGCGACAGACACCATGCCGCACCTGCACACCAAGCCTGGACCGATGAAACGCACGGGCGCGCTGCAGCCGATTGTGAAAGACACCTTCGTGGGCATCCAAAACCCGCTGACCTCGGCAGAGATCTACACCCTGCATGAGAAAGCCCGTCAAAAGCCCATCCGGCTGGACATTGCCAGCCCGACCCGCATCACCAATTCGATGATGCCCAACTGCAACAAGCCTTTGTTCGAGGTGCCAGCGCATTTGACGCCCGAGCGCATCGAGGCCAGCAACAAGCCACGGGTTCAGTTCGGCAAGCGTTGCTACCCCTGCGGGCGGATTGAAGAACTGGATGGCACCGTCATCCAGGAATCGACCCGATGAGTCGGTTTCACCCGCCATTTGACCCACCGCCACCAAAGCGCCCTCGCCTATCTGACCGGCTGTTGACCATCGCCCTGGGCGTGGCCGCGTGCTGGGCCTTCCTGATGTGCGTTGGGCTGATGACTGAACTGGCTTGGTATCTGAGTATTCCGGAGAAAGAAATGTGCCTCAAATGACACCAGACACAAGAAGCATAGGTCGCAAAGACGACCAGGAAAAACTGCGCTACGACTTGATCCCCATGAGCATGTTGCGCCAACTGGCGGAGGTCATGACGGTCGGCGCACAAAAGTACGAGCCCAACAATTGGCAGCGCGTGGAACATGCCCGTGACCGCTACTACGCGGCGGCAATGCGCCACATCGAGGCCCGCCGCCAAGGCGAGATCCTGGACCCGGACGACAACCTGCCCCACATGAGCCACGCGATTGCCTGCCTGGCGTTCATTCAGTGGTTTGACGAACAACCCAATACACGGGCCTGGCCCCGGCCAGCGGTAGTGCCAAGCCCATCCGCCTGACCCAATTTCGCGGGTCCGGCCGCATCCGAGGTGGGGACGCGCACCCGCCACCAGCGCAAGAGGCCCAGCAAATCCTGCCCGATGAACGACAAGGGATGAGCAAGGGGTTGTAAGGGTCGGTCGGAGGTAAGTCATTAGGCCCGATCTTGCGAACGCGCAAACAGTCATCAATCACACCAGCAAAGCCAAGGGGGCGCATTGACCAAACGATGTCCACGCTGCAATCTGGAAAAGCCGCTTTCTGAGTTCAACCGAGATAAGCGGCGGCCATTCGGTCTTCGTTGTGAATGTCGGACCTGCCAATCTTTTCAAACTCAGGTGGACTCAGAAAACCGAAGAAAACGCAAGCAGCAAATCAATCAACAAAAGCAGCGGTTTAGCCAAACCGATCTTTTTCAAACACCTAACGGGTCTTCAATGACTATTAAATCAATCAACGGTGTTGATGTAGTCAACACATCAGAAATGAGCGCGCTACTAGGAGTTTCCTTATCCGTTCAGCGAATCCAAGAAGCAGGATTTGAACCTTATGCAGCATCGACCACTGCAATACTTTGGAAGCGCAAGGATGCTGCTGCAATCGCAATTTCCATTGCAGACCATCTGCTTGCAGTTTCAGACCGCATCAACGAGGAGTACAAAAAATGAGTGAACTTGTCAGCATCGAACAAATTGCGACTGAAAAGCAGATTGACGTCAACATTGCCACAAACCTAATTCAAGCAGCAAAGCTGAAGGCCCACAAACTGAAGATTGCAGGAGAAAGCCTCTCACTGTACGAAAAGACAGAGGCGGAAGCGGTCATTACGGCACACCTCAACAAGCTGCGTGAAGCAGAGGCCAAGCGCCTCGCAGCCCAGGAAGCAGCCAGAGAGCCAACACTGAAAGAAATCGCAGCAGCCATCAAGGAAGTTGGCCGGGACGTTGCTGACGTGGCTGAACTGCAAGAAGAAATAAAGCGCTTGACCACGGCAAACCAAACGATTTTCAAGGCGCTGATTGATTTCAAAACAGACACGTCTGATCGCCTGGCTGGGATGAAAACCATCATAGTCAACATGCGCGATGAAATGTCTGCCGTCAGCAAAAAGACGACGGTTTCTGAAAAAGAGGCGAAACGCCAGTGGCAAGTTGCAGTCGTCGGGATTGCAAAGCCCCATCACCCCACACTCCATTCAAAGGTAGGGGACCATGTTGCGCTCAAGCTGATTGAGGCTAGTGATATTCGCGCAATTCACCAGCTACGAGACTATGACATTGTGTTTGCAATGCGAAAACACACAGATGTTCGTCACGTTGAGCAACTGAAGGCAGTGAAAGCCCAGATTAAGTTCATTGATGGCGGAATTGAAGACGTTGAATATGAGCTGAAGCGCTTTTCACTACTGACATTGAAAGGTAGCACCCCATACCTTGACGTGCTTAGGTCATTAGACGAGATGGAAAAACTGCGTAGCAAAGCAACCATTTGAACCACCACCCAGCCCGCACCCAGCGGGCTTTTTTACGACCAAACGGAGAGCACCATGAACGCAATCGTCAAACACGAATCCGGTCTGCCTGCACTAAAGATGCAGGAGGAAGAACTGATGCAAGTCCTGCAGTCCAGCCTGTACCCTGGAGCTGACCTGAACAGCATCAAGATGGTCTTGGGCTACTGCAAGGCCAGCGGACTGGACCCGATGCAAAAGCCGGTCCACATCGTCCCAATGTGGGACAACAAGGCCAAACGCATGCGTGATGTGATCATGCCAGGGGTCGGTCTGTACCGCACCCAGGCCGCGCGCAGCGGGTGTGCAGGCGTAACCGAGCCAGAGTTCGGCCCGGATGTGAACGAAAACATTGGCGGCATCCATATCACCTACCCGGCCTGGTGCCGTGTCACCGTCCGTCGCCGGCTGGCAACGGGCGAACTCGTGGAGTTCACCGCCAAGGAGTTCTGGAAAGAGAACTACGCCACGGCGGGCAAGGATTCCATCGCCCCTAACGCGATGTGGAAGAAACGCCCCTACGGCCAGATCGCAAAGTGCGCCGAGGCCCAGGCGCTGCGCAAAGCCTTCCCAGAGATTGGCAGCGAGCCGACTGCCGACGAGATGGCTGGAAAGACGTTCAACGACGAGTTTGTGGACCACGGAACTGGCGAGATCCACGTCGTCGCTGAGCCAGCCAAGCCAGCACTGTTGCCAGCCTACTCAAACGACGACTTCCAGAAAAACCTACCGCTTTGGCAGGGGTACATCGCAGCTGGGCGAGCTACGGCAGAGGGAATCATTGCCAAAGCCAGCACCAAAGGCACCTTGACCCAAGCCCAGATCGACGCCATCCGCGCGCCGATTGATCCAGCGGTCACCGATGTGCAGCCAAAGACGCCAGCCCGCCCAACACCTGCCCAGGTCGAGGAGCAACTGCGCCAGGCCGCCACCGAGGACGAACTGCACGCCGCTGCCGGCTGGATTGACCAGCTGGAAGACCCCGCCGAGCAAGCCCGGCTGAACGATGTGTACGACACCCGCATGGCAACGGACTTCGTTGCTGTGCCGTAAGGAGAACCCCATGATTACCCATACCTTGCAGCAAGGCAGCGATTCCTGGCACGCCTACCGCCAGCAAATGTGCAACGCATCAGACGCACCGGCCATGCTGGGCTTGAGCAGCTACAAGACCCGCGACCAGCTGATTGCCGAGCGCGCCACGGGCGCTATCCCAGAGGTGGACACAGCAACCCAGCGCCGGTTTGACGAAGGCCACCGCTTCGAGGCCCTGGCCAGACCATTGGCCGAGAACATCATCGGCCAGGAGCTGTACCCCGTCACGGGCTCGCTGGAGGGCACCAACCTTTCCGCCAGCTTCGACGGCTTGACGCTCCTGGAGGACATTGGATTCGAGCACAAGCGCATGAACCAGCGCCTGCAGGCTGCCCTGTCAGTTCCAGGCTGCACTGGCGCCGATCTTCCGCTGGAGTACCAAATCCAGATGGAGCAACAGTGCCTGGTGTCCGGTTGCGAAAAGATCCTGTTCATGGCCTCGAACTGGGATGGCGATGCTCTCATCGAGGCGCTGTACTGCTGGTACACCCCAAACCTTGAGCTGCGCGCCAAGATCGTCGCCGGCTGGGAGCAGTTCCACCATGATGTTGCAGCCTGGAAGCCGCCCGTCGCAGCCCCCACCATCGTCGGACAAAGCCGCGAGGCCCTGCCAGCCCTGCTGATTCAGGTCACGGGCGCGGTGACGGCCAGCAACCTGGACGAGTTCAAGCACCAGGCCATGGCCGCTATCGCCGGCGTGAACACCCAGCTGGAGAGCGATCAGGACTTCGCTAACGCCGAACTGGACGTGAAGTGGTGCAGCGATGCCGAGGCCCGCATTTCTGCCGCCAAGCAGCACGCCCTGGCGCAGACGGCCAGCATTGACGCACTGTTTCGCGCCATGGACGAGATTGCCGAATCCGTGCGCGCCAAGCGCCTACTGCTGGAAAAGTCGGTCAAGACCCGCAAGGAGGAGATCAAGGCCAGCATCACCCTGGAAGGCGTCGCCGCACTGCGCGCACACATCGCCAGCCTGAACGCCCGCCTGGGCCAAAACCTGATGCCCACGATTCACGCCGACTTTGCCGGCGCTATCAAGGGTAAGCGCACCCTGGCAAGCCTGCGGGACGCAGTGAACACCACCCTGGCGCACGCCAAGATCGAAGCCAGTGCAGCCGCTGACCGCATCGAGATGAACGTGCGCAGCCTGGGAGAGTGGGCGCATCTGTTCCCAGACCTGGCCAGCGTGGCCAACAAGCCCGCCGAAGACTTCGCCAACCTGCTGGCCGCGCGCATCGCGCAGCACCAGAAGGCCGAAGCTGACCGCCAGGCCGCTGCAGCAGTCAAAGAGCAGCCGGTCGTGCAAGTCAACCAGCCACAGTCGGTTGAAAGCGTCTGGAGCAAACCACTGCCCTGGGAAGAAGGCGCCACCAACGTGGTGCCACTGCAGCGCAGCAACCCTACCCTCAAGCTGGGCCAGATTGGCGACCGCCTGGGGTTTTCTTTAACAGCCGACTTCCTCAAGGGCTTGGGCTTCGCGCCTGCTGCCACTGAGCGGGCGTCCAAGCTGTACCACGAGGCGGACTTCCCGTTGATCCTGGCAGCCCTGGTGCGACACATTGAGGCGATCCAGGTCAAGGCAGCCGCTTAAACCAACTCCCGCCGGGTAGGCCGGCGGGCATTTTCAGAAAGGCCAACATGGCATCAGTCAACAAAGTCATCCTCGTAGGAAATTTGGGCCGCGACCCAGAATCCAGAACATTCCCTGACGGGGGGCAAATCACCAACGTCACCATCGCCACCACCGACAAGTGGAAGGACAAGCAAACCGGAGAAAGCAAGGAAGCCACAGAATGGCATCGCGTGGCTTTCACTGGAAAGCTGGCAGAAATCGCTGCCAAGTACCTGCGCAAAGGCTCTCAGGTCTATGTCGAGGGCAGCCTGCGCACGCGCAAATGGACAGACCAGAACGGCGTGGAAAAGTACAGCACCGAGATCCGGGCCGACTCCATGCAGATGCTGGGCAGCCGCCAGGGCGACTCCGGCCAAGGCCACGCGCACGCACCAGCCCCAAGCCAGCAACGCCAAGCGCCGCCACCGGCAAGCTCGGGGTTTGATGGCATGGATGACGACATCCCGTTCTAGCCCATGAACCGCGCCCAACGCCGCGCCTTCGAGCGTGCATCCATGAGGGGCACCAAGCCTGCCAAGGGGGCAGGCCACATCAAGCTGCCTATCAACATCAGGTTCAACAGCCAGGATGAAACCCAACTCCAGCTCGTGCCGCAAGCCCTGCTGGAGTGCTTTCGCAATGGAACCGCCGACGAAGGCGACTGGCATGCCCTGGCACTGCGCCTGAACTGGGGGCGCCTGCTGGCCGAAGAGCATTTCCCTGATGCTGCCCCTGATCTGGCCAGCGCCCAGGACGCCCTGCGCGCCGTCAAGGCCAGGCACGAAACCAGCGGCAAGTGGGGCGTGGCGCAACCCGAATTCACCGCCCTGGGCCACGGCCTGACCGTGACCGATGCCATGCAGCAGCAATGTACACGGCGCGAGCTGCGCGACGCACTCCAGGCGGTGTACGGAATCAACGAATACCAGCAGCGCACCGAGCAAATCGCCCAGCGCCTGGATGCAACCGCAGGCCAAGCCTGATGAAAGACACCATGAACAACGAATTTGACACCTATCAGCAACTGGCCATGCGCACGGCCAAGCCCATGAGCGAGGGCGACAACCTGATCCATGCCGCCCTGGGCCTGACCGGAGAGGCTGGCGAGTTTGCCGACTGCATCAAAAAAAACTTCGTCTATGGCCGCGAGCTGGACCGGGAGAACGCCGCCGAGGAGCTGGGCGACATCTTGTGGTTTGTGGCCCTGGCCTGTGACACCCTGGGCGTGAGCATGGCTGATGTGGCTGGAGAGAACATCGCCAAGCTGCGCAAGCGCTACCCAACCCAGTACCAAGACGAGCTGGCCGCCTTCCGGGCGGACAAGCAACAGACCATCGAAGCCTGAGCCACCCCACTATCACCAACCAGCCCTCCCATCGAGGGCTTTTTTACGCCTGCAAGATGTTCAAAAACGCAATCCTTTACCAAATCACCACCCCCCTGCCCGACTGCATCGACCTGAACGACGCACTGGCAAAGCAGCCATTCACCCCCTGCGGCGCCACGCAAGAGAAATCCGCTGGCTGGGTTCCGCCCCGTGGGGAGGAGCATGGCCTGCTGCTGGAAGCCATCGGCAGCCACTGGATCGCCAAATTCCAGATCGAAACCAAAGCCGTTCCAGGCCCCGTGCTGCAGCGCCATGTCGATGACCGCGCCAACAAGATCGAGCAAGCCACCGGCCGCAAGCCAGGAAAGAAAGAGCGCCGGGAACTCAAGGATCTCGGGATGCTGGAGCTGCTGCCCCAGGCGTTCCCCAAGCGGGCTTCCTGCTGGGTCTGGATTGACCCCGTGCGCTGCACCCTGGTGATTGACACATCCAGCCAGGCCCGTGCTGACG
Source organism: uncultured Burkholderiaceae bacterium (assembly GCA_964480105.1). Classification (GTDB taxonomy): domain Bacteria; phylum Pseudomonadota; class Gammaproteobacteria; order Burkholderiales; family Burkholderiaceae_C; genus CAYZPX01. Next base: position 21,083 of record CAYZPX010000001.1, on the reverse strand, counting down.
ACGTGGTGACCTCCCTGGTCGAAGCCATCCCAGGCTTGACATTGCAAATGCAGCACACCCAGCAAGCACCCTCCAGCGCCATGGCGGAATGGCTGGTGACGCAAGAGCCCCCTGCCGGGTTCTCCCTGGGCCGCGAATGCGAGCTGCAAGCGTCGGACGAGTCCAAAGCCGTTGTGAAGTATGGGCGCCACCCGCTCGACATTCAGGAAGTGCAAGAGCACATCAAGACTGGCAAGCAGCCAACCAAGCTGGCCATGACCTGGGATGACCGCGTGGAATTCGTACTGACCGAGGGGATGCAGCTGCGCAAGCTGGCCTTCCTGGATGTGGTTACCGAGTCCCAAGACGACAGCGGCTTTGATGCCGATGTGGCCATCTTCACCGGAGAGATGTCCAAGCTGCTGCCCGACCTGATCAACGCCCTGGGCGGCGAAGCCTGAAAGCAAACACCATGAGCAAATCCAACCCCGGCCGTATCGACGTGACCAAACTGCGCATCCTTGACGACCAATACACCGACGGCCGCAGCACCCCTGAATCCAAGTTCGAGCCCATCTTCTCCCAGCTGGCCATCGGCAAGCGCCTGCAATGTGAGTCAGGCGACGCCAACCACATCAGCGCCGCCCTCAAGAAATGGCTGGAGCGCAAGGGCCGCAAAGCCCCCATCGTCCGCGCCAAAGAACGCTGCGAAGACGGCATGGGCGGCGTCTGGTGGCTGGGCCACAAGGAGCCCGAAAAGCCCAAGACCAAGCTGGTCGGCATCAACCCCTTCAGCCAGCTAGACAAGAGGGCCGCATGACCGCCGCCCAGAGATTGATCGAGGTGACTGCGGTTTACCTGGGGCTCAAGCCCCTGGAAACACTCACAAATTGATAGCTATTACCGCCGGTCTTTATTGGGCTGGCGGTGGATTTGAATGGAAAAGATCATGAGCAAGCACACACAAGGAAAGCTGATAGTTTTCAGCACATACGCAATCCCGGAAATCCGCGACCAGGCGGACAATTTTGTTTTCGCTGCTGGCAGCGCAAGCCCGCAGTCTTTTTCAAACGCCCGCCGCCTGGCCGCCTGCTGGAATGCCTGCGAGGGACTGCCAACCGAAAAGCTGGAAATCTCGCCAATTTTTGATGTGGCCATGGAAGCGAAGCGGTACTTGGCGTCTGTGGAAAAACAGCGCGACGAGCTGCTAGAGGCGCTACGCGAAATGACAGAACGCATCGAAGACCATCCAGCCTACGAAGCACTGACCGAGGAAGAAGAAGACCTTACTGGCGGTGATACGGCAGAGCTTTCGTATCTTGCGCGTGTTGGCCGCGCCGCCATCACCAAAGCAGAAGGCCAATGATCCCCACCACCCGCATCCACGAACTGGCCCGACGCACCGCCCAGCGCTTTGTCAACGACGAAGACCCAAGCCAGCGGCTGTACGTCTTCGAGGGCCGGCACCTTGAGCACTTCGCTCAAGCCCTCCTGAGCGATGGCGAGGAGCCACCCGACACCGAAGGGGACGAAGTGTGAAGCACCTAGGACCACAGCACCGCGCAGCGATCCTGGCGCTCCTGCCGGACGATGGCCACGGCCTGGACCGGCACCAGCTTGCAGCGCGCATCGGCATCAGCAGCATGAGCGTGAGCCGAGCCCTCAAGCGGCTGGTCGAGGAAGGGAAAGCCCACGTCAGCGGGTACACCCCGAACGAGACCAACGGCAAGCCCCGCGAGCTGTTCAGCGCTGGGCCTACGCCGCCCGATCTGTGCCTGGTCAAGCCAAGGCTGCTGAACCCCGTAGAAGCCGCAGAGCGCCGAAAGGCCATGCCAGCGCAAGTCAATCGCATGAGCTACCTGAGCAATGCGCTGTTTGGGCGGTGACATGCCTACAACCAACAACAAGCCCTCTGCATGAGGGCTTTTTTTATGGCTGCCTACTACAACGAAATTGAGCCCTTCGCCGCTCAGTGGCTGCGCAACCTGATCCAGGCTGGGCACATCGCTGACGGCGTAGTGGACGAAAGGAGCATTGAGGATGTCCACCCCAACGACTTACGAGACTTCACCCAGTGCCACTTTTTCGCCGGCATTGGCGTCTGGTCCCATGCCCTGCGCAATGCAGGATGGACTGACGACCGACCTGTTTGGACAGGTTCCTGTCCGTGCCAACCTTTCAGCGCGGCAGGCGCGGGAGCTGGGTTTGCTGACGAGCGGCACCTGTGGCCAGCTTTCTTCCACCTCATCCAGGAGTGCCGCCCTGCAGCAGTCTTTGGAGAGCAGGTTGCAAGCAAGGATGCAGAGCCGTGGATCGACCTTGTACGCGATGACCTGGAAAGCCTGGGTTACGCCGTCGGGGCGGTCCCATTCCCGGCTGCGGGCGTCGGTGCGCCGCACATCAGAGACCGACTGTACTGGGTGGCCAACACCACAGACAAGCGACAGCACGGGCGGCGGCCAAGCGAAGCGTGCAATGGGCGAGACGCGCCACGGTTCAAACCTGAACGATTTTGCGATGCTGGCAGGTTGGCCGACAACAGCGGCACGCGATTGGAAAAGCGCAAGCGGCTCGAAGGAGTTTCTGGACAGCCGCCTGCAGCAATCAAGGGGCAAGCCACTGAGCGAGGAAGTCTTTGCACAACTGGCGGGCTGGCCAACAACGACTGCGACCGATGCCAGCCGTGGCGTGAAGGAGGCGAGGCCGTGGGACACGGGGAAACCGCTGGGGCAGATTGTGGCGCTTGCTTTGAACGGCCCAGCCCGCTTCACGGCTTCTGGCGAGATGCTGACTGGCTCCTGTGCCGCGATGGCAAATGGCGGCCAGTTGAACCCGGCACATTCCCGCTGGCTCATGGGACTCCCGCCCGCGTGGGACGACTGCGCGCCTACGGCAATGCCATCGTCGGGCCGCAAGCGCAAGCCTTCATTGAAGCAGTGATGGAGGTGACTGCATGACCCCCACCCGCATCCACCAACTGGCCCGCCGCAGGGCCATGCCGACGCAAATCAATCGCATGGGCTACCTGAGCAATGCGCTGTTTGGGCGGTAATGAAAACTGCGCTACACTCCCTCTGCCTCGAAAGAGGTGGAGCGTAGAAACTCCAAGAGCAAGCGGGAAAGCCGCACCCCGAAAGACAGCGGCTTTTTTGCGACCCGGTTTTTTAATCCTGCAAATTTGCAGGATTGGATTTAAGGCCGGGAGGGCGACGGATACAACACCCGCAAGGGAAAGAAGTCCGCCTAGCTTGCTCTAGGTTTCTAACCTCCCGGCCGCCTCATGGATGCGCGTAGAAACGCACCGTGGAGCCTTACAAGTCTCAGCAAGGAGCAGCGCCATGTCGCAATCCACCATCGCCCTGACATTGGGCAATATCGCCGTCCGTCAACTCAACGGTCTTTTCTCGCTCAACGACCTACACAAAGCCAGCGGCGGCGAAACAAAGCACGAACCAAGCCAATGGCTGCGCAACGACCAAACCAAGGCCCTGGTCGCAGAAATCGAATCTGCCGGCGCCAAAGCATTTGAGTCCAAGCCAAAGGTCGGAACCTACGCCTGCCGCGAACTGGTCATTGCCTACGCTGCCTGGATCAGCGCCGCGTTCCACCTGAAAGTCATTCGCGTGTTTCTTGACGCCGTGCAGCCGCAGCGCCCGCACAACCCCGCCATCGACTACGACCGTATCAGCCCAGCCCAGGCGCAAGACCTGAAAGCGCTGGTCCAGAGCATCGTGGACGCTGGCATCCAAGGATTTGGCGAAACCTGGGCGCGGCTGCATCGCAAGTTCCGGGTCAACAGCTATCTGGAACTGCCTGCCGCCCGTTTTGCCGAAGCGCGCGATTACCTGCTGGGCAAGCTGCCGGAAGAAGCCCCGCAGCCCCAGACCACCGCCTTCGGCAAGGCTATGGCAGCCGCCCGAGAAAACGCACTGCACTACTTCGGCGCCGTGCGATCTGGCCAGGTCAGCGCACCCATGCAAGACATCCCTGCCGCCGTGCTCGAAGGCATCGTGGCCGAATCGCTCATGGCCCACCGCTTCATCGCCGGCTTTGACTACCGCACCGGCCAGATGGGCGTGCAACTGGTGCCCCGTGGCGCCAGCGTGTTTGACTTTCAAGACGGCGACTTCGCCCAAGCCGTCAGCGCCATCCCGACCAAGCGCCTGTCCGAAATGCAGGACGCCCTGAACAAGCGCATCGCCCGCCACCTGGGCGCCATCGCGCACTAACCCACCGGAGCCCCATCCATGACAACCCGCCCAACCTGGGCGGCAGTTGAGGCTGCCGCATTGCCCATCGTTTACCTGATCGCCCTCGCCGTCGTGGCGCTGGACGTTTTTTACTGGAGACCGTGACCATGACCCGACAGCCAAGGCCAATGATTGCCCACACCCTGGAATCCCTGCACGCCCACTGCGAAGAAATCGGCGACTGCTGGGAGTGGCAGCGCACCGCCACCTTTGGCCGCTACCCCAACACCCGCCACAAGGGCAAAACCGTCGCAGTTCGCCGCCTGGTGCTGGAGTTGAGCGGCATCGCCCTCAAACCCAAAAGCCATGTCATCACCACCTGCGGCTGCGATTTGTGCATCAACCCTGAGCACCTGCAGCAAGTCACCCAGCACATCAGCATGAAGCGCGCCGGAGCCAGGGGCCTACTGAGCGATCCAGTGCGCAGCGCAAAGATTGCGGCCACCAAGCGGGCCAGCCCCATCGCCAAGCTGGACATGGAAACCGTCCGCCAGATTCGCGCATCCAGCGAGACAACGGTCGCGCTGGCGGCCCGCTACGGCGTCTCCCAAAGCAAGATTTCCGCCATCCAACACCACCGGGCCTGGCGCGAGTTCCACAACAACCCCTTTGCCGGCCTTGGCGCACGGAGAGCTGCATGACCAACCTCTACATCAAACAAGGCCGCCGCTACCTCCCTACCACCCTGGCCCAGCAAGAGGCATGGGGCTGGCACAACCTGATGGTGGTGGCCGCCTTCCGCTACTGCTTGGGGCGCATGACCTACATCAGCGAGGTCTGCGCCGACTGGATCGTTGCGCACTGGAAGAACTTTCCGCCCAACGCCCAGCGGCTGATTCACAAGGAGTTGGAAGAGGCTTTCAAGCGGGACGACGAAGCCCGCGCGGGCGACTATCCCATCAAGGAATTGGGCTGGGACTGCGACCGCAAGGAGTGGGAAAAAGTCCGTGCGCTTTGGGCCAGCAGCCCACCGTTTGAACTGCAAGAGCCCACCGTGGCCGAAATCAAGCACCGCGCCAAGTGGCTGGCCAAGGAAATGGACGCCGTGGGCGAGGCGCTGGCACAGGCAACGTCTGGCGAATGGGGCGCTGACCCGCGCGACATGGGCCTCGACCTGCAAGACAAGGCCGGCGAATTGCTGCGCTGCATCAATCAACTGACTGAAAGCAAAGAATGAAACCATGGTCTGACCTTGTACGCCGCGTCATCGATACCGGCGAGTTCCGCCCCGACCGCACTGGCGTGGGCACCCTGGCCGTGTTCGGCGGGCACATGAAATTCGACCTGCGCGAGCGCTTCCCGCTGGTACAGGCGAAGGAAACCCGCTGGAAGGTGGCGTTCCTTGAAATGTTGTGGTTTTTGCGCGGCGAAGGCGACACCCGCTGGCTGAACGAACACGGCTGCAAGCTGTGGGATGCTTGGGCTAACGTTGACGGCCAACTTGGGCCGGTATATGGGGTAGTTTGGCGCGAGTGGCTGGTGTGGCCTGGCGAGGGGAGCATAGACCAGATCAAAGCCTTGATAGAAGGCCTACGTGCAAACCCCTATGGCCGACGTCACATCGTCAGCGCCTGGGACGTGGGCGAGTTGGAATACATGGCCCTGCCGCCCTGCCATTGGGCTCACCAAGCCTACGCGACCAGCGACGGCCATCTTGACTTGATGGTTCACCAGCGCAGTTGGGATCTCGCTTTGGGAGCACCGTTCAATTTAGCCGCCTACGCCCTACTGCTGACCCTGTATGCCCGGGCAACAGGTCGCAAGCCGCGCTACCTGCACTTCACCTACGGCGATGCGCACATCTACCTGAACCATGTGGGTGCCATGCGCGAAGTCCTGGCGCGCGAGTTCAACGAAGACCGCGCCCGCCTGGTCATCGCAACCGAAAACACCCACATCGACGGCTACAAGCCCGAGGATTTTCAGATTGAAGGCTACGAGCCGCAGCCGTTTGTGAAGCTGCCCGTAGCTGTTTAAGGATTAAGCATGACCGAATACCAAACCCACGGCGCCCTGGTTGCCACACTGGAAACCGAGATCGTCCGCCTGCGGGCGGTGAATGCCGAGCTGCGGTCCAGTATCCAGGCCCCGATACAGCCAGATACAAAACTGGTGGAAGCAGCGCGGCAGGCGCTGGAGGTGCTGTCAGAGCTGGCGGAGTGGGAGTCCGAAGGCGACCCACGGCATCCGGCATCCGTAGCCATCACCGCTTTGCGCGAAGCCCTGGACCACCCACAGCAAGACCTTGACCCGGCCGCGCGCACTGGCTGGGTGCTGCGAGAAGTCCTGTTCGACGGCGGCGAGGCCGTTGGGCACAGGGAGCCGCAACCTGCGGCAGTGGATCAGGAGCCGGTGGCGCTCGGCCCTTTGGCAAAGCGGCGCGTGTTTGACTACATCCGTGGGTCATACGACCTCGGATACAACGACGCACGAAACGCCAGAGCCGTTCCAGGCGACAACGCCCCTGGTTACAAAGGGCGTGACGTTGAAGTCGATCATGGCGGCGCGCTGTTCAACGCTTTGCGCGCCTGCATCACAGCACCCCAGCCCGCCCGCCAGCCGCTGACGGATGCCCAGATTGCAAGTGCGTGCTTTTCTTATCGCCATGACTTCGGGCTGCTGTCAAAGCAGGAGCAAGAGTCGATCATCTTCCAGGCCCGCGAATGGGAGCGAGCCTTGGGAAAAGAGCGCGAGATTGGAGGTGAGGCATGACCAAAGACGACATCCTGCGCATGGCGCGCGAGGCTGGGTTCGCGCTGTACGACATGCACGACGTTGACGGCGAAGACATGGGTGAAACAGTCGAAGCTGACGACTGGGGCGCACTGGATCGCTTCGCCGCCCTGGTAGCAGCCGCAGAACGAGAAGCGTGCGCCAAGGTGTGCGTGGAAATCAGCAAAAACTACTGGATGGGCGACGCGCAGTTTGAGGCAGCAACCAGATGCGCCAATGCCATCCGAGCAAGGAGCACCCAATGAACCTTTTTCAAAAAATCGCCGCATGGTTCGGCACAGAGTATGTGGTGCATGTTTACAAAGACTCTGCGTATGTCCGCCGTGTCGTGAAGCTCGGCAAATACTGGGTTTTCGAGTACGACAGCACAAGGCTTTCCCCTGCTGGCCACATCCACGGGACAGGGGCTACATGGGAGCCGCTGACAAAGCGGGTGCGACGGTACTTCCACGCGGAGGTGGTCTGACATGAACCCCACCTACAACAGCCGCCACGGCACGATAGTGGATCAGGAAATCGAGTGGCAACCGCTCGCCACCTGCCGCCAAGGCGCAGACGTGCAGCTGCTGACCAAGGGCCTGGTTGGAATCCGGGGGCGGTATGACCCCAGCGACAAAGATGTGATCGGCTGGTTTCCCATGCCGAATGTGCCAGTGTGGATGAAGGAGCTTGCGAAATGAGCGGAATCAAAACAGGCGGACCAGCGTTTCCAGAGGTTCGCATACGCAGCGGTGACAACTACAACCCACCGACAAGGCTGTACTACGGCGGCATGACCCTGCGCGACTACTTTGCAGCGAAGGCGATGCAAGGGTCTTTGGCGAACTTCAAAGGAGAGTGCAGCATAAGTGAGTTTGCCGATGGGTGCTACGCCATGGCCGACGCAATGCTGGCAGCCCGCGAGAAAGGTGGTGCGGAATGAGCGAGAAACCAACGGCACTGCAGCTGGCTGATGAGTACGCATGTGACGGCTGGATCGCCGGCACGCGCCAATGGTGCGAGGAGGCAGCCACCGAACTGCGCCGCCAGCACGACGAAATCGAGCAACTGCGCGAGCAAAACACAGCCCTGGATGCAGCTTGCGCGAAGCTGGAGAAGCAGCGTGATGACCTGCTGGAGGCGCTGGAGGCGCATGAGGATACAAACCCCCCATTCAAGGGTCGTATTGATACTTGGCAGCAAGCTGCTGGAATTGCACGGCGGCAGCGCGACGAGCTGCAAGATCAGCGAAACTGCCTAATACTTAAGCTGGCAGCTGCAGCTAACTATATAGACACGCTTGGTGGGGACAGTAGGCCATATCGGCAGGTAATCTCTAGCATATGAGGCAAAGCATGAGCAAGCACACCCAAGGGCGACTTCATGTTGCCGGCCAAGACAAGGTGCAAATCCGCAGTGATGAGCACCAGATTGCCAAAGCGTGGAGCTTCGCTGGAAAGACTGGGCAGGAAAATGCCCGCCGCCTGGCCGCCTGTTGGAATGCCTGCGAGGGCCTGCACACCGAGTCGCTGGAGCGCAATAAGCCGCTGGGCGATCAGCTTGTTGACGCCATCAATCAGCGCGATGAGCTGCTGGAGGCGCTGAAACAGATGGTGTCGATTGTTGTCATCCACAGCAACGCAACTGGAAACAACTTTGCCTGGGCCGAATTGGATGAAGCCCGAGCCGCCATCGCCAAATGCCAATGAAGCGCACCCTGGCCGACCTACGGCCCAACGCCACCATCACTTGCTTCTACTGCGGCAAGGTCAAACCCCAGGCCGGCAGCCGCAAGTTCCGGGCGCACCATGTGTGCGCTGACTGCATCAAGGAGCTGGATCAGCGGAAAACCTGATCCAGACCAGAACCAAATCACAGCCCACCGCGAGTGGGCTTTTTTACGCCATGCGACAACACCCAACCAAGCATTTCGAGAAAAACACCCGAGGCCGTGACCTGATCATTGGCGACATCCATGGGTACTTCACCCGAGCCAAGGAAGCCCTTGACGCCGCTGGCTTCAATCCAGAGGCTGGGGACCGGCTCTTTTCTGTGGGTGATCTGGTGGACCGAGGGCCTGAATCTGACCAGGCACTGGAATGGCTTGCCAACCCCTGGTTTCATGCAGTCGCCGGCAATCACGAGGACTTCGCCATTCGCTGGCCGCAAGGCAACATGCAGGCCGGGCACTACGTCCAGAACGGTGGCGCGTGGAACGTGTCGAACCCACCGGACGCGCAGGCCGAATTCGCTGCCGCCTTCGCGGCCCTGCCCATCGCCATTGAGCTGGAAACGGCGGGTGGCCTGGTGGGTATCGTGCATGCTGACTGCCCATTTGATTCCTGGCCGGATTTCATTGCCACGCTGAATGACGAATCGGTCCCCCATGGAATGATGAAAGACGTGATTGATGCAGCCCAATGGAGCCGTGAGCGCGTCAAAAACCTGTTTCGTGAAGAGGTGCGCGGCGTCCGCGCCGTCATCGTCGGACACACACCAATGGAGCGATTGTCCAGCCTGGGAAACACCATCTTCATCGATACCATGGGCTGGCGCCCTCATGGGCACTTCACGCTGCTGGATGCGGAAACACTACTTCCGGCCGCACCAAGGATGGTCGAATGACCAGGCCGGACAGCCCCTGCGTTGGTCGATGCACCACAACATATACGGAATTTTGTTTGGCCTGCCAGCGACATTACCTTGAGGTCGCCAACTGGGTGACCTACACCCAGGAGCAGAAAGATGCCGTTTGGGCAAGACTGGAAAGCGAGAAAGGCCAGACAGCATGAGACGCACCTACCTCTCCTTCGACACCCCGCGCTGTAACGGCAAGGAACTGGATGGAAAACCAGTCATCCCCTGCAACAACTGCGCACGGCGGGAGTTCCGCCACCAGGTCAGCGAGCGGCAGCCGTGGACGGCAACCGCCCCAGTGAGGGGGCTCTGCCCGTACTTCATCGACATGGAAATCAGCGACAGCTGACCGACCCCAGACCCAACAACCCAGCCCGCCAAGTGCGGGCTTTTTAAATTCCACTCTGACATGACCACTGCAACCGAACCAAATCCATTTGCAGGAACGCTCCTCACACTGGATCAGATCGCTGCCACCTTCCACGTCAGCCGCACCCACGCGCGCGATGCGCTGGTCAAGCGGCCCGACTTTCCAAAGCCCGTGCCAGGGTCCACCAAAAAGAAACCCCTCTGGCTTCGAGATACGATTGAGGCCTTTCTGCGGCAAGATTGCACACAAACTGCACATTGACCCCCTGATTCCCCACGAACTTCGATTCCGGCCCCGGGCACCACATCGAAGGCCGCACACGTTCAAAACGGTGCGGCCTTTTTGCTTTCTCCCTCTGAAAACCCGGTTTCATCGTCCGGGAAGGTGCGAATTTGTCCGCTTTCATCCGGGGCAACGTGGGGGCACATTTGGGGGCACATTTTAGGAATGTGGGGGCACATTTGAAAATGCCCCTGCCCTGCCCCCTACATAGGAAACCGCCCCGCCTGGGGGCACATCGCCCGGACGCTGGGGGCATTTCCACTCGCAGGCGGTGGCACATTGCTGGGGAGTACCCCCCCTCCCAAAACTCGCGAGCGTGAAAATCCCATGGAGCGGTCGGTCTAGGCCCAAGGGTTTCAAACTTTTTACCCCCCTCCCCCCTCCGGGTGCGTGCCCAGCCAGGCGCGGCCCGCCCTGTTCAGTCCGACTTAACAAATCCGCCACAGGTTAAAAAATCTCCGGCCAGGGGAGCGGGCGGTTTTCGGCTGGGGTGGGCGTGGACTATCAGCCTCCCCTGGTCGGTCCGGGGCACCCCATGCACTGGGGGCGGTGGCATGGCGCAACAGGCCGGGCAATGGGTGCCCATGGCCTGAAACCGTGGCGCTTTTTGTACTTTGCCCAAAACCTCATTTTTTCACCAGGCGGAATTTCAAGCGCTTTGACGTTGTGGCAGTTGCGGCTGCATCGGGAACCCCTCGGGTGTACCTTTTCATAGGGGGAATACCTGCCAGGATGCCCCGCAAGCCTGCCCAATCGGGCGGCGCGGCCGGGGTGCAAATGCGCATTTGCTTCGGGGGTGACTCTTTTTTAGCGGGAACCTTGGGAACCTGCTGTGGATAAGTGTCTTAACCTGTTGTTTCCATTGATGAAAACAGGTTCCCAAAATCATGGGAACCTGGGGTGGGAACCATGGGAACCTTGGGAACCTGGTTCCCGTTGTCTCGTGGCACTTTTTGCAACCTTACCGGGCGGCCTTGGTTCTGGTACTGGGACCTTTTCCCGGGGTTTTGCAGCGCGAAGGCAGTTCCCGCCCCCCGCAGCCTTCGGCCGCACCGCCACGGCTTGCGCAGGCACAAAAAAGCCCGTTGGCACGGGCTGGGGTGGCTGGGTCAGGGGCTGGGCTTAAATGTCGCTCTCAAAGATCGCCGGGGTGATGTGGTAACACCAGGTTTGCCCCAAGCCGGGTAGCTTGACCTTCTTGGCGAGCCGTGTGGGATCGTTGCCCTTGAGGATGCCGTTCAAGGTAAGCACCTTGCAAACCGCCTTGTGGTCAAAGCCTTGGCACACTTCAGCCTTGAAGGTCTCGGGCATGATGAAAAACTCCACGGATGTGCGCTCCCCATCAAAGGGCGTCATTTCCTCGCCGTAGGCCCGCTGGTGTTCCGCGTTGCTCTTGATCGGCTCGCCGTCCTCGTTGACCATGCGACGGAAGCCCGCCCGGTTCAGGGTCTTGGCGTTGTGGTCATCGGCCGCACGGTGCCACCACGTAAAGCGGCCCTCGCCATGCAGTTCCAGAAAGCGGCGCACCTGCCGCAGCATCGCCGCCACTTCGCCATTGCCAGCCCCACCCCGGGCGTTCAGCCAGGCGGTAAAGCAGGCACGGGCGGCCCGCTCGCTCTCGCCGGGTGCCCAGCCCGTCAGGCCCGCAGCCGTGGCCAGCTCGCCGGCGGTGCCCACCAGCGCAAACCGGGCAGCTACCCGGTGAACCTGCCCGCTCGCATCCTGGGGCACCAGCTCGGCAGACAGGCGGGCCGTGCCCTCGCGGATGCGGGCCTTGAGCGTGTCCGCGTTGTCGGTCAGCCACTCCAGCCAGGCGCGGCCGGCCGTGCCATAGACCGTGCCCGCCTGCCCGGTGATATGGCTGGAGAACACCGCCCCGCCCGCCATGCCGTGCAAATCCTCAAAGGCTCCAAGCCCAGCGCCAGCATCGGCCGGAATGTCTGCCATGCGCACTTCTTGCCCGGTGCGGGTGCGTTTCATGCCTTCGGCCATGTGGTCAGCCAGGCCCAATTCCCCCGCAGACAGGAACAGCAAACGCCAGGACAGCCGGGCACGGGGTGCCCCGTTGCGGGTGGCCCGGGCCTTGCTTTGTTCATTGGCCAGCATGTAGGCGCACTCGCCGGCCGTCTTGGGGTCCACCTGTGCCAGTTCATCCAAGATCAGCAGCCCGTCGCTGTGCTGGGCTGCAATGGCTTCAAGTGCGTTGTCTGTCGTTCTCCAGCGTTGCAGGTAGTTGGCACCGCCCCACACGCTGGCGGCTACCCGTAGGGCGGTGGTCTTGCCGGAACTGGAGTCGCCCCGGAAGTGGAACCCGCCCGATTCCACCCCGGCCGGGCGCAGCACAGGGCCGGCAAAGGCACAAGCCACGGCAAACACCAGCCGGCTATTCCCAGCGCACAGGGCGGCCACGCGGTCCCGCCATTGGTCCAGGGTGCCGCGTGTCCGGTAGGTGTTCTCCATCGCGGATTCCGTCTGAAACACCACGCGGCCCTCGGCATTGCCAATGGTTTCGTGGGGCAGGACAAAGGCCCGGCCGTGCCATCCTGTTTTGTCGGTGCAAAGCGCGTGTTCTTCGGGGTGGCGGGTTTGGATGTATTGGGTTAACAGGTTGCGTGCCCGGGGGCCGGCTGCAATGCGCAGGCCCATGCCCATCAGCGCGGCGCGGTATTCCCCGCCATCGCTGGCCAGCAGGCGGGACGGCATGGCCCATGTTTTGCCGTTGCCCAAGGGGTCGGCAAAGTTCAGCAGGTAGCCCCAATTCCCGCCCGATTCATCGCGGGTCAGGGCCTCTACATCCAGGCGGCTGCAAATCCATTCGGGTTCTGTGGGGCGGCCTTCACGGTCAACACCGTGGTGGAACACGCCATCGTCAGTGACTTGGAAGCGGTCCCACTCAGGCGCGGCCGGGCGATCACTGCCACCCGCACCGCCACCAGCGCCAGCACCGCCCCGGCTCCCACGGCGGCCGCCATTGCCACCACGGCCGCCACCTTGCCCGCCTGGGGCCGTGTCCGGTTCGTGGGCGGGGCTTGCTGGGGCTTTGGTGCTGGTGGTGTTGCCCTTGGCTTGCTGCGCGGCCTGGTGGGCGTGAATGGCGGCCGTGATGGTGTTTTCAACGGCGGGCAGGCCCTGTGATTGGGCCATGTCGTTGAAGTCGCTTCCGCCTTCTGGCAGGCCCTCGGGGAACACCGCTACCCCGCCCACAGCTTCGGCGGCCTGCTTCGCCTTGACGCGGCCGGGGTTGGTGCCCGTGCGGGCCTCGGTGGCCTGGTCATCGTCACCCGCCACCACGATCAGCGCGGCCGGGTGTTGCTGGCGCAGGGCGCGGGCCACTTTGGCCAGGTTGCCCGCATCAAAGGCCACTGCCACGGGGTGCCCTGTGGATTCGTACAGGCTGGCGGCCGTGGCGTAGCCCTCAACCACCAGCACCACGGGCGCGGCCTGGGGACCAGCGCCAGCACCAGCAGGCACGGTGCCCAGCACATGGAAGCAGCCGGACTTGCGCCCGCCCGGCAAAAAGCGTTTCTCGCCGTTGGGCAAGATGCGTTGCAGGTTGACCAGCTCGCCGGCCGGGTTGCGCACAGGCACCAGCAAAGCCCCGTCCGCAGCCACGCGGGCCCCGTGGGGGGCGATGCCCTTTCGGTCAAGGTAGGGGTGTTCGCTGGCCTCGCTGGCGGTTTCCCACAAGGCCACGGCCTCGGCGGCCGCACGGGCCTGGGCGGCCTCGATCTGTGCTTGCTCGGCTTGCTGGCGCTGGGCGCGTTCCCTCTCCAGGCGGGCCACGGCTGCGGGGTCAGGCCGGGCGGCTGCCTGGTCAGGCTTGGGCAGGTGGAAGCCGTTGGCTTTGGCCATGTGCAGCAAGGTGCCAATACCCACCCCGCCCCCGGCCTTGATACTGCGCCAGGTATCGCGGCAGGCTTTGGGGTCATGGCTGGGGGCCGTGCCGCTCCATTCGGTGAACAGGTCTAGGCCCGTTTCATCGGGGAATTCGCTCTTTATCGCCATGCCCAGCCGCGCCCACTCATCGCGGGGCAGGTTTGCCGGGATGAAGGACAGGGCCGCCCGAATGGTGCTGGGGCTGTGCTGCGGGTTCATTGGACCTCGGGGAAAAGGGAGTGCTGTCGGCTGTCTTTGACCGTCAGCACGTACAGCGCCACGCGGTTCACGCTGCCATCGTGGTTTACACGGTCAACGTGGCGGGTTTCGATGTCATGGTCTTCTTTCCGCAGCTCATAAATTCGGGCTGTGGGGTCTGGGGCGATGCAATCGGCTTGCAACTGCGCCCCCGTAGCGGGGGACTGCGCCAGGCGGGCCAGGATGGCGGCCCGCTGGGTAGAAATGCCGTTATAGGGCCGCTCCCTTGGAGCGGGGATGGCTTCTTGCATCGGGGCCACCTACAGCGAATCGCCCCGGCTGGGCACCCGGGCACGGATGGCAATCGCCAGACGATCCAAGGCAGCCGCCTGAATCTCTGCGGCCTCCGTCGTGGCCAGGGCCTGCAATGCGGCCGCGTGCATCGTTGCGGCTGCTTGAATGGCGCTGGCGTGTAGGCCGGTCCGCTCCTTTGTTGAACCAAGCCCAAGCAAGGAATGCAGGGTTTTGAGGTGGGTGTTTAGGGCGTCGTTCACCGCGTCGGTGATGGCCTCGGTTTGGAATCCTGCGCTCATTTACTGGCCCTCCACTTCAGTGCGGGTCTTCTGGATCACGGGGCGGATTTCGGCTGTTTGCCGGCTTTGAATCCACGCATCAATTTCGTCTTCGCGCCAGGCCACGCCACGGGCTCCAACGCGAACCGGGAGCGGAAATGTTCCGGCTGCCATAGCGGCATACGTGCTTGATTTGCCCTGCCCGGTGCGTTCCCGCACTGCGGGAAAGCGCAGTAGGCGGGCGGGTCTGGTGGGGGCTGTGGGCATTGCGCCGTGGGTGGTCAAGCCCTGGGCGGGGTGCTGTGGGTTGGAAGCGGTGCGGTTCATTTGGCCCTTTCAAGGTGTGGAAACCTCAGTGTTTAGGCTTCGGCCTTTTACGGCTAATTACGGCCAATTACGGCTTTTGATTGCTTTCAGCGTTTGCCAGCTCTTGGGACAAGCCCATCGAACACGGTGGCCTGTTTGCGCGTCGGCGGGGGCGCAGCCTCAGGCGTCTGCTGTGTCCATTTGAGGTTGACTTGCGCCCACTGCTTCGCGGCTTTAACGTCATAGGCCCCCTGCTTCTTGCCGGGTAACGCTGTGTACGCGGCCTCTTTCAAGCCGTTGCGGGTTTGGTTGCCAATGTCTGCACTGATTGACGGCCATTCCTTCTCCAGGTCTGCAATCAGGTCGGCTTTGCGCAACAGGCGCGGGGCTTGTGCTGGCGCTGGTTGCGGTGCTGGTGCGGCGCTTGTGAGATGTGGCCGGGCTGGGCTGGTGCTGGGCGCTGGGGCCGGAATGATGGCTTGCACCGCTCCAAGCTCGTACGGTTCAGCCCATTGCCTAATTGCATCTTCGGCCCAGCGATCAAAGGCGCGGCGATGGGCTTCTGCCAAATTGAGCGGAACGCCATCAGGCCCCAGCATGTCGGAAACCTTCCCTGAATACAGAAAGCGTAGATAACCAAGGCCGGTGTGTGACTGGACAAGGACGCGGGTCACACCCTCAGCCTGAAACTCCCGAAGGGCTTTTGGCATTTGCCTAAGCAGCCGCCCGGCAAGGCGCAACAAACGATGGTGCTGGTAGTCCATGCTTAGTTGTTGCGATTCGCTATCGGTAGGTGGTTGCGGCGCGGATGGGCTTGACTCACGAATCAAAGCGCTGGTTTGCGGCTTGAACATGCCGAAAGCTGTCGATTCCGCCCACAGACCAATCACCGCCGCAGCGTCTTCTTTGGCTGCTTGGATGTTGGGGGCGGCCATTTCCATGCGAATCAGCAATGCCTGTTCCCGCTCAAATATCGTCAGCCCATCGGCAGGGGGTGGCAGTTTTTTCGGTAGATGGCGAACGACAATTTCGGCAAGCAAATCTTTTCCGGGGCCATTCATAAATCGGGGAAATGCGCCAGGGTGATGGGCCAACTTTTGTTCGGCCAACTCCTTCAGCCTTTCCATGCATACGGCAAGGAATACGGAATCGGTATTCAGCATTTCGGCAGCGCCTCCCAGCGCTCGCGGTCAGTCCATCCCGTAATAGGGTGCCCAAGCCAGGCCAGCGGGAGGAATCCGGCTTTTCGCCGGGGCGGATCAGACCCCGGCTAGGCGTGGACGAAAACTTCGGCCGCTAGACCATCCCGTGTTCGGCCATGGAAAGGGCCTTGCCAGGGGCAACGATCACGTGGTCCAACACCCGCACGTCAACCAGCGCCAGCGCGGTTTTCAGGGTCTGGGTCAGGTGTTCATCGGCCCGGCTTGGGGTCACGCTCCCGCTGGGGTGGTTGTGGGCAAAGATCGTCGCCACTGCCCCATGGTGCAAAGCGTCTAGGACCACCTCCCGGGGGTAAACCGACGTTTGCGTGATGGTCCCAACGGCCAGGCGCTCAAAGGCGATCAGCCGGTGTTGCGCGTCCAAAAACGCCGCAGCGAAGATTTCGCGGGGCTCGCCGGCAAGTTGAATCTGTAGGTAGTGCTTCACCGCATCGGGCGAATCGAACACCGGGCCGGGCTGGCGGAAGTGGCGTTCCAAGATGGCCAGGGCTGCATCGATCACGGCTTGCTCGGGGCCATCCAAGGGCCTGCGGAAGGCGCGGGGCGTGTCGGTGCTGGCCTGGGCTGGGATGGCCACCGTGCGGGGCTTGCGGGGGCGTTTGGCGGGCGCTGTTGTGCTGGCGCAGGAATCCAAGGCGGCGGTGCTCATACTTGCCCCCATGCGTTGTGCAGCCCTTCGGCCAGGGCCAGGCAATCGGCGGCCAGGTCGTGGCATCCCCGGATGTAGGCGTCCCGCGTGGCGGGGCTGGCCCCGTGGAAGTCGTTGCAATCGGTATTGGCCAGGCTCAGGAAAGCTTGCAAGGCCCCAAGCTTCACTTGCAGGCGCAAGGAATCGGCCTCTGGTGTGGTGGGCGTGCTGGCGCTGGTGTGCGGGATCATCGCTTCGCCTCCCCGTAGGTTTCAATCAACCTTGCCAATTCCTCTGCCAGGTCTGAACAGGCCCAGAGGTAGGCATCCTTGTGTCTTTGCGACATGGATTGAAAAGCCTCACTGCTTTCGCCATAGGTGTGCTGCAACATCGCGCACAGTTGAGCGGAAACCCTATGGGCATGGTCGATGTTCTCCCTCAAGCGGGTAGCCATGCTCATACTGAACCTCCTTGTTCACCAGCGCCAGCCGCAGCCAAAAGGGCTTGGGCCAGGGCCTGGGCGGTGGCGGGGTTGACCTCCAGCCGCAGGCCGAAGCGGGTGGATTCGTCGGCAATGCTGACCACGATCAGGCCGCGATTGTTTTCCACCACGGCGGTACCGAAGCGGGCGGCGTTCCCATGCAGATGGATGGCGGCACTCATGCGGCACTCCCTGTTCCGGACTCAGCATCCTTCAACAAGTACTCGCTATGTACGCGTAGGTGCCCTGTGCCCTTGAGCATGTTCCGGTAACAGTTCACAGCCACCGCCTGCGCCTCCCGGGCCACGGCAAGGCCCTGGGCGACGATCTCGCCGTGTTCGTTGACGATGGCCAATTGACCCGGCTTGCCGTCAATGGTCACTTCCAAGCCAGAGTGAACCACGGCGCTGATAACGATGCCAGGGATGCGGCCCGTTCTTTGTGTGCCAATCATGCTGAAGCTCCTTTGGCTGGGGCCATTGCGGCACCCCCTGCCAGCTCACAGAGCCGGCGCAGGGCGGTCGCACCACGGCGGGCGCGGCCAATGGCTCGGGCCAGGGCCTCGGGGCTCAGGTCTGCCGTGCGCAGGGTGTGCAGGGCTTCGGCCAGGGCGTTACAGGCCAGCATGTGCAGGCGCACAGCGTCGGCTTCGGCGGGGGTGGTGGTGGGCGTAGTGCAGCCCATGCGGGTGATGGTGTCAGCCATGGCGGCTCCTTTTCAACAGTTTTGAAGCTGCCACCCTACCCCCTGCCAAGAGGGTATTGGGTGGCAGACCGTGCAGGTTGGCAGACCGGGAAAAGGAACCGGCAGGGGCGCGAGCCCCTCCCACACGGTCCGCCAAAACAGGGGAAACCGTGCGCCATGCGCAGCACATGGACGTAAAAAAAGCCACTGCGGGCGCGTGGCTTGCTGCGCCTTTTCTAAACCGGGCTGCCAAGCCCGTGAACCATTCGGTTCGGGAAGAAATGTAGCACGTTGGACGGGCTTGGACGGCTTCGCACGGCAAAACGTGGCGTGAATCGCACGGGGCGGGGGTGGCGGGTGCTTTGGCCCCTGGGGCAAGATGTGCCAGGTGTGGGGCGCGTGCCCGCCCGTGGCGGCAGTCCGGCCGCGTTGCCCAGCGCCAGCGGCCAGGCCTGGGGCGGTTTCGTGGTCAAAATGGGTTACATGCCAATGGAATCCAGCGGTATTAGCTATCAATTAAATAGCTAAAAATGAGGGGGAAATTTCCCGCATTCACCACCAGCAGCCCCAAAAGTTCGGGGCAGCTCCCAAGGCTTCGGGAGCTACAGGCAGCTCCTACGATTTCAGGAACTGCCCGGCCGGGTAAGACGGACGAAATTTTTCGCTCGTCTCGGCACGGCGGCCCGTGGTGTTTGGCCTGGTCGGAATCCAGCACCAGCACAGGCCAGGGGCTGGCGCATGGTCACGGCTGGGCGTAGCGCATCAGGGCTGCATCGGTGGCACGGGCGGCCCGAATCCGGCCCTTTGCCTGCCTGCTGGTGCCCTTGCCTTGCCCCTTGCGTTTGACCTGCCCAGCGGCCCGCCCGTGGCTTGCATGGCCCGGGCCCGGCAATCCGCCACCCGCCCGGGGAATGGGCTCCAAGAAATACCCCCTCGCGCCCATTTCCGGCCAGGTGCGCAGTCGTTCCGGTGGCAATCCATGGCCAGGCGCTGGCGTGGGCACGGCCTGGGGTGTGCAGGCGCTTGAACGGTCCCGGGGCGGCCCGGATGCGGGGCGATGGCGGCCGGCCGGTGGCCCGGCAAGGTTCCCGGAATCGGCGGGCAGGTGGGAACCTGAAAACGGGCAGGACTCAGAGGGGAGACAGGGGGGGAAGTAGGTATATATGAGTATGAAATTTCATTCTATGAAATATATTTAAAAGGTTCCCGCCTAGGTTCCCGGTTGGTTCCCGTCTAGGTTCCCGGTTGTTTTTGGCCTGTTCTCCTATGAAACCTGGGTCAGGTTCCCATGGTTCCCGGTGTTTTCCGGGGAATAGCCCCTAAGCAAACGGCAAACGGGCCGCCCGGGCACAAAAAAACCGCCCGGCCTGGGTGGCGGGGCGGTGGGGTTGCGGGCTTGGTCTGGTGCCTTGCCGGGCGTTTTGCTGGCGCTGGTGGCGGTGTTGCCCGTAGTGGTCAGGCGGCGCGGTGGGCGTCGAGCTGGATCACTTCGGCGCCGTTGCGCCGGGCGTCGAGGTGGTCCGCCCACCACTGCATCAAGCCCACCCGGTCTTTCAGGAAGGTGGAACGCAGGTAGGCGGCCCGTACCTTGTTGCGGTCCTTGTGTGCCAGGGCGCGTTCCACCACCTCGCCCATGGTGCGGTCGTGTTCGTTGGTCACAGTCGAAAACAGGGAGCGGAAGCCGTGGGCGGTGGCGGTGTCGTAGCCCATGCGGCGCAGTGCGGCATTGAAGGTGTTTTCGCTCAGGGGCTTGGAGCGGTAGGACGGGGACGGGAACACCAGTTCACGATCCCCGCTCAGTGGGCGCATGGCCTCCAGCACTTGCAGGGCCTGCCGTGACAGGGGCACGCGGTGTTCGTGCTTCATCTTCATCCGCTGGGCAGGGATGATCCAAAGGGCCTCATCCATGTGGAACTCGCTCCAACGTGCCCCGCGTACCTCGCCCGGCCGCGTGGCGGTCAGGATCAGCAGCCGCAGGGCGTGTGCGGTGGTGGGGTCGCCGGGGTAGGCGTCCAGTTTGGCCAGGAACACGGGTAAATCCCGGTCGGTCAGTGCGGCGCGGTGCTGCACTTCGCGGGGCTTGAGGATTTCGCCAGGCTTGAGGGCATCCATGGGGCTGGATTCGATTCGGCCATGCGTTACCGCCCATCGATAGATGGCCTTGACCCGTTGCAGCACCCTGCCCGCCTGGTCGCCCGCGCCCCGGTCCTCAATGCGCTGTACGGCCCGCATTACTTGCATGGGCGTGATGCTGGCCAGGGGGGCAGCTCCAAGGGTGGGGAAGATGTCCGCTTTCAGGCTTTGCAGGATGCGGCCCCTGGTTTCGGCGGTCCAGCGGGTGGACTGGTGGTCCAGCCATTCCAGGGCCACGGCTTGCAGGGTGTTCGCGGCTTCGTGGACCTGCTTTGCCTTTTCGGCCTTCTTGACCTGCCCGGGATCGTCGCCGGCTTGCAGCACCTCGCGGGCGGCGGCTGCTTTCCCCCGGGCGTCTTTCAGCCCCACCTCGGGGTACACGCCCAGCGCCAGCCGCTTTTCCTTGCCCCCGTGGCGATACTTCAAACGCCAGTAGCGGCCGCCCGCCTTGGTCAGTTCCAGATAGAGCCCCTCGCCGTCAAAGTGTTTGCCGGGGGTGGTCAGGGTGCGCAGCTTGGCATCGGTCAGCTTCATTTCGGGGGGTATCCTTCGCAGTCTGGGGGCACATTTGGGGGCACATTTTGGCACCTTGCCCACGAAGCCCAGTATCCATGCGGGTTTGCGGGCAGAGTTCGGGGACGGCCCCGGCACCATGTGATCGTTTCAGACGGTCCCATAAAAACCCAAAACCCGCTGTTTCTCCTAGTACTACAGCCGTAGTACCTGAGATAAAGTGCCACACATCACAACAACGT